>JAFNUO010000082.1 GCA_017383985.1 Clostridia bacterium | reverse complement strand
GAATGTGAATGTGATTGAAAATTTTGGTTTAGGTTTGATGTTAAGATGGAGGATTTGGGAGGTGGTTTGGGTTGGGTATGGGGTGTTTGGGTTTATTATGATTGGGGTGTGGGATGAAGGGGTTCAGCCGCGTCGTTGTCGTAAATTTCGGCGATAGTTGCGCGGATTACGGCGCAAACCTCTTCCGCCTGGTCGGAGGTAGCGGTTTGCCAGTACCGATAGCCCAAACCGGCTCGTAAGCGATGATGATTTTATCAAGCTGGTCCTTTGCGATACCGCCAAGGGCAATTTTCGTTTGCATAGCAACTAATTCGGCGGTAATACCCTGCTCGCGCTGTTCAAGGGTTTCGCCAACGCAAACGATAGCGGTAAGTCCGGCGTTTACGGCGGCAAGGGTGCGCTTGTTTACGGTGATGTCGGTTTCGCCGAAATACTGGCGGCGTTCGCTGTGGCCGGTGATAACGTATTTAACGCCCATGGCAACAAGCATATCTGCGCTTATTTCGCCGGTGTATGCGCCCGACTTTTCCCAATGGCAGTTTTCGGCGCCGATTTCGATATTGGAGCCGTTTGCGGCTTCAAGAGCGGCGTGAATGTCAACATAAGGAACGCAAAGCACAACCGAGCAGTCGGCGTCCTTTACGAGAGGTTTCATGGCGTTAATAATTTCGGTGGTTTCGGCCGGAGTTTTGTTCATTTTCCAGTTGCCGGCGATAACGGCTTTACGGGTAGCTTTGTTCATTTTTATGTTCTCCTTTTTGTCTTATTAACAGTAGTAAAGCATACCGATTAGGGTATGCTTTACTTTTAATTTTTATAAATTATTATTTATCGTCCATTGCGGCGATACCGGGAAGCTCTTTACCCTCGAGGAATTCAAGAGAAGCGCCGCCACCGGTAGAAATGTGGCTCATCTTGTCGCCGTAGCCAAGGTTGTTAACGGCCGCAGCAGAGTCGCCGCCGCCGATAATTGTAACGGCGTCGGTATCGGCAAGAGCCTTAGCAACCGAAATAGTACCGTTAGCAAGGCAGGGGTTTTCACTTACACCCATCGGGCCGTTCCAAACAACGGTTTTTGCCGACTTAACCGCTTCGGCATAGATTTCGGCGGTCTTAGGTCCGATGTCAAGACCTTCCCAGTCGCTTGCGATTTCAAATGACGGGAATACCTTTGTTTCAACTTCGGCGTCAATCGGGTTCGGGAATTCCTTAACGGCTACGTTGTCGACCGGAAGAAGAATTTTAACGCCCTTTTCTTTAGCCTTTTCGAGCATTTCCTTGCAGTAATCGAGCTTTTCGTTATCTACAAGGGACATACCAACCTCTGCGCCTTGGCACTTAAGGAAGGTATAGGCCATGCCGCCGCCGATAATAAGAGTATCGGCTTTGTTAAGGAGATTTTCGATAACAAGGAGCTTGTCGGCAACCTTTGCGCCGCCAAGGATACAAACGAAGGGACGTTCGGGAGCGTCAACTGCGCCACCGAGGAACTTAAGCTCTTTACCGATAAGATAGCCAACAGCGGCCTCATCAACGTAGTCAACTACGCCAACGGTAGAGCAGTGTGCACGGTGAGCGGCGCCAAAAGCGTCGTTTACAAAAATATCGGCAAGGGAACCGAGCTCTTCGCTAAAGGTAGCAACGTTCTTGGTTTCCTCGGCGCGATAACGGGTGTTTTGGAGAAGAACTACGTCGCCGTCGTTCATAGCGGCAACAGCAGCCTTTGCGTTTTCGCCAACAACGTTGTCGTCGGCGGCAAAAACAACCTCTTTACCGAGAAGCTCGGAAAGGCGCTTTGCTACGGGAGCAAGAGAAAGCTCCGGCTTGGGCTCACCCTTCGGCTTGCCGAGGTGGGAACAAAGGATAACCTTTGCGCCGTCGTTAATAAGCTTTTTAATGGTGGGGAGAGCGGCTACGATACGGTTTTCGTCGGTGATAACGCCGGCTTTAAGCGGAACGTTAAAGTCGCAACGAACGAGAACTCTTTTGCCGCTGACCTTAAGGTCATCTACAGTTTTCTTGTTGATAGCTGTCATGATTTTTACCTTCCTTTTTATGTGAGATATTTTTAGATTACTTAATTGCCCTTTGGCACAACTAATATTTTACTCCAAATACTTCGTATTTGCAAGTAGAAACAACGTTTTTCGTGAATAATTTAACAATTATACAAAAACCGCCGTCTATGTCTTTGCCATAAGAATATTTTTTACAAAAATATTGGTAAAATTCATGGCATATAAGCAAAATATAAGGAAGACACGCCGCAAAGAGGTGCCTCCCTTATAACGTTTTATTTTATTCGGTAATTTCGCCGTCGGCTTGCTCACCCTCGACGGGGTTAGCGTCGGCTCCGTCGCTCTCGGCGGCTTGCTGCGGCTCGGCGAAGTCGGCGGGGTTAGCGTCGATTTGGTCACGTTCGTATTGGTCGCCGTCATCTTCGTATTCATCGACGGCGTATTCTTCATCTTCGCGTTCTTCGCCGTCATCTTCGTATTCTTCTTCGTCGTAAAACTCGGCGGCATTTGCCCTCTTTTTTGAAACAAAGAATATAACCGATATTACTCCAACGGCTATAATCGCCGCCCCCGCAAACATCCAAATAAGTATGTCGCCAAATTCAATCGGCTCGCTTTTCTTTTCGGGCGCTTTTGACGGCGTAATCTTATCGCCGTCGCCGCGGTTGGTCAAGTTGCCTATAATCGGCTTTGCGCTCGATGTATCGGGTGGGTCGATAACCTTAAACTTTATTTCGTTTTTCTTTGCATATTCGTGGGCAACCGACTTGTTATATACCATCAAGGTAAGCGACTCGCAGCCCGAAAATGCACTGTCCGCTATGGTTTCAACCTCTTTTGGTATTGTAAGCCATTTTATAAGCTTGCACCCCTTAAACGCGTTGGCTTTAATTGCCGTTACGGTGTCGGGAATGGCGACCTCCTCAAGGCTTGAACAGGAGGAAAACGCACTTTTCCCTATGGTAGTTGCTCCGTCAATAAGGGTTACGGTGGTAATATACTTTCGGGGAAAATATTTTACCTGGTTTGTGCTTTTAACGGTAATATCGCTTATCCCCTTGCAGCCGCTAAAGGCGGTTTCGTCAACCGAAACGGAGGCGCCGTTTACCGTAAAATCGCGCAGTCGGGTACAGTCGGCAAAAGCGCGATCCGCAATATATTTTACCGATTTTGGCAGGTTTATAACCTCTAAACTTGTACATTCCTCAAACGCCCACGAATCAATACTTTGCAACGTGTCGGGAAAATCAACCTTTGTGAGGGCGGCGTTTCGGCAAAAGGTGCCTTCGCCCGTACCCTTTACGCCGCTTGGTATTACAACCGTTTTAAGATTTGAAAAATTAAAATATCGTCCCGAACAGGCGTAGTCCTCTATGCTTGTTATCCCCTTTTTGATTACAAGCTTTTTAACCTTTTTCATGGATATCTTGTCGGAGATGATTTTCATGTTGGCGAAATTTAACATGCCCTTGCCCGAAACGGTAAGGGTGCCGTCGGAAAAGGTGTATTTTATGCTTTCGTTATAAAGGTTATCCCAATTCTCGCCGCTTGCGTTCCAATGATGCGGAAACGCGTCGATTTGGTCGTCCCAATCGGGGTTCCACCACGACGGAAGGTAAATTTCCTCCGATTCGTCGCTTGATTCGTCGCTCGACTCGTCGCTCGATTCGGTGTCCGACGAAGCCGGCTCCGACGAGGTTTCCTCGCCTACCGACGACGAGGTTTCTGTCCCCGATTCGGTTTCGGTCGCCGCCGCGGGCAGGCACATCGCAAAAACAAGCGTAAACATAAGCGCCGCCGCAATAATTATTTTTACCGCTTTCATTTCTCTCTTCTCCTCGTATAAAATTTCGCAGGGGGAAATCGGAAGTTGCGTTAAAGTTTTACTTACTAAGCAAGCAAACCGTTTCTATATGCTCGGTGAACGGGAACATATCGACGGGTTGAATTTTCTTTACCTTGTACCCGCCGTTTATAAGCGTTTTTAAGTCCCTTGCAAGGGTTTTCGGGTTACACGAAATGTAAACCACCTTTTCGGGGGCAAGCTTAAGCACGCTATGTAAAAATTCGAGGCTGCACCCTGCTCTTGGCGGGTCGGTCACAACAACGTCGGCTTTCATTTTAAGTTCCGCCATTTCGACCATAAATTTTCCCGCGTCGGCGTTGTAAAATTCGATATTTTTTACGCCGTTAAGCTTGGCGTTATGCTTTGCGTCGTTTACGGCGTCGGAGTTAAGCTCAACGCCGATAACCTTGCCCGCATTTTTGGACATAAAAATGCCTATCGTTCCCGTGCCGCAGTATGCGTCAACAACCGTTTCGTTGCCTTTAAGGTCGGCGAACTCAACCGCCTTTCCGTAAAGCACCTGAGTTTGAACGGGGTTTATTTGGTAAAAGGCCTTTGGGCTTATTCTAAACCTAAATCCGCCCAAGTTTTCCTCGATATATCCGTCGCCGTAAAGCACCTCGCTTTTTTCGCCAAGCACCATACTTGTGCGGCGGGTGTTTATGTTACGGACGATGGTTGTAATTTCGGGGTGACGCTGTAAAAGGGCGTTAATAAAGGAACGGGAGGATTTAAACTCGCCGTCGTTTGTTACCAAAACGACCATAACCTGGCCGCTTACAAAGCCGCGTTTTACAAGCACGTGACGCAAAAAGCCGCGCATTGTCGTGTCGTTAAAGGCGCGCATTTTAAAGCTTGTTGCGAGCTTGCGAACGGTGACAATTATGCTGTCGGCGATTTTGTCCTCGATAAGGCAATCGTCAACGGGGACAATTTTATGGGTAGACGACTGGTACACCCCCGAAATAAGCTTTCCGCCGCGTTCGCCAAACGCCGCTTGTACCTTGTTTCGGTAATGGGTCGGGTCTTTCATGCCGATTATGTTCGACACGCGGTGAAACCTACCGAGAAGCTTTACCACCTGGGCCTGTTTAAAGCGGAGTTGGCGGTCATAGTCCATGTTTTGAAGCTGGCAACCGCCGCATTTTTTAAAATTTGGGCAATTCATTTTTTATCCTTAATCCTCTTCTGTCCAAAACGCGCCTACCAAGTTGTTTTCTTTTATGGGAGGCATTTCTATGCCGTTTTGTTCGATAATTTTGTTAAGATAGGGGCGAATGTGATGCATTCCCACCTCGGCGGGAAAATCGCCTCTCATTGATTTTACAATAACCTTGTATGTAAGAAGTTCCTTCGCCTTTTCAAGATCGGCCTTTGTCGGGTTTGCGGTCAAAATTATGCCCGCCTCGGCTACCTTTTCGGCAACGTCAATCCATTCTTCGGCGTCCTTTACAATTCGGCGGTTTTCAATTTCCTTTAAGCGCAGGCAGGAATTTTTAAGCCTTTTAAAAAGCGTGTTTAACTCGCCCGTTGCATTTTTTTCAATAAGCGGCTTAAAGTCCCACGATTCCTCGAACTTAAACAAAAAGGCGCGCAGTCCCGCCGTATTTTGCGCCAAAAAGGCCATTTCGTCGGCGGCTTCGGGGACAAGATATTTAAAGGAATTGTCGAAGCTTTCCCGGGCATTAAATTCGGCGGTGTTCCAGCAATAGTTCGCCACCGAATAAAGCGCAGGCATACTTGCGTGGATATCGGAAAGCGGGTTCGACATCATGCCCGTTACGTTGTCAAGGTCGGGCTTCAGCGGGTCAAGGCGACCCATAAGAAGCTTTGCGTTGCAGTAATCGTTAACGGGATAGTTCCACCAAATTAAGGTCTTTTTCTTTGTTTCGGTTTGGTCTATCGGCCATTGCATGATATCGTGGCTGATATTCGAGCCCGTTTCGTCGCCCGTCCACATAACCTCTATGTCGCCATGAAGCGTGTCGGCAAAGGGACGGTAATAAAGGTCAACGCTTACCTCGCAGCCCTTGCGGTACTTGGCGCCGACGGTAATAAGCGGCTTTACGTCGCCCTTAGGTTTAACAAACTCGTCGTCAACGCGGTTTAAAAATTCCGCTTGAGCCGCGCCGTCAATCATTTCGGGCTTTATATCGTCAAAAAACACGCCAAAACGGCGCAACCCGATTTCGTAAAGTTGGTTAAGCTTGGCTATTGTCGAATTAAAATCGTCCTCGTTTTTAAGGTCGATTGTGTCGCCGGGGTGAAGCGTCCAAACAAAGTCAAAGTTGCATTTGTTCGCCGTTTTTACCAATCGGCGAAGCTCACCCTGCTCCTTTTCGGGGTATAAATCGCGCCATCTTGCGCGGTGATATGGGTCGTCCTTTGGCGCATAGATGTATGTATTCATCTTTATTTTCGCGCACATTTCCATTATCTCGTTGCGGTCGTCGTAGCTCCACGGATAGCCGTAAAAGCCCTCAATCGGGCCGCGGATAGCAAGGTCGGCGTAGTCCTCGACATAAAGAGAGGGCAATTCCCCCTGCTCCGCAAGCATGATAAGGGTTTGGAGCCCGTAAAAAACGCCCTTTTGGTCGGCACCCATAACGGCGACGGTGTCTTTTTCCCCGTCGATTATCAGGCGGTAGCCGTCGGCTTTAACTCGCCATTCTTTGCTTATCTCCGGGATATCGGCAAAAACCTTTTCGCAGTCGGCGGGATTATTTAAAGTTCCTAAAACAAGGCGCGCCGTTCCGTTTTTATAAAGCGCGGCAAGGTTATCCACCGCATAGCTTACGGCAAGGTCGCCCAAAAACGGATTTGTAATTTTTTCGGGATTTATTTTTACCGCCTTGCCGCCGTCAAATCGGCAAAAATGCGGTTTTGGAGAAATAATCGGCGTCATGAATAAGCAACTCCTAAGTATTTAAAAAAATATTTGGAATTATTTTTTTGCCGCCCGCTATTCCTTGCAAAGCAGACAGACGGTTTCCACGTGATGTGTTCTTGGGAACAAATCAACGGGAACGACCTTTTTCACCTTATATCCCGCCTTTTCAAACTCGGCGCAGTCGCGGGCAAGGGTTGCGGGGTCGCAGGAAACGTATACTACCCTTTCGGGGTTAAAGCGGTTGGCGATAAAGGTCGGCAACCCTTCCTCAAGTCCCTTTCGCGGCGGGTCAACAACTACTACGTCGGGGCGAATACCCTCGGCCTCAAACCGTTTTGCCGCCTCATAGGCGTCGGCGCAAATAAACCGAGCGTTTTTTATGCCGTTTTCGTCGGCGTTAAACTCGGCGTCCTTAACCGCCTCGGGTACTATTTCGGCGCCAAAAACCTGACCTGCCCTGCTTGCCATGGAAAGTCCTATTGTTCCCGCGCCGCAGTAAAGGTCAAGCAAAATCTTGCCGTCGCAGTCGGCGAAATCGGCGGCGATTTCGTAAAGGCGCTCGGCCATTGTTCGGTTAACCTGATAAAACGAAAGGGCGCTAAGACGCACCTTTACTCCGCAAAGGATATCAGTAATATATCCGTCGCCGTAAACGGGAACGCATTTTTTACCCAAAACGACGTTTGTTTTTTCTTTATTTACGTTAAGCACAAAGGTTTTAAGCCGGTCGCCAAGCAAGGCTTTAAGGTTTTCAACCAACCCTTCGCAATTTGGCAAGCGGTCGCCGTTAATTACGGCGCAAACCATAATTTCCTCGGTTTTTTCGGCGCGGCGAATATAAATATTGCGTAAAAGGCCCTTGCCGCTAAGTTCGTCATAAACCGAAAGGCCGTTTGTTTTAATAAATTCCTCAAAAACCGATAAAATATCGGCGAATATTTTCGGTTGCAACGCACAGTTTTTGCAATTAACAATGCGGTGACTGCGCTCGGCGTAAAAGCCGATTTTTACGCCGTTTTTGTCGGCTCCGACGGCGTACTGAGCCTTGTTTCGGTAACCCGATTGGCTTTCGCCCGATACTATTTCGTCAACCTCGCATTCGATTCCGCCGATACGCTTCATGGCGTCGGCAACCCGTTGGCGTTTCATGCGGCCCTCGGCGCCGTATGTAATATGCCTAAACGCACAGCCGCCGCAAGCCGGAAAGGCGGCGCAACGGTTATCCTCTCGGTCGGCGGACGGCGAAATTATTTCCTCAATTTTCGCAATCGCATATTTTTTGTTAACCTTTATAACACGGACGGAAAGAGTATCGCCAAGGGCGGCCCCCTTTATAAAAACGGCCATGCCGTCGGGGTGAGCAACGCCCGAGCCCTCGGCGGTCACGCCGTCAACCGTTACCGTAATTAAATCGTTCTTTTTCATTTGGCTTTTTCTCCAATTTTGTGTTGCAAATAAGAATACGTTATGATAGTATTATACCTATAAATTGATTATAACATATAAGGAGACGATTTCAATGTTATTAAAGAAAAATGACCGACTTTTATTCTTCGGTGACTCGGTAACCGACGCCGACCGTCAAAAGCCCGACGGCGAGGGTATTGCCGTATTTAATCCGTGGGGTAGCGGCTACGTAGGCAAAATTGCCGGTTTCCTTGGTGGACTTTATCCCGAACTTGAAATCCGCGTTGTAAACAAGGGCATTAGCGGCAACCAAACCCGCCATTTGCTTGAGCGCTTTGAAACCGACGTTAAAAACGCAAAGCCCAACGTTATTGTTATGATGATTGGCGCTAACGACGCTTGGCGCTGCTTTGACGAGCCGGAAAACAAGATTAACCACGTATCTATCGAAGAATATCGCCAAAACATGATTAACCTTGCCGACCTTTGCCTTGGCGTTACCGACCGCGTTGTTATCATGTCCCCTTATATGATTGAAAGCAACATGCAAGACGAAATGGTTAAAATGATTTGCGCCGAACGTGACATCTGCCGCGAAATTTGCGAGGAAAGAAACATCATTTTTGTCGACACCATGGCCGGTATCCAGGAGCTTCTTGAGGTTCATCACCCCTACTTCTATTCGTGGGACAGAATTCACCCCTCCTCCTCGGTTCAGTTTAAGATTTTAAGCATGTTCTTTAAAGCAATCGGCATTGACATGAATAAATAAAAAAAGAAAAAAGCGGTTGGAAATTAATCCAACCGCTTTTTGTTATACTTTAAGTTTTATGAGTTGTGGCGACGGCCGAAAGGGTTATGTCGCTTATTTTCGCCTTTCCGCTGCCCTTAAATTTCGCCCCGATAAAGGCGCTTTTTTCGGCGCCTTTTACGGTAACGCGGGTTGGCGTTTCGCCCTTTGCGATTTGGGCGCAACCGTCGCAGCCGTTTTCGGTAACAACCTCCGCCGTTACCTCGTTTTCCGCCGTAACGTTGGCCTCAAGCCGCGCCGCGCGTTTAAGCACGTCCTCTCTTTCCAAATCATAAAGCGACGTTTCGGCGCTCCAATTTACGGATACTTCGGTTTCCCCGTCGGCGCAGTCAACGCCGTCGTCGCCCTCGAAAGCGCAACAAATGTAGCCGCCGTTTACGTCGCCGTACAAAATCGGCTTGTCGCCCGCCGTAATGTAGCGCCAGTTAACTCCCTCAACGCCTATACTCCATTTATGCCAAACAAGCTTTTTTTGCGCCGTTAAATCGTCGGCGTAGGAGGTATAGTTGTCAACGGCGTTGGCTCGGCAGTTGAGCAAAAACAAGTCGTTACCGATAACAAGATAATATTTTCCGTCGAAATAGGTCGCCATGGCGTTTTTAAGCTCGTCGGCGGAGTAATTTTTAAGCGAGTTTTCGACAAGATACGAAAGCTCGCAAACCTGCCTATCGTTCGGGTTTTTAACGTCGGTAAGCATGCGGATTTTGCCGTCGGAATTAAGCCAAATAAGCCTTCCGTCGCAGTTTGCCGCCGTTTTCGGGCAATCGCAGCCGACGTCGGAAACTTTTACAAGCTCGGTCGAAAGCGTTTTTCCTATCGAACGGAGCTTATTTGTCATAAGCTCGTCCTCGGTATATCTGTCGCCCGTTTCGATGCTGATAAGCCAAAGCGAATTTTCCTTTAACACGGCCGCTTGGTCGCCAACCTGCTTTATGGCGGTTATCGCCTCGGTTCTTGGCCCTATTGCCGCTTTGCCCGATTCGGGGAAATAGCATTTGTTGCCGTAGCCGGTCATGAAAAAGGTGTTTTTATAATACGGGTGGCCGAAAATAATCCACGTTTTTACGTTTTTATAATCAAAAACGGCACATTCGGTGCATTTGGCGGGGTCTAAACTTGTCGACCTCTCGGATATTTTAATCGTAAAGTCGTTCGGTTTAAGACAACCCACCGGCGAATCAATTTTTCTATGCGCCGTACCCATCTTTTTGAACGCGATGGCGTTTCGGCAATCGGAAAAGGGCTGAACGCTAAGCTCGTCAACATCGTCTATAACCGTATCATGTATAAGCGCTCCGTCGGCGCCCGTCTGAAAGCCGTGGTTATATATATTGTACTGATCATCCCTATATTGGGTAGAAACGGTGGTGTCATCCTCGATGATATAGGGCAACGTGTATACGTTTTTGTACGATTCCGCCGTTTGCCTTACGATATAGGAATTTGAAATAATATTTTTGTCCTCATAAAGCTTGCCGTTAAAATCGAAATGTATCGGGTCGCTATCGTCTTCGTAAAGAAAGCCCGTGCCGCCGACCGCAACCGTCGGCACATAGGCGTGACTCGCCATGTCAAACTCGTGTATCGCATTGTCGTCGGCTCGGTCAATGTCAATAATGTCGGTTTTTAACTCGAAATCCTTTACGTACATAAGGCGCGCCTCCGCATTATCAAGCAAAACCAACGAATTCGGCACCGATTGTGTACCCGCCATGGTTTTTTTGAAACCGCCGTTTTTGTCGAAAAAATCAATTTTTGCGGCATCGTCGGCGGTTAAAACGGCCGTTACGTTGTCGACGGTATAAAAGGCGGTAGGCGTTTTTTCCGTTGCGGTTAGGCTTCGCATTTTAAGCGACGGTCGAACGGTTATAACGCCGTTTTCTACATAAACGTTTTCGCCTTTTTTAAGCCCGTTTTCGGCGTTTATGCCGTCGCAAGAAAATCCGCCGCTTACGTTAAGCCGCTTTAAAAGGGCGTCTCCGCTTTTTCGTTTCGGAAATTTCATTTAAAAAAAATCCTCCTTCCGTTAAAAAAATCGGGCGAAGCCGACTGACTTCGCCCTTTTTTCGACCTATAATTAATAAATATAGGCGTAAATGGAGTTTTCCTTGGACTTTTTAACAAGAAGGTCGTAGTAAAGACGATAATCAAACTTGTATGCGTCCATCTGCTGGTTGCGGTCGGGGGTAAAAATACGCACCTTGTCGGTTTTCTTGATAAGCATGCCGGCCTTTTTGGGCATAGCAAGAATACCGATATCCTCGGCATCCGAGGCGGGTACAAAGCCGCCGTCGGTTTCGCCGTCGGTCTTGCCGTCGTTAAAGGTATAGGCGGTTTTCATTCTTGCGCCCGAAACGGGAATGATATATGCGTTATTGATTTTTTGTACCTTTGTGGTAAGCTCGCCGCGGGTAAAGTCGCCTACCTCAAGGCTGCGAGTAAGCTCGCTTGTGTTGGAAAGGGCGGAATATACGGTCGGGTTAACGAAAACAACGATTTCCTCGTCGTAGCCAACCTCCTCCGAAACCTTTTCAATGGCGCTGTTGATAAGCTTTAAGCAGTTTTCGGCCACGGTTTCGCCGCTTTCGAGGGCAACGGTATGCTCCTTTGTTGCGGCAAGGTTAGCAAGCTTAGAAAGGGTGTATGCGTCAATTTCGGGAGCCACCTTTGTGCGAACAAATTCGCCCATAATCTGGCCCGCAAGGCCCGCAATACCGGTTTCGTCCATATCCTCGCGGTCGATGGAGAAGGAACGGGCGCGGTCCTGAGTAAGCTGATAGCTTTCCTGGTTAACGTTTACGGCGCCGGTTGTAAAACCGCCGTCGCGGTCATAGTCGCCAAGACCGCTGAAATCTACGTCGGGAACAAGAACGGTTCTTGCACCGACGAACTTTTGGCGGAATGAGTTATCCGCCATGAATGAGGTTACCGATTTTTGAACAATGGCTTTGTCAAGCTCGTTGGTAAGCTTGCTTTCAAAATCAATGGTATTAATTGTTGACATTTGAGTTCTCCTTTTGTTAAAAAAATAGTTTTACGCCCAAATTCCTTTGAGCATTGCCGCAATTTCCGGAGAGGAAAGGGTGTCGGGAGCGTCTTTAAGGTTGCCCGCCGTTGCCGCCGTTGCCTTTTCGCTTGATTGTGCGGCGAGCTTGGCCTTTTGCTCCTGCTCGTGACAGTAGCCGAGATATGCGTAATAAAGGGGAATTTCTCCGTTAAGCGATTGCTCAATGACGCTTTTCGGCACGTCGCGTATCCCTCCTATCTCCGGAAATTTTGATTTAAGCTCAATAAACTGAGCCGTCAGTCGGTTCTGCCGACCAAAAAGTTCCTCCGCCTCCTGCGCTCCGCTTGCCCTTTTCTCTTTTTCCTCAAACAGGTGGTCTGCAAGCTGCGAAAGGCTCATAGAGCCGTCGGGTGACAGCTCCTTCAGGCGGTTCAGAACGGGTATCAGCGAGTCATACTTCATGCCTTTTTCGGCAAAGTCGCGTGCCTCGCTTAAAGACAAGCGGCGGAGCTGCTTGTTGAATTTTACTTCAATCCCCTCCTCCTTTTCGTTCGGTGTGGCGTCCTCAGAAACGGAGGCGGGTGCAGTCTCCGCCTCGCACTCGGTGGTTGCCTCTGGCTGGGCAATTAAAGTGTCGTTTGTCATTTTTTAACTCTCCTTTTTAGGTAAAAATAAAAGCCCTTGCGAAACCTTTTTCCGCAAAGACCGATTTGGGTTTAGCTTTTGGATTTTTAACCCGTGTGGTTTATTCAATTTCATCCTGTTCGGTGCCGTCGTAGCAAAGAAAATTTCGGTATTCGGCGATATGCCTTGCCGTAACTACCTCGTTTTCGCATTTCGGCGCCGCGCTTTTTTTGGGTCGGTTGATAACTTTGGCCGCCGCAAAGCCTAAACCAAAATTAACCGCAACCGCCGTAAGCGCAATAAAAAAATCAATCATTTTTCTCACCTCATTTCACGTCGTCGATAATTTTTATAAGCTCGGTGGCGCCCTCGGCGGTGTCCATGCACATTCTAAGCACTTCCTTTAAACAGTTCATGTCGCCCGACTGAGCCTTTGAAAAAATAACCGCCGCGATAAGAGCCGTGTTATCCCGCTTACCCTTGTATCCCAAGGCGTCAAGCAAGCCCTTTTCGTCGTTACACGGCAACTTCATTATCTCGTGAATACAATTTTCAACCGTTCTTTTTTTCGCCGCCATGTCTTTCACAGCTCCTTTCATTTTAGATAATATCATACCTTCAACCTGACCCACCATGACAGGTTTGTTTTTTTCGGATAAAAAATTAAATCGCCTTACGCAAGGTGAAAAAAATTGCGGCACACCTCGTTAAAAGGTGTGCCACGTCGGATGATTTTATTAGGCGCAGGGCTTTGGTACAAACCTTTCCGCCTCGCTTAGCGCCTTTTTATGTATTCGGTAAACGCTTCTTGTGTCAAAATTCATTTTATCGGCGATATCCTCCCAATTTTTGTTACAAAGATAACGCAAGGTAAGCAGCTCTCGGCTGTTTTCGTTGTCCAATTTTACTATAACGGCGCTTACCTCTTTATAAAGCTCCTTAAGCCGAACAATATCTCGCTCAATTTCCCTTTCAATGTCTACCATGTCCTCAACGGCGTTAGCCATTTTTGACCTTTTATATGTTCCGCCGATACGCACCGCCTCAATAACCGATGTCGCACGGGTTGCAAGCTCCTTTAAATGCAAAATCTGCTCCTGTTTGATTTTAATGCGTCTTTCTATCTCACGCACCTGCTCAAAATAGTCTCTAACGGTCATTTTTTCTCCTTTTCTTTCTTTTAATCTCGCACCAACTGCAATGTGCCTTTCCGCCGTAATAAACTACGCTTGCCTTTTCTCCGCATATATCGCAGCGCTCACTTTGGCACCAACCGCAGCCGTTACATTCGTCAATTCCGTTTTTACAATACATCTTTTGTTAGTTCCTTTCATAAAAAAGACGATATTGCTATTCAATTTTCTCGGGGCAAATTTATTATATATCTACTTTAAGTAGAATGTCAAGCCCATTTATGGGACTCGCTCCAAGAAAAAGTTGCAATTTTTCTACTTTTAATTTATAATATAAACTATAGTTGATAGTAAGAGGTGAAACCATGCCAATTGGGAATAATATAAAGCGGCTACGCGCCGAATCGGGCCTTACCCAAGACCGGCTCGGCGAGCTTGTCGGCGTTACGGGAAAGGCGGTTTGCTCGTGGGAGCTTGGACTTAAAACGCCGCGTATGCCGGTTATCGAACGGCTCGCCGACCTTTTCGGAGTAAGTAAGACGGAAATTATAGAGGACGCAAAGTCAACCCCCGTGTCGCCCATTACCCGTGTCCCCATTTTAGGACGGGTTGCGGCGGGAAGCGGTTGTCTTGCCGACGATAACCTTGACGGCTACGAAAACGTGCCGACCGACATACTTTCGACCGAGGAGGAATATATTCTCCTTAACGTAAAGGGCGACTCCATGTCGCCAAAAATCGAGGAAGGCGACCGCCTCCTTATCCAACTCCAACCCTCGGTAGACAGCGGCTCCTACGCCGTTGTACTTATCGACGACGAGGACGGCGTTGTAAAAAAGGTTTGCTATTCGAAAAACCGTATCGAGCTTATAAGCGAAAACCCCTATTACCCGCCCCGAATTTTCGAGGACAGCGAGGTTACCCGCGTAAGGGTTGTAGGGTTAGTAAAATATATTTTCAGAAAGGTGTAATTTTAAAATGAAAAAAGCATTATCGGTATTATTAAAAATACTTATCAGCGCCGCGTTAATTTTTGGCGCGTTTTGGTTTACGCTTCCCGCGCTTAACCCAAAAAGCGACGGCTTTTGGAGCTTTCTTGTCACCTGCGTCGTAATCGTATTGGTGGTAAATTTCGGCGGCGCGCTTATAAACTTTTTCCGCTCGTTTAAGGACGCCGACGGAGCAACCATTCTTGAAAAAAGCAAGCGCCAAATAAAATCGCTTGGAAAGCCGATTGTCGCCCTTCTTATCGGCATAGCGGCGATATTTATTTTCTCGGTCGTATGTAACGTTATCGGCGCCGAAATTTTCAACGCCGCCTCCTACCGCGACCTTATCACCGTTACCGACAGCGACTTTGCCGAGGACGTTGCCGAAATCGGCATGAACCAAATTCCTATCGTCGATTACAACACCGCCGAAGCGCTCGGTAAGCGTAAGCTTGGCGAAATGAGCGACCTTGTGTCCCAATTTGAGATTGCCGACGATTATACCCAAATTAACTTTAAAAACGTGCCTACAAGGGTTACGCCCCTTCTTTACGGCGACGCAATTAAATGGTTAAACAACCATAAAGAGGGCTTGCCGGGGTACATTACGGTCGACATGACAACCCAAGAGGCTACCCTTGTCCGCCTTGATAACGGAATAAAATTTTCACGAAGCGAGTATTTTATGCGTAACCTTGACCGCTATCTACGTTTTAAGTACCCGACAAAAATTTTTGACGAGGTTTCCTTTGAAATCGACGATAACGGCGTCCCCTACTGGGTTGCGTCGGTTGTAAAATACCGTATCGGCTTTTGGAGCGGCAAGGATATCGGCGGCGCCGTACTTCTTAACGCCGTTACCGGCGAATGTACCTATTACGATATCGGCGACGTGCCGACTTGGGTTGACCAGGTTTACGATTCCGCTATAGTTATTAATCAGCTTTCCTATAACGGTAAGTACCGTTCGGGATTTTGGAACTCGGTTTTCGGTCAAAAGGGCGTTTTGCAGCCGACCGACGGCTACAACTATCTTGCCATTGACGACGACGTTTGGCTTTACACGGGCATGACCTCGGTAAGCGGAGACGAGTCAAACGTAGGCTTTGTGCTTGTCAACCTCCGCACAAAGGAAACCCGTTACTATTCGGTACCGGGCGCCGAGGAATATTCGGCCATGTCCTCCGCCGAGGAACAGGTACAGCACCTAAATTACCGCGCCACCTTCCCCATTTTGCTTAACATCGGCGACCGCCCGACCTATTTTATGTCGCTTAAGGGCGACGCAGGGCTTGTAAAAATGTACGCCTTTGTCGACGTTCAGCAATATCAAATCGTAGGCACGGGCGGCTCGGTTAAGGCGGCTCGCGAGGATTACCTCGCAAAGCTCGGCGCCGGAGAAATTACTCCCGCTCCCGAAAAGGAAACGGCCGAGGTTACGGGCAAGGTTGTTGACATTAAATCGGCGGTAGTCGGCGGCAACACCACCTACTACATTCTTCTTGACGATAACAACCTCTATACGGCGGCTATAACCGTGTCCGATTCGCTCCCGTTTATAAAATCGGGCGATGAAATTAAGCTTACCGTCACCGAAAAGACGGCAAGCGAGCTTTCCGTTATAACCAACGACCAAGCCGACAACGGCGCCGATAACGCCGACGGCGAAACGGCCATAACCGAAACGGAAACCCAAAGCGACGCCGCATAAAAGCCGCATAAATAGCGGTTATAATCAACCGAAAAACAGTATCAGGAAACGGAAAAAACTCCGTTTCCTGATTTTTTTATATTATTTCGCGGCGGTTTCAACCTCGTTCGGCTTTATTTTGCCGCCTTTTCAATCGCCTCAAGCAGCTTTTCGGCTTCGCCGGCGGTCACTCTGCCCGCCTTAATCGCCGCCATGATTTTGTCGCCCGTTTTTGCGGCGGGGGTGACCGAATTGTTTTTCCAAGCCGCCCAAACCGCCGCAAGCGACGCTACAATGCTTGAAACGGCGGCATAGGATTCCTCCCCCGCAAAGGGTATCGGATTAACGCCAAGCTCGGTTAATACAAGGTTGACAAGGCTTAAAATAAGCACCGCCGCCCTTACGATAACGTCCAAATTATTCACGCTCTACACCCCCAAAAGCGCCGACCACGTGTTTTTACCTATAACCCCGTCGGCGTCAAGCTTTTTATCCTTTTGGAAGCTTATGGTTGCCGCCTTTGTCTCGTCGCCGAAATCGCCGTCAACCCCGCTTTTTTGAAGCGGATATCCAAGCGCGATAAGAAGCCTTTGCGCCGTCTTAACCTGCTCACCCTTGCTGCCTTTTTCTAACTCATTAAGCTCAATCATAACCGTTTTTTCCTCGCTTTCCTTGTTGTAATCAACGGTACAGTAACCCGCAATGTTGGAATTTGTGCGCGAATATGATTTCGCCGCTACCATTCCGCCGTTTGCGCTAAACCCCGATTTTGTCGTGTTACCCTCTATGGTATACACGGTTGACGAGGTAACCTTTGTGACGATTCCGATATGCTTTCCGCTGCCCGAATCGTCTCGATTTCCAAAAATGATAAGGTCGCCGGGCTTCGGCGTGCCGTCGCCTCGCCTTATCCACTTACCCTTTTTGGTATAATGCTTTCTTACCGACGGAACCCACGCCGTTTTGCCGCCGCCGTAAAAGAGTGGCGACGCTCCCGCGTGCTTAAACACCCACCAAACGAACTGGCAACACCAGGCCGTGCCGTTTACGCCGTATTCCTTGCCGTATTTTTGCTTGTTGGAATTTTTCGGCGACTCGGTAACGCCAACCTCTCCCTCGGCAATTTTAATAACCTTGCTTGCGTAATATTCAGCCATAGTTTTTCACCTCTTTCTTATCTCCGCCGTGTTCAATTTATTATATTCACGGCCGCCGATTAACTTTACACTCAACCCTCAAGCCGAGTAATCCTTACCTCGTGGTCGGCAACCGTCTCCTCAATCGAACGAAGCTCCTTTTTTTGGTCGCGTAACGTGCTTTTAAGCTCGTCAAGCCCGCATTTAACCTCGGTCATCGCCTTTGTGTTGTTGCTTACAACGGTACAAATGGCGATACACGCGGGCACAAGGGTAACAAGCCCGACTAAAATTTCCCACGTCATTTACCGCTCACCGCCTCCCTTTCCTCCGCCTTTATGCGTTCCACAAAGTCGTTGTATGCGATAAACTCATCCGGCTTTGTGTCGCGCTGGCGGAGGATAGCCAGCTCGTCGTCTACCGAATATTTAAGCCTTATGCGGTCTACTACGCGTTGCTCATACGGAATTTTAAGCAGCTCGTTTTTCATTTCGGCAATTTCTTCTTCGGTCATCGGCATTTTGACCCCGTTAACACATTTATATTTCGTCATAACATCTCACCCCGTAAACTTCAATTTTGTTGCCGGCGGAAAATACACCGGTTTGTTTTTGTACTTTAATTCGGTCAATATATGGATAGTCGGCGGTTGTGTGCTTCGCTTGCATATACGGTGTGTATCTCATTATTTCATTACCGGTTTTAGCCATGCCAACTGAATATGCTCTATATTGGCCTTTATATTGCTCAATAACTCCGTATGCTCTTTGCGTTCCCGATGTTGTAGGTGCTGAATTTTTTGTGAAATAATTGTATATCGCCGCCGGTAATGGTGTGATTTCGGCGCCGCTATAAGCGTACAAAAAGCCATAGCTGTTTTCGGCTTCGGCAACGTCCTGGATAACTACCGCCGACACCGCGGTTAATTTAAGCGGCGAGCCGTCCGCGAACTGATTATATTCCCATACTTTTGTTTCGCCGTCACCCTCTATGGTATAAAGAAGCTCCCATTTACCGCCGTCTATGTCAACATTTTTGCGAGCAAAATACTTTTTATCCTCGGTAATATACGGCGATTCGGTATATGTCAAAAAGTTGTCATAAGTAAAATCGTTTAATGCGCTATAGGTAAGCACAAATTCGTTCATGGCGGTTTTATAATCCTCGGCGACAAAGTCCCACGGAATCGCGCCAAGGTTATAAAGCACAATGGATTTTTCGTCACAGGTTAAATCTTGTATTATATCGTAGCGAATTGCCCCCGCCATAGCCGTTTCGGCCTCTTTAAGCGTTTCCTCAATTCGGTCAATCGTATCGGCCCCATCTATCCTTAATTGTTCAACGATTGCGCAAAGGTCCTGCGCCGCCTTTGTTTCAGCCTCGTCGCCGTGAAAGCTGTCGTCAAAGCGAAGCTTAATCGGGAAGCTATAAAAAATTTTCTCCGCTAGGTCATCAATAATTTTCGAAAATATAATTCTTATCTCGGCCTTGCCTCCCGCCGCAGTAACCGACTGGGGTACGCGATAGGTAATGGTATTCGTCGTGATATGTTCCACCTTACCGATAAAATGCGTTCCGGCACTGTCTACGGCGTCAATTCGGTAATAATAGGTTTCGCTGATAATATCGTAAAGATCGCTTGCTACTGTAATTATAAGTTTGGTTGCGTTATGCTCGCCGGCGACTCCGCCGTACTGTATGTCGGCGGGGGTTATGCCGTCTATGCCGACCGTATATAAAATTTCTCTCATGCTATTCTCCTTTTTTTAATTTTTTATCCCCAACCGCCCGAAAGGTCGTCCGCCGTGATAATATCGCTTTGCGGCGGCGCCTTTTTCGGTTTTTGGGGAATAAAGCCGCGTATATCCTCGGTGGCGTAACGCAGCGCATCCATTAAATGGTTGTCGCTGTCTACGGGATATCGGTCGCTCCCGCCGTCGCTTTTTTTGCGAAAACGGTAGCTTGACAATTCCTTTATCGTGTTTTTACAACTCGGCTTTACGATAATTTCGTATTCCTGAATACGTGCAATTCCGTTTAAAACGCTGTCCTTGCCCTTGCTTGCCGCCGTAATACGCGAAATTCCGTAACGGCGCAAATCGTCGTTCGATTTCGGCTCGGCGGAATCGGCTCGAATACGCTCCTTGCGGTACCCCTTTGCGATAATCATTTTCGCAATGTCACAATTAAGCATTTTCTTTTCGTAATGCTCGTCGTAAACGTAAATTTTTTTGTCTATGTTATCTACCGCCGCCGCGATAAAGGCGGTCGGGTCGTTTGTATAACCGTAATCAAGACCGAAAACGTGACGGAAACGCCATGGGTTATCCTTTTCAAGCTCGTTTAAATCGAAATTTTCGGTTTTCCACCTCTCAAAAACAAGCCCCTCGCTTATTCCCCATTGACCAAGCCCCGCAACGGCGTATCGGCGCGGATTTTCCCGCTTCATACGCTCAAAAACGGCAAGGTCGGTTTTGTCAAGAAACTCGTTGTCGGCGTAGGTTGTCGAATAAACCGAAACGGCGCCGTCGGGGTTATCAAAAAACCGCTTTTTAAGCCAATGATGCTCGCTCCAAGGGTTAAAGGTGACGGTCGTTTGTTTAAAAAGCGGCGACTGAACGGCGCCTCGCGGTACCGATAAATCAAGCTTATCAAAATCCGACTCCCGCTCAATTTCATACGCCTCCTCAACCCAAACCCAGCATAAAGACCCGTTTGCGACCGTTGTCGACGCAAGCTTAAGCGGATCGTCAAAGCCGCGAAAAAGTATTTTTTGCCCCGTCGGGATATAGGTAAGCTCCATCGGCGACACCGTCGCCTTCCATAAATGAGCCACGCCGAGCCGCTCAATCGCCCAGTTAAGCTGGGCAAAGGTTGACGAGCGGTGGGTGTCCATAACCTGACGCACGCAAAGGAGGTTGCTCCCTTTGTATTTCATTATTCGTACAATAAAATTAAGGGCGCAGGTGGTCGATTTTTTCGACCCCTTGCCCCCCTTTAAAACACGGTAGCGTTTTTGGTCCCGCCAAAATTCGCCGTACGAACCGCCTACAATTTCGCAAAGCCTTTTATCCACCGAAAATCACGTCTTTTACGGTATCCCTTGTCGACAAAGAGGCTCTTTTTCGGTTATAAAGGTCGCAAAAAACCGCCTGATTTTCGGCGTCGCCCTCACTTTGGGCGATAAACATAGCCACCCCGTAAACCAAAACGTCGGCGGCTATTTTTTCGTCAACGCAAAGCTTGTCTGCCATAGTTCTTATCGGCTCAAATTCGCACATTTGCGCCCGACAAACGTCAACGTAAGCGGCGTTTATGGCGGCGATAGCGCGGCTTTTTAACCCATCGTTGTGACTATCGGTCACATATCCGAGCAAGGTAAGCGCTCGGTTAAACACCTGTCCTGCGGTCATATTTTAACCTCCTTTGCAAGCTCTTTAATGCGGTCAAGCTCACTTGTTGTAAGGTCGCCGACGGTGCTTTCTACCTCGCTTATAAGTCGGTCGGTCTCGCTCGCCTTGCGCTCAATTTCCATAGGCGCCCCGTCGATTTCCTTAATAAGTCCGCCGATGTCGGCGATAACCCCGTCGGGAAGTCGAGTAAGATACTGCTTTAACGTAATTGCGCCGCGGTTAAGGAGGTTGTCAAGCGTCTTTATCGCCTGATTTTCGCTCCAAACGGTGCCGGCGCCTACGTCAACCCTTGTGCTTATAAGAAGTTGGCGGTACTTTTCGCCGTCAAAGGGCAAATACCAAATTCCGTTTTCGTCGCTTATTTTAAGCGAACGCGGGCCGTACATGGAAATCCAAAACTCCGCCCAAATTCTTGCAACGTCCTCGCAAAAGGTATAAAACCGGTTGCGTACCGTGTCAAGGGGCAGCATGGCCGCCTCGCGTACCGCAATAATTGCCGAGGTATTGTTTGGGCTTATGTCGCCGAGGGCGGCGTCGTTGGCTCCCGCCTGGCTTAAGGTGTTGGCGATAAGCGAGCTTATATTGCTTTCAAAATTGGGCGAAAAGGACGGCGGCGCAACGTATTTTATGGCGGCGTCGGTTTCCTCGGGGGAGCCGTAAACGCGAATAATTTGGCCCGGCTCGTTGGTTACGGGCGACTGAACCATGTCGCCGTTTACCGTCATAATAGGCATACCCATCATCATAACCGCCCAAACGTTGGCGGTTAACATACGGTTTATGGCGATTTGGTTGGGGATAAGATAGGTTATCTCGCTTTCTCCGTAAACCGAGTTTTTTCGTTCCTGCCAATTAAATTTGGCGATAGGGTAAAGGCGAATTTTCATGTCCCATTTGTGACGGATTGTCACGCCTTTTACAACGCGAACGGCCATAACCGTAACGCCGCCGTCGCCCTTTTCTTTCCACATTTTTGTAAGAACGGTTGTTTTTCCGTCGCCCTCGTCGCAGTTTTCGGCGATTTGGTCAATTTCGGCGGTCGAAGCGCCGTTTTTGCGAGCCTCGGCCTGCAAATCGGCGACCGACTTACGCTGGGAAACGATTATAAAAGGTTGGTTTTGAACCTCCTTTATCGAGGGGTCGCCGAAATAAACGTTTTCTACGTCAAGCACTTCGCAGGCGATGTCGCCCTTTATCGGGAAACGGCGGTTTCGGTCGGCATAAAGCCCCGTTTCAAGCTCGCCGTCCCAATAGGTGTAAATAAGTCCCGTGCCCGAAATATAGGCGTTGCGAAGCGCGTTATATCGGGTATCGTTATAACGAAGTCGCTCCTCGGTAACTCGGTAATAATCGCCGAGCGCCGACATAACAAGCGCCGTTTCCTCGTCGGCGGTAAGGTTTTTCGGCGCCTCTCCTTTTGCATAGCGGCTTTTTACGCCGTCGGAAAAAGCTTTAAGCTCAACCGTGTTGGGCACTCCGTCGGCCGAAAAGCTTACCGTAACGGGGCTTGAAGTAATGGCGGCCATTTTATAATCGCCTATTCGCTTTATAACGTTGTGGCGTACAAGCGGACGGTCGCTGCCGCATTTTGCGCCGTGCCATTGGTCGCCGACGTAAAATCGCTCGTTAACTCGCGTTTGCTCATAAATCCCCTTTTCGCCGATAAGCTCCTTGTGCTCCCTTGCCGATTTAAACTCGGCGAATACCCTTTCGGGAGCGTAGGATATTGCTTTTTGCATTGTATCACTCCTTTAAAAAAATAAAAAACGGAGGGCGGCTCTCCGTTTTATCGCTTTTACACTTTATCATCTTTGTACCCTGACCTACCATGACAACTTTTTAAAAAAGCATAAAAAAAGCGCCGCAGTCGATAAAAACTGCGGCGTTTAAGTTAAAAACCCGTTATTTTATTTTTCCTTTTTCTTAAAAACAAATAATTTGCTAAAAACGTAGTTTAAAATTACTACAACTACGCTTATAAGTACCTTTGCGACCATGCCTTCAATTCCAAAAAGGGCTTGGTCAAAGCCGATTAACATTACAAGCGGAAGACCGAACCATTCCAAGCAACCGGTTGCAAGCCTTGACGCAACGAAGGTTCCCGCCTCTTTTAAAACAACGGCGGCCTTAAAGCTCTTGCTTTCAAAAACCCAAAGCTTGTTGGTAATAAAGGCGAAGGCAACGGCGATAATCCAACTTAAAACATTGGCAACCGACGCCAACATAACCGAGTTGGCGATAACGCCGCTAAACAGCATTTCAAACAAGGCGTAGCTTACCCAGCTTATAACCGTTGTCAAGCCGCCTACGAAAAGGTAAACGACGATTTCTTTTAAATTGGATGATATTCCCTTTTTCATATTAATGCTTGTCCTTTTTTTCGATATTCGAAGTTTTTACAATATAAATCGGGCGTTGCTTTGTTTCAATATAAATTCTTCCCAAATACTCGCCCAAAATGCCTATCGACAACTCAATAACGCCGCCGATAAACAACATAACGCACATGATTGTTGCAAATCCGGAGCCGATTTCGCCCGTAACTATCGCCTTTATCGCAACGAAAAGCGCCGCCAAAAGCGAAAGCCCGAAAAGAAAGCCCGCCGCAACCGTAATAAATTTAAGCGGCGCCACCGAAAAGGCGGTTATTCCGTCAATTGCGTAACGGAAAAGCCCAAGCATGTTCCAGCTTGATTTTCCTATCGTTCTTTCAACGTTTTCGTAAGGTATCCATTCGGTGTCAAAGCCAATCCAGCTAAAAATGCCCTTTGAAAAGCGCTGCGCCTCTCCCATAGAAACTATGGCGTCGACCATTTGGCGGCTCATAACGCGGAAATCGGTTGCGCCATAGGGCAGCTTAACCGAGGATAACGAATTTTGAAGCTTGAAAAAAAGCTTTGAAAAGGCGGTACGTAAAAGGCCCTCTCCCTTGCGGGCAACGCGGTAAAGCGCACAGCAGTCGTGACCCTCCTCTATTTTTTTAAGCATTTCAGGGAACATTGCGGGCGGATGCTGTAAATCGGCGTCCATAACTATTACGTAATCGGCGTCGGAATGTTCGAGGCCGGCGTACATCGCCGCCTCCTTGCCAAAGTTTCGCGAAAAGGAAATGTATTTTACGTTGTCAAATTCCTGCGATAGCTTTATCATGGTAAGAAGAGTATTATCTTTACTTCCGTCGTTTATAAAAATATATCTGAAGCTATAGCTCGGCAGGGTAGCCGTAACTTCGTTTGTGACCCTTACAAATTCGGGTAAAACTTCTTCTTCATTATGACACGGAACTACCAAATCAACCGTTTTCAAAACCAATATGCCCCCAATTTATCTTTTTGTATTATAATATCATATTTTCATTAAAAAGTCTATATCCT
>JAFNUO010000081.1 GCA_017383985.1 Clostridia bacterium | reverse complement strand
GTGCCTCCCGCCGAGGGGGTTGCGCTTTTCGACCGCTTTTTAACCTGTCTTGTCGAAAAGGGGCTTCCCGTTTTTATTATAAGCGGAAACCACGATTGCGCCGAGCGAGTTGCTTTCGGTAACCATCTTATGCACCTTGCGGGGGTGCATATTTCCTCCGCCTTTTCGGGGGAGGTTGAAAATATCCGCCTTACCGACGGCTTTGGCGCCGTTCGAATTTGGCTTTTGCCTTTCATAAAGCCCGCTACGGTGCGCCGCTTTTTCCCCGACCGCGAAATTGCGACATATAACGACGCCGTGCGAGCCGTATGTGACAGTATGTCACTTGACGATAACGAAAGAAATGTGCTAATCTGTCACCAATTTATAACCGGCGCCGTTACCTGTGACTCCGAGCAGGTGTCCGTTGGCGGGCTTGACAACGTTGACGCCGCGCTTTTCAATCGGTTCGATTATGTGGCTCTCGGTCACATTCATAAACCCCAAACGGTGTTAAGGCCGGAGGTGCGCTACTGCGGTACGCCGCTTAAATATTCGTTTAGCGAGGCGGACTGTGACAAATCGGTTACCGTTGTTGACCTTAACCAAAAGGGCGACGTAAAAATAACCGAAAAGCCGCTTATCCCCCTTCACGATATGCGCCAAATTAAAGGACGCTTTGACGAAATTATGGCCTATGATAAAAGCGAGGATTACCTTCGCGTTGTTTTAACTGACGAGGAGGACATCCCCGACGCCGTTGCGAAAATAAGGGGCGTTTTCCCGAACATAATGCGGCTCGATTACGATAATTCGCGTACTCGCTCCGCCGCCGTATTTTGCGCCGCGGCCGACGCCGAAAACAAGTCCCCCGCCGAGATTTTCGGCGAGCTTTACGAAATGCAAATGGGCGCCGAAATGACCGACGAGCAACGAAAAATCGTCGACGACATGATTTCCGAAATATGGGAGGGTGAATAAATGAGACCGCTTTTACTTACCGTTTCGGCGTTTGGGCCGTATGCGGAAAAATTAACCCTTGACATGAGCACCCTCGGCGAAGGCGGACTTTACCTTATCACGGGCGACACGGGAGCGGGCAAAACCACCGTTTTCGACGCAATCACCTTCGCCCTTTACGGCGAGGCAAGCGGCACGGGCCGCCAAACCGACTGTTTGCGAAGCAAATATGCCGCCCCCGAAACGCCAACCTTTGTCGAGCTTAAATTTGATTACGCCGGCGCCGTTTACACCGTCCGCCGCAACCCCGAATATACCCGTCCCGCCAAAAGAGGCGGCGGCGAAACGACCGAATCGGCCGACGCAACTCTTATCCGTCCCGACGGCAGCGTTGTTACCAAGGTTAAGGAGGTTACCCGCGCCGTAACCGAGCTTATCGGCGTTGACCGAAACCAGTTTACCCAAATCGCGATGATTGCCCAAGGGGATTTTTTGCGGCTTTTGCTTGCGCCGACCGCCGAGAGAAGCGCCGTTTTCCGTAAGATTTTTCGTACCGAAAATTACGGCAAGCTTCAGGACGGGATAAAATCGAAATTCCGCGAAATTAACGCCGAGCTGAGCGAGCTTAACCGAGGCCTTAAACAGTCGGCGTCAAGCGTAAAGACGGCCGACGGAAGCATGCATAAAGCCGAGCTTGACGTCCTTTGCGCCGCCGAAATTACGCCGACCGACGAGGTAATTTCTCTTATCGACCGCATAAATAAAAGCGACAAAGTCTTGCTTGAAAGCGTGGATAACCAAATCTCCGAAACCGAACGGTCGCTTACCGACATAAAGGTTGCTTTGTCGGCGGCCGAAAAAGAGGAAGCGGCCATAAAACGCCTTGCCGCCGCCAAAAAGTTTGTTGAAGAAAACAAGCAAAGCGAAGAAAATTTGCGCGCCGACTTGTCCGCCGAAAAGGCAAAGGGCGGCGAGCGAGACATCCTTTCCGCCGAGGCGCAAAAAATACGGTCAATGCTTCCCAAATATGCCGAAATTGACACCGTTTCGGACGAAATTTTGTTAAAGCAACGGGCGAAATCGACCGCCGAAAAAAAGAAAACCGTAACCCAAAAATTAAAAACCGACCTTGAAAATTCGGTAAACGAAAAAAAGGCGCTTGTATCCCCGCTTAAGGACGCCGACCGAATTTTTGGCGAAATTTCCGCCGAGTTGACGGCGCTTGAAGCCGACCGAAAAAAGGTTGACGCGATTAACCAAAAACTTGCCTCCTACGGCGAGCAAAAGCGAATTTATAACGACAAGCTTAAAAAATACACCGAAAAAAAGGCCGAGTTTGACCTTCAAAATGCCCAAGCCGACCGCCTCGAGCGAATGTGGTTAGACGAGCAGGCGGGCGTACTTGCGGCGGGACTGAACGAGGGCGACCCCTGCCCCGTTTGCGGCTCGGTAAGTCACCCAAATCTTGCAAAATTAAGCGACGCCGCCCCCGACGAGCAATCGGTAAAGGCGGCCAAGGCGAAGC
This sequence comes from Clostridia bacterium, assembly GCA_017383985.1. Classification (GTDB taxonomy): domain Bacteria; phylum Bacillota; class Clostridia; order Oscillospirales; family Acutalibacteraceae; genus UMGS1976. Next base: position 7,995 of record JAFNUO010000081.1, on the reverse strand, counting down.
GAGACGTCCTTCGCGCCGAAACCGAAAATTTAAGCGCCGTAGCGGGCGAGATTAAGGGTCAGCTTAAAATTTTGGGCGAGGAAATTGCCAATTCGGCCGCCGAATTTATCGGCGAGGAAACCGAAAATTTGCCCCAAAGGCTAAACGATTTCGCAAAGGCGCTTGAAACAAAGCTTACCGCCGCAAAAGCGTCAAAAATTGACGCCGAAAACCGCATTAAACAACGCGACGAGGCGCAAAACAGCCTCCCCGAAATTGAAAAAAGGTTGGACGAGGCGAGAAAAACTTTTGCCGAAACCGAAACCGAAATTGCGCGGCTTTCGGCCGAGCTTAACGCCGCCGTTAACCGCAAAAACTCCCTTGCCGCCGAGCTTAAGTTTGGCTCAAAGGCCGACGCCGAAAAGGAAATTACGGCGCTTGAAGCAAAAAAAGCCGAGATGGAAAAGGCGCTTGAAAGGGCGCAAGCCGCGCTTGATAATTTTGCTCAAAAAATGACGGCCGAAAAGGCGGCGATTGCGACCCTTGAGGACCAGTTAAAGACAAAATCCGACGTTGACATAGCCGCGCTTACCGACCGAAAAGCGGCACTCGAAGCCCAAAAAGAGAGCGAAACCCTTTCCCGCGACCGCATAACCGCCCGCATAAGCGCCAACGCCGCAACCCGCGACGAAATTGAAAAGCGGGCGGCTCGACTTCGTGACGCCGAGAAAAAATGGCGTACCGTAAAGGCGCTTTCCGACGTTGCGGGAGGCACCGTTAGCGAAAAGGAAAAAATAATGCTTGAAACCTATGTCCAAACGACCTATTTCGACCGCATTATTCGGCGGGCAAATTCGCGGCTTGTTACCATGAGCGGCGGACAATACGAGCTTATCCGTCGCCGAGATACGGACAATCGCCGTTCCCAAACGGGACTTGAGCTTGACGTAATCGACCATTATAACGGCTCGTCCCGTCCCGTTAACACCTTGTCGGGCGGCGAATCGTTTAAAGCGTCGCTTGCTCTCGCGCTCGGGCTTTCGGACGAGATTCAGTCGTCGGCGGGCGGAGTACGGCTTGATAGCATGTTTATCGACGAGGGCTTTGGCTCGCTTGACGAAAAGTCGCTTGACCAAGCCATGAAATCGCTTGAAAAATTATCGGACGGCAACCGCTTGGTCGGCATTATTTCCCACGTGGCCGAGCTTAAAGAGCGCATCGACAAGCAAATTATAGTTACCAAGCAAAAAACCGGCGGCAGTACCGCAAAAATTGTCGTTTAACCTCGCCTTTTTTCCGAAAAGCGAAAGAATTTTGCGACGGGGTTGCGGCCGAGTTGTGACTGGGTTGCGGCCGAGTAAAAAAATTTAGTCAGCCAATGACGCCTTCATTTTTTTGAAGGTGTCATTTTTTTATAATGCGCCGCCATAATAATTAACCAAGAGGGTAACCGGGCGAACAGCAAAATAACCGCAAGATTAACCAAGAGAATAACCGAGGCATTAACCAAAAAAATAGCCACTATAGCTCAACCAAAAGATAAACAAGACGGCAAAATCCGGCGTTTTTCGGCGCTCGATTTGCGATTTTTCTTAAAAATTGCCGTTTAGCAATAATGCACATAAAATATAAACAATTTATATAAATTGTGCCGAAAAGATAAAAATGCCGTTGACATTTGTCAAAAAAAGTGGTTTAATGATGATGTAAAAAAACTGAAAACGTTTTCAGTTTTTCGATTTTCACCCCATAATTGCCTTGTTTTTTGGGCCAATTTGGGCCAAGGGGAATAACAAAAATGACCATGAAAGATGTAGCCGAATACAGCGGCGTTTCGATAAGCACAATATCACGCGTACTTAACAATCACCCCGACGTTCGCGAAGAAGTAAGAGCAAAGGTTTTAAAGGCGATTCAGGACCTTCACTATGTCCCCAACAGTAGCGCAAGAGACCTCGTAAAAACCCAGTCGGACACGATAGGAGTAGTAGTTCGCGGCGTAGAAAACCCGTTTTTAACCTCGGTTTTGCGCTCGATTGAAGAGGCGATACGCGAGGCCGGCTATACCATGGTAATTCACCAAATAGGCACCGAGGAGGACGAGGTTGCCGAGGGAGCAAGCCTTGTTCGTTCAAAAAGGCTTTGCGGCTTGATACTGCTCGGAGGTCGGTTCGACTATACCCCCGAGGAAACGGTGTCGATTGAGGTTCCGTTCGTTTGTTGTACATACACAAACAGCTTCGGTAGCCTCGAAAAAACGGCCTATTCGTCGGTTTATATCGACGACTATGCCGAGGCGTACAAGGCGGTTAAGCTTTTAATAGAAAAAGGGCATAAAAAAATAGCCGTCCTTTTGGGCGCAACCGACGACCATTCGATAAGCGAATTAAGATACAAAGGCTATTGCGACGCGTTGCGAAACGCGGGAATAGAGGTTGACAAATCCCTTGTTGAGCAAACGAGGGGTTACAGCATGAAAAAAGCCTACAACGCAACCGAGCGTTTACTTGCGAGGCGAAATGATTTTACGGCGCTTTTTACCGTTTCCGATTCTATGGGCATAGCGGCGATAAAGGCGTTACATAACGCGGGCGTAAAGGTGCCCGACGATTGCTCGGTAATAGCCATTGACGGCATTGAGGTTTCGAAATACACCATTCCGGCGTTAACCACGCTTAAACAGCCGCGAAAACCCATGGGATATGAGACGGTACGAATTTTGGTTGACGTTATAAAAGGAAAAAAGAATTGTCAGCTACGGCTTAAAACCGAGCTTCGCGAGGGCGAAACGTTAGCCCCGCCAAAAAGATGATTTTTCCGCCGAAAGGCGTAGAAAAATATAATTATTTATGTTATCGCACAAAAGTGCGAGAGTAAAAGGAGGACAAAATGATGAAAAAAGCACTATCCCTTATTTTAGCTATGGTACTTTGCCTCGGCCTTTTAGCAGGTTGCGGCAGCAGCGGTGAAGAAACCGGCTCGGTTTACTGGTTAAACTTTAAGCCTGAATCGGACGAAGTTCTTCAGGAAATCGCACAGATGTACACAGAGGAAACCGGCGTTGAGGTAAAGGTTGTTACCGCCGCTTCCGGTACATACAACCAGACCTTGCTTGCCGAAATGGACAAAACGGAAGCTCCGACATTGTTCGTTATCGGTAACCAGAACGCAGTTAAAGATTGGAAAGACTATGCTCTTAATCTTAAAGACACTGCTATCGCAAAAGAGCTTAACACCGACGCATACAACCTTTATGATGAAGACGGAAACCTCGTTTCCATCGGCTACTGCTACGAATGCTACGGCATCATCGTAAACCCGAAGCTTGTTGAAGCCGCCGGCTTTACAATGGACGACATCAAGAACTTTGACGGCCTTAAGAAGGTTGCAGAAAGCATCCATTCCCGCGCAGCAGAGCTCGGCTTTGATGCATTCAGCGCTTCCGACATGGACGATTCTTCCTCTTGGCGTTTCACCGGCCACATGGCTAACCTTGAGTACTATTATGAATCCAAGGCCGACGGCGGTTGGAAATCCTGCCCCGAAAGCATTAAGGGTACATACATGGAAAACTTCAAGAACCTTTATGACCTTTGCATTAACAACAGCACCGTTGAGCCGAGCTCGTTGGCAACCGGCGGTCACGACGCTCAGAACGAGTTCAAAACCGGTAAAGCCGCTTTCTATGTAAACGGTTCTTGGGAATACTCGGCCGTTTCGGAAACTGTTCCGGAAGCTACAATGATTCCTTACTACTGCGGCGTTGAAGGCGAAGAAAAAGCCGGTCTTAACTGCGGTACTGAAAACTGCTGGGCTATCAACTCCCAGGCTTCCGAGGCTGACCAGAAGGCAACTATGGACTTCATGGTATGGTGCGTAACCGACCCCGAAGCTTCCCGCAAATTGGTTGACACCTTCGGCGTTATGCCTTATAAGCAGGCTGCCACATCCAGCAACGGCTTCCTCGCCGCCGCTAACAACTACTCAGCTGACGGTTGCTACGTAATGGATTGGGTTACCAACTATCAGCCGAACGTTGATGAGTACAGAAAGGCTTTAGTAGCCGCTCTTAACGCTTATAACGCAGACCAGAGCGAAGCTAACTGGGAAAGCGTTAAAACCGCATTTGTTGACGGTTGGGCTGTTCAGTACCAGGCTGCTAACAAATAATTTTAGATAATAAAAATTATTTAAAATAACTCAGGCGGGGCGGGCGATTGATTCGCCCACCCCGTTTTAGTTTTTAGGTCAAAGGAGATGAAAGTTTTTGAAAAAGAAAATCTCAAATAGCAGAAGCACCTTAAGCGGCCCGCTTGCAAAATGGGGTTGGTTCTTTTTGGGGCCGGTTACGCTTGCCTTTATAATCGGCTTCGTATGGCCGTTTTTCCAAGGAATATACCTTTCTTTTTGTAAATTCAGGTTAATATCCAACACAAAATTTGTTGGATTCGATAACTATATAGAGGTTTTTAAGGACGGAAGCTTTTTGCATTCGTTTTGGTACACGGCGCTTTTCGCGATTGTAAGCCTTGTGCTTATAAACGTGCTTGCCTTTATGGTCGCCTACGTTTTAACCCGCGAAATAAAGGGCTCAAACCTTTTCCGTACCGTGTTTTTTATGCCTAACCTTATCGGCGGTATCGTTTTGGGATATATTTGGTCAATGATTTTCGACGGTATTTTATCAAAATTCGGCACCTCTATCCTTCTTGAGTCAAAATACGGCTTTTGGGGATTAATTATACTTCTTTGCTGGCAGCAAATAGGTTACATGATGATAATTTATATTGCGGGCTTGCAGGCGGTGCCCGAAGACATGTTAGAGGCCGCAAAAATTGACGGCGCAAAGTCGGGCCAAACCCTTTTCCGCGTTATAATACCCAACGTTATGCCTTCTATCACAATTTGTACCTTCTTATCTCTTACCAACGGCTTTAAGTTGTTCGACCAAAACCTGGCGTTAACCGCCGGCCAGCCCTATATCATTCAAGAGGGCGGAACGGTCATTAAAACAACCGAAATGCTTGCACTTAATATATATAACACCTTTTATGGACAAAGCTCTGCGTCACAAGGCGTGGCTCAGGCAAAGGCGGTTGTATTTTTCATTTTAGTTGCGGGGCTTGGCCTTATGCAGCTTGCTATCACTCGTAAGCGGGAGGTGCAACAATGAGAAAAAACAAAATTTCGGCCGAAAAGCTCGGCAAAACCGCGCTTACCGTGCTTTTTTCAATTATAAGCATAGTTTATATTTTGCCCGTTATTGCGGTTGCTTTAAACTCGTTTAAATTAAACACCTTTGTTAAAACCCATACCTTTGAATTGCCAAACGGAGAAAGCTTTGCCGGCTTTGCGAACTTTATAAAGGGTATGACCTTTGGTAATTACCCGTTTGTAAAAAGCGTAATTTACAGCGTTGTTATAACCCTTTTATCGGCGGGGCTTATCCTTTTGTTTACGTCGATGGCGGCGTGGTATATCGACCGTCGAAACTCGATTATATGCAAAATCGTTTACTATTTATGCGTTTTCTCTATGGTTGTTCCCTTCCAAATGGTAATGTTCCCGCTTTCAAAAACGGCCGACCGACTTCACCTTAACTCTCCGTGGACTATTCCCATTGTATACCTCGGCTTTGGCGCGGGTCTTGCAATATTTATGTTTGTCGGCTTTGTAAAATCCATACCGCTTGACATTGAGGAGGCGGCGGCTATCGACGGCTGCGGCCCCGTACGAACATATTTCTCGGTTGTTATGCCTATGCTTTATCCGACCATGATTTCGGTTGGCATTTTGGAGATTATGTGGGTATGGAATGACTATCTCCTGCCCGTACTTGTGTTGGATATAAACAAATACCGTACAATCCCTATTCATATTCAGTATTTAAAGGGAAGCTACGGTACCGTAGATTTGGGCGCAACCATGGCGTTAATTTTATTAAGTATTATCCCCGTTATAATTTTCTATCTCGCTTGCCAGAAGTATATTATCAAGGGGGTTGCGACAGGTGCAGTCAAAGGATAATTACATTAAACGCAGTAGCGGCATTTTAATGCCTTTGTTTTCGTTGCCGTCGCCTTACGGAATAGGCACTTTAGGCCGCGCGGCCCGCGAATTTTTGGATTTTTTGTCCGACGCGGGCCAGGCTTGGTGGCAAATTTTGCCCGTTGGACCTACAAGCTACGGCGACTCGCCTTACCAAAGCTTATCCGCCTATGCGGGTAACCCGTATCTTATTGATTTGGATATATTAAAGGAGGACGGGCTTTTAACCGACGACGAGATAACCGAAATGTATTGGGGCGAAACCGAAGAAAAGGTTGATTACGGCGCCCTTTACCAAAACCGCTTTATCCTTTTAAAAAAGGCGACCGAGCGTGGCTTTGACCGAGACAGGCAAAAGGTAGCCGATTTTGAGGCAACCAATTCCGATTGGCTTCCGGATTACGCGCTTTATATGGCGCTTAAACGCCATTTTGATATGCGCTCGTGGCTTGAATGGCCCGACGAGGCCGCTCGACTTAGGAAACCCGAGGCGTTAAACAAATACCGCGAGGAGTTAAAAGAGGATATAAGATTATTTACCTATATCCAGTTCCTTTTCTTTAATCAGTGGAACGAGCTTCGCGATTATGCCCACCAAAAAGGGATTGGCATAATCGGCGATATCCCGATTTACGTTGCTCTTGATTCGGTTGACGTTTGGGCGTCGCCCGAAAGCTTTATGCTCGACGAAAAGGGATTTCCAAGCGAGGTTGCGGGAGTTCCGCCCGATTATTTTACGGCGGAGGGTCAGCTTTGGGGTAACCCGCTTTATAATTATGAAAAAATGGATAAGGACGGCTACGGCTGGTGGATACGCCGAATAGGCGGCTCGTCAAAAATTTACGACGTTATCCGAATCGACCATTTCCGCGGCTTTGAAAGCTATTGGGCGGTGCCTTACGGCGAAAAAACCGCAATAAACGGCCGTTGGATAAAGGGGCCGGGAATGTCGCTTGTCGGAGCGCTTAAAAAAAGCTTTCCGCATATCCGCTTTATCGCCGAGGATTTGGGCTATCCTTCGCCCGAAGTAGTAAAGCTTCTTAAGGATTCCGAGTTCCCCGGCATGAAGGTGTTGGAGTTCGCCTTTGATTCGCGCGATTCAAGCTCCTATCTCCCCCATGCATATACCGAAAACTGCGTATGCTATGCGGGAACCCACGACAACGATACGCTTAATGGCTGGCTTCAAAAAATCAACGGCGACGACCGCGCTATGGCGATTGAATATCTTGGCCTTAACGAGGGCGAAGGATACGTTTGGGGGCTTTTGCGCGGCGGCATGAGCAGCGTTGCGCGGTTGTTTGTGGCGCAAATGCAGGATTATCTTGAGCTTGATAACGACGCCCGAATGAACACCCCCGGAAACCCGTCGGGCAACTGGCAATGGCGTATGAAAAAAGGGGAAATTACCCCCGAGCTTGCTCAAAAAATCGGCCGCATGACGCAAATTTATAACCGAACAAATAACGGCGTTGTAGGATAAAAGCAACGGCGTTGTAGGATAAAATTAAAGAAGGTATGAGGTTAATCTCATACCTTCTTCTTTTTCTGATAAAAATTATGGCGTATCCCCTCGCGGTCGGACAAAAACTCCCTCGCCGTCGGGACGGATTAAAGCGGAAATTTTATTTTTCCTTACTTATAACCTTCTTTTGCCACGATTTTTGGTTACATTCGGGGCATTTCATGTATCTTTTTCTACCGTTGTGCATCGCCATAAAGACCGCCATGTAGGTTGGAACATATCTGTGTCCGCATTTTTGGCATTCATAGTAGCCCGCCTTTTGCTCAATTTTTAACGCAAAGGGCGTTGCAATTAACAAAGGAAGCATACTTGCCGAGACAATTACTCCGCATAACCATTCCTCCATCGGAATAGCCATAACGATTATGGCCGCCGCAATAAGCGGCAAAACACCGCATATGCCAAGCACAATTTCAATTCGAAGCAATCTTTTGTCCGCCTGC
>JAFNUO010000080.1 GCA_017383985.1 Clostridia bacterium | reverse complement strand
GATGTATTCCTTAACAGCTCCGTTCCTGCTGGTAAGTTCTATGCTACCGCAAAGGAAAATATTATTGCTTACTACATCAATGTTGCAAGCGGTGATATTGGCGGTGCTTTTGGTCTTACCGCTGACGAAACAGGTTATATCGGTATCAATGAATATGCTGACAAGGACACCGCAAGAGTTATTGACCTTGTAATGTCCGGTGTTACCTTCTTCCCCGAAAGAGTTGACGGTATCGTTGTTGGTACTATTGCGGGTGCTTAATGTTTAAGGTTGTTAAGAGGTTCTACGATTTGAAAGACAACAACCACGCTTATTATGAGGGCGATATTTATCCACATAACAAGGCAAAGGTTAGCGAAAAGAGAATTGCTGAACTTTCAAGCAATAAAAACAAAATGGGCGTTCCTTTGATTGAGGAAATCCCCGAAAAGCCTAAAAAGGCAATTAAAAAAGCGGTTGAAGAAACCGAAAATAATTAAGAAAAGGCGGCGTAATTTATGTTGACCGAGGTTTGTGCGGAACTCCGCAATTATTTTGTGAAAGATATTCACAATGGTACTTTTGAAATCGTCGGCGGCAAGATTACGCCGCTTGACTTTATACAAGAAAATCAACATTTCCGTATCGTCGGTTCTGTCTTTAATGACGGAGTTTATAAAAACACCGCTGATTTAGTTTTAACCGACGAGATTTTCAGCGGTTCGGTTTGGGCTATGGCTGTGCCTCCTTCGGTCGTAGCCCTTGCCGAAGAAATAAAAAAATATAATGAAAGTGACGAAGCAAAACCGTCGGCATACAACTCGGAAAGTTTCGGTGGTTATTCTTATTCAAAGGCAACCGATGAAAACGGTGCGCCTATTGGGTGGAAAAAGGTCTTTGCAAGTCGCTTGAAACCATATAGGAGGATTAGCGTTTTATGAGTTTATTAAGCGAAGCGATGACTGATGTCGTTTTAATGGATAAACGGCGAGAGCCTGACGGTGAGGGCGGTTTTATTACCGATTGGATTGAAAGCGTTATTTTTCAAGCGGCAATTACATTCGATACATCTATGGAAAGCCGTATTGGTGAAAAACAAGGTGTTTCAAGCCGATATACTGTCACAACAAACAAGTCCGCAAAGCTGGATTATCACGATATTATTAAGCGGTTGAGCGATGGAAAAATCTTTCGCATTACAAGTGACGGCGATGATAAACAAACGCCAAAATCCGCAAGTTTTCAGTTCTTGCAAGTAACTGCGGAGGAATACACAATATGACAAAAGCGGCGGCAATTTATAATTTTTGGAACAGTTTTTTAACCGCTTATGAGGAAAACACCGTTCCCGAAAATGCCACATTCCCCTATATCACATATCAATTAGTCACAGATAGTTTTGACACCGATGTGCAAATGACCGCTTCTATTTGGTATCGTGGTTCGTCTTGGGTTGATATAAATGCAAAAGTTGAAGAAATAAGTAAAACAATAAGTCAAGGCGGTAAAATATTGAATTGTGATAATGGCAAAATATGGTTAAAACGTGGCACTCCATTCGCTCAAAATATGGGCGATGAAAGCGATAATCTTATAAAACGAAAATATTTGAATATAACGGCAGAGTTTTTTACTGCTGATTAAGAAAGGAAGATATTATGGGTAAGTTTTCACAAGTTGCAGAAAATACCTTTAACGAATTACAGACTGACGCTGGTGTGCTTTTAAAGGATTTTAACCCTGAAACACCTGAATTGGTCGAAGAAAATATTATTTGTGCTACTACTGGCGGCATTAACCCTACTTGCGTACCGACATATAGCGATTGGGGCGAAGATATTGACAATGTTCCCGCAAACACAAAGGAACTCGCACATCTTGACGGTTGGGAGTGTACTCTCGGCTTTACCGCTTTGAATGTTACGCCCGAAGTTATAAAGATGGCTCTCGGCGCCGCTGATATTAACGGCAACTCAATTATCCCTCGCAAAACTCTTAAAGAAGATGATTTTGCTGATATTTGGTGGGTTGGCGACCGTTCCGACGGCGGTATGTGCGCAGTATGTTTGAGAAATGCACTTTCGACTGGTGGTTTTTCGTTGCAGACTACAAAGAACGGCAAAGGACAAGTTTCTGTTTCTCTTAAAGGCTTTGCTTCCATTAAGGATATTAGCAAAGTGCCGATGGAATTTTATGTAGCCGACGGCACCGAAACAACCGAAGAATAATATTTTTTAATTAAATAGGAGGATTTGAAAATGAAGTTATCTCAAATGACAACAGACAAAGCAACAGATGTATTATGCGAAATTGCGCCGTATGCAATAAACATTATGACCGATGAGGACTTAATGAGCGAGTTGCAATCGGCAATCAACTTTGACGAAGCCAACACAATGGCTGAAAAAATCGCTGTAAGCGTGGGTAAAATATCAAAGATTTTGCCTATTTTGTTAAAGAAACGCAAAAACGATATTTTTGGAATTTTGGGCGCATTGAATGACAAGTCTATTGAAGAAATAGGCAAACAAAACATTATTAAAACGATGTCTCAAATTAAGGATATATCGAAAGATAAGGAGTTGCTTGATTTTTTCAAATCCTGCACGGGTACGGAGGAGAGCGAGTAATTCGCTCTCTTTTATCTTATCCGTGCAAATTAAGCGTTAGAGCGATTTTATCGAGTTTGCCATATAAGATTAAGGCTGACCATGAAAACGAAGTATGGCGCAAATATACGGCTCGTTGTTTAAGGCTTATAACAGAAAGCACGGCGGGCATGGTGCAGGGCAAAATGATGACCGTTGAATACGAGGATATAATTAACCCGAAACCCGAAGAAAAACGCTCTGCCGATGAGATAATCGGAAATATAAAAGATAAATTAAATAAAATGAAATAAATTCATAAAGTAGGTGATTTATGGATGAATTTATTTGAATTATTTGTAAAAATTGACGCCAACACAGACGGTGTCGAAAAAGGAATAAAACAAGCCCAAAAAACCACTGAACAATACCGAAAAGATGTAATGAACCTTGCTCAAACTTATAAAAAGCAGGGAATGGATATGTCATCGGCCATGAAAAGGGCATATTCGGAAATTGATAAAAGCCAATATCAAACCGCAAACAATTCAAAATCCGACTCAAAAAAATTCGCTTTAAATTGGGAAAATGCGGGCAATAAAATTAGTGGAATTGCGAGCAAAATAGGAAGCGGTTTAAAAGTGGCGGCTAAAATTGGCACGGCGGCTATTGGTGTGGCGGCGGCCGGAATTACGGCTTTAACTACTACGGCGGTTAAAAACTATGCCGAATATGAACAGTTGGTCGGCGGTGTTGATACGTTGTTCAAGAGCGCTTCAAAAAAAGTGCAAGGCTATGCCGCAGAAGCATATAAAACGGCCGGAATGTCCGCAAACGATTATATGGAAAGTGCAACAGCTTTTTCTGCAACACTAATCAATTCGCTTGGTGGCGACACGGAAAAGGCGGCTGAATATGCAAACCGAGCCATGATATCTATGAGCGACAATGCCAATAAGATGGGCAATTCGATGGAAAGCATTGTTTTGACATACCAATCATTAAGCCGTGGCAACTTTGCAATGTTAGATAACTTGAAACTCGGTTATGGTGGCACGAAGGCTGAACTTCAAAGACTTATTAAAGACGCTTCAACGTACACAGATGTTCAAAAAGAAATGGGAATTACTGTTGACGCAAGCAGTATGTCCTTTGACAACATAGTAAACGCTATCGCGGTTGTTCAAGGCAAATTAGGAATTGCAGGAGCAACAGCATTAGAGGCTTCTACCACTATAAGCGGCTCGCTCAACTCCATGAAAGCGGCTTGGTCTAACCTTGTAACGGGCATAGCCGATGAAAACGCCGATTTTGATGTACTTATAAACAATATGGTCGAAAGCGTTGCCACTTTTGCCGAAAACATTTTGCCGAGAATTGAGCAAGCATTAAGCGGTGTTGGAACTTTGGTGGAGGGATTAGCGCCACAAATTGCGGAAAGATTACCCGAATTGATTTCAACAGCTTTGCCCAATTTGGTTTCAGGAATTGAAACGCTCTTATCCTCCGTAATTGAGGTGCTCCCCTCTTTGCTTGATACATTGTTAACTACGGCTGTGCCAAGTCTGTTATCAGGTATCGAAAGTATTTCCTCGGTATTGCTTGAAAATCTACCCACGATTATAGAAACTTTGGCGAGCGGTTTGGAAACAGCTTTACCGCTTTTGATTGAAACGGCGGTATCTTTAATTGGTAAAATTGCCGAGGCTTTACCCGAAACAATAAGCACTCTTACGGAAGTTTTGCCCGAATTATTTAGCGCAATTAGCGAGGCTTTACTTACCGACGGCTTACCTGCGTTGGTGGAAATAGCGGTCGAACTAATAAAGGGG
>JAFNUO010000079.1 GCA_017383985.1 Clostridia bacterium | reverse complement strand
GCTAAGCTTGGTATTCGTAAGTAATGCCGCACCGCAGACCGATTTAAGTTTTATTAAATCGGTCTGTTTTTGCTTTTTAATGGGCAAAATATAATGTTAAATACGGGGTCAGAAAACGGTTTTTAGCAGTGAATTGTTTGCCGAAAGGCAATATTCGACAAAGAATTTATTGCTAAACCCCGACCGACCCCGTAAATATAAAAAATTTATGGAGGTTTAAACATGTTTGAAAATTACAAGGTTTATGAAACCACTCTTGCAGGCCGAAAATTAAAGCTTGAAACAGGCAAAATGGCTCAGCTTGCAAACGCATCTGTCCTCGCCACCTACGGCGAAACGTCCGTTCTTTGTAACGTTACCGCTTCGGCAAAACCGCGCGAAGGCGTTGACTTTTTCCCGCTTTCGGTTGATTACGAAGAAAAAATGTACTCGGTTGGTCGAATTCCCGGCTCGTTCCAGAGACGTGAAAGCCGCCCGAGCGAAAAGGCTATCCTTGCTTCCCGTTGTATCGACCGTCCTATCCGTCCTCTATTCCCGAAGGATATGAGAAACGATTGCTCGGTTGTTGCTACCGTTATGTCGGTTGACCCCGATTGTAGCCCCGAAATCACCGCTATGATTGGTGTTTCCGCCGCTATCGCTATTTCCGATATTCCGTGGGATGGCCCTATCAGTGGCGTTAACGTAGGTCTTGTTGACGACGAAATCGTTATTAACCCGACCCTTGAACAGCGCGAAAAGAGCAAGATGACCGTTACCGTTGCTTCTACTGCAGATTTGGTTGCTATGATTGAAGCAGGTGCCGACGAAGTATCCGACGAGGTTATGTTCGACGCTATTATGCAAGCTCACGAGGTAAATAAGAAAATCGTTGCTTTCATTAACGGCATTGTTGCCGAAATCGGTAAACCGAAGTTCGCTTTTGAGTCCAACGACCCCGACCCCGAAATTATGGCCGAAATCGAAGCCTTCTGTATCGAAGACGTCAAAAAAGCTCTTGATACCGACGATAAACTCGTTCGTGACGCCGCTCTTCTTCCGATTTACGCCGCCGTTCATGAAAAATTTGACGAGCGTTTTGAAGGTAAGGAAGCTAAACTTGACGAAATTATGTATCTTGTTCAGAAACACGTTGTTCGCGCTTGGCTTAAGGATGAGAAGAAACGTGTTGACGGACGCGGTATTGACGAAATCCGTCCTCTTGACGCTCAAGTTGACCTTCTTCCGAGAGTTCACGGCTCCGGTCTCTTTACCCGTGGCCAGACTCAGGTTCTTTCTATCGCTACTCTTGCTCCTATGGCCGACGCACAAAAGCTTGACGGCATTGACGAGCAGGTAGAAAAGAGATATATCCATCACTACAATTTCCCGTCCTATTCTGTCGGCGAAACTAAGCCGTCAAGAGGCCCCGGCCGTCGTGAAATCGGCCACGGCGCTCTTGCAGAAAAGGCTCTTTTACCGGTTATCCCGTCGGTTGAGGATTTCCCGTACGCTATCCGCGTAGTTTCCGAGGTTCTTTCCTCTAACGGCTCTACTTCTCAGGGCTCTATCTGCGGTTCTACGCTTGCTCTTATGGCGGCCGGCGTTCCGATTAAGGCTCCCGTTGCCGGTATTTCTTGCGGCCTTATTACAGGCGACAACGGCGACTTTATGACTATGGTTGATATTCAGGGTCTTGAGGATTTCTATGGCGATATGGACTTTAAGGTTGCCGGTACTCATACCGGTATCACAGCTATCCAGATGGACCTTAAGGTACACGGTCTTACCCCCGAAATTATCAAGGAAGCTCTTGAGAAAACTCATAAGGCTCGTATCTATATCCTTGACGAAGTTATGCTCAAGTGTATCCCCGAATACCGTAGCGAGCTTTCTCCGTACGCTCCTAAAATGCTTACAACTCAGATTAGCCCCGATAAAATCGGTGATGTTATCGGTAAGCAGGGTAAGGTTATCCAGAAGCTTCAGGATCAGTTTGATTGTACAATCAACATCGAGGAAGACGGACGCGTTTATATTTCAACTCTTGACCTTGCAAAGGCTGAGGCCGCAAAAGAAGTTATCGGCATGATTGCTAACGGTCCCGAGGTTGGCGCATACTACCGCGGCGTTGTAACACGTATTATGGATTTCGGTGCATTTGTTGAAATTGCTCCCGGAATTGAGGGTCTTGTTCATATTTCAAAGCTTGACGTTAAGCGTACCGAAAAAGTTGAGGACGTTGTTTCTGTCGGTGACCAAATTAAGGTTAAGGTTACCGAAATTGATGACCGTGACAGAGTAAACCTTTCTCGCCGTGATGCTCTTATCGAGCTTGACGGAATGGTACCCGAAAACGATATCAGTAGCGAGGAACGTCCGAGAAAAAGCGGCGGCAAACGTCCTTTTCACGGAAAAAAGCACGACTAATAACTAAATAATAAATTTAAAAAGCCGTCAACATAAATCGACGGCTTTTTCCATAATAAAACGGTCAAAGGAAAATAACCTTTGACCGTTTTAATTATCCTAATTTTTCATCATAATGAGCTCGTTCGCCGCCTATGTATTTCGGACGTGTGCGAGCCGCAAGTAAAAGCGCTTTTCCTATCGAATTTAACGATAATCTTACGGGAACGGCAACTTTTTTAAGATGCATGCCAATTAAAGTTCCGCCGATATCAAGGCCAGCGTCGGCTTTAATTTCCTCAACGGCTACCGGGTCGTTAAATGAGTTATACGCCGTTGTTGCAAAGGAACCGCCGGCTTTCGGTTGGGGAACAACGTTGACAATATCGTAATTCGGCACAGCCGCTCTTTCAATAATTATGGCGCGGTTAAGATGCTCACAACATTGAGCCGCAAGAAATATTCCGTGTTCGTTTGCAACCTCAAAAATTCCGTCAAAGACCGCCTTTGCAACATCAACGCTCGAATAGGTACCGATTTTTTCGCCCGAAACCTCGCTTGACGAGCAACCGACAACTAAAATTTGTCCCTTTTTAAGTCCTGCTTGCAATATAATTTGTTCGGCGGCGGTTTTAGCCTCGTTTTTTATTATTTCTAACATCAAAATCACCTGATTTTCTGTTTATTAGGTAGCCTTTTAAAGGCTAAGTCAAATACATTAAGATAATTAAAGGTTACGATTTGTGCAAAGGTTATAATTAAAAGTTGCGGTATTCTTGAAACCATAACCGCTTTAAAATCGGCTCCGTATAAGAACGATATACAAAGCGAATTTAATAATAACGTGCATAAAACGGAGTTAATAAAGGTCGCAAATAAAGTGTTTAGAATCTTATTGTTTCGGTATAAAAACAAACCGAATATAATTCCCGTAAGAGCCGCAGTAAGCGTAAATCCGACGAAATACGGGCCGAAAGGGAAGAGAATAGCGCCAATAAAATCGGAAAGCGCCGCAACTATCATACCGCCTAAACACCCATATCGGTACGCAATAAGAGCAGTAGGCAAAAAGCCAAGCGAAATTTTAATATTCCACGCGCTTATAACCAAAAATCGGTCAAATACTATTTCCAGAGAAATAAGCATAGCGAAAATAATAATATCAAAAAGCTTTAAATTTCGCAACGTGAAACGGGATTTTAAAAAGTCCTTCATATAACAATACCTCCTTATAATACATCCTTTAAGCTGTAATTATAAGAAGATATAAAAAAGTCCTTATGATTATAACAGCGGGATGCGGTCTGCTCATCGCAAGAAATCTTTTCGTTCGCGTGACAACTCCCCGTTCACGTGACACTTAACGCTTGCAGACCTACTCTGTATTAATTTAGTTAATTATAATACCGCCGCTTAACCTTGTCAAGCGGTAATGATTTGGATAATAACATAAACAAACGGCGCAAATATAATAGACGGCAAATAATCGGCAACCTTTATTTTTGTTATGCCGATTATATTTAAGCCAAGCGCAAATATAAGTAACGAGCCCGTGCTTGTAATTGCGGTTACAATGGCCGCATCGGTTAATACGCCCGATAAAAGCTGCGATAAAAGGATAAGTCCCCCTTGAAAAACAAGGACAAATACGGCGGAAAAAAGCACGCCTATGCCAAGACTTACCGAAAGCATAATTGAAGAGATAAAATCAAGTAATGATTTAGTAAAAATAATTTCATTATCGCCGTTAAGTCCCGATTCAATAGAGCCGGTAATGGTCATTGCGCCGATACAGAACATAAGACATGCGGTAACAAAGCCTTCGGAAATGGTTGAGCCTCTTTTATCTTTTTTAAAATTAGAGGAAATTAAATTACCGAGTTTGTTTATTCCGTCGTCAATTCTTAAAAGAGTACCTGTAACCGCACCCAAAACTATTGAAATAATAAGAGTTAGCGTATCGTTACATTCAAGAATTCCAGAAATACCTATGTAAATCGTACATAAGCCGATACCTATCATAACGGCTTTACTAAGCTTTTCGGGTATTCCTTTTTTAAAAAGTAGTCCGATTAAACTACCTATAATTACCGTAATAGTATTTACTATAACGCCAATCATGTTACAACCTCGAAAAAATGTTTTTATATATGATATCACATAATAAAAACAATTTCCATAATTATTTAAAAGGTTGTTAAAAGATTTATTAATTCTCCGCGGCAGGTGACTCCTAAAACGCGGTATGCGTTATAAATTATTCGCTTTACGGTACCTTCCGATATTGAAAGCTCGCCGGCAATATATTTATTTGAAAAGCCTTTAATGACCATATCGATTATTTCGCGTTGTCTTTTTGTCAAATCATCAAGCGGGTTTCCAAGTTGCTTTGCGGTTGCGATGGATTCTAAATCAATTTCTGCTCCTTCGGGGATAATCATAACAATACCGTTGGTGCATTTATAAACGTTTTTCATGATAATCATCTCGATGCTTTTGTTATTTTATAGCTATTATAGCACCAATGTGACGAAATGTCACCATAAAATGCGAAAAGTTCATAAACTATTCACAAATTCAGTTTTTTGCATATATTGTGTTGTTATATTAAAAAAATTAATAAATATTGTTGATTTCTCTTTTTTTTTGAAAAAATATGTGTTATAATCAATTAGTAAAAATGTATGAGTTGGTGAATTATGTCCAGAATAGTCAAAACCGATGACGATAATATCATTACCGGAAGAAATTCTGTATTAGAATTACTTAATTCAAATCGAGAAATCGACAGAATTCTTGTTGAAAAGGGAAACAAAACCGGAAGCATGAGCGCAATTATTGCAAAAGCCGGCCAAAAGCAAATCCCCGTTAAATATGTAGTAGCCGAAAAGCTCAACAGCATTTGCCCCGGCGCAAATCATCAAGGGGTTATTGCTTATACGGCTATGCAGGAATATTGCTCGATTAACGATTTACTACAATATGCTGCCGAAAAGAACGAAAGTCCGTTTATTATTATTTGCGACGGTATAGAAGACCCCTATAATCTTGGCGCTATAATTCGGACGGCCGAATGTTGCGGCGCTCACGGCGTAATTATCCCCAAAAGACGCAGCGTTGGTATTAACTACGCGGTTAGCAAATCCGCCTGCGGCGCTCTTGAACATATGAAAATAGCAAGAGTTTCTAACATTACCGCGGCGATTAATGAATTAAAGGGTAACGGCGTTTGGGTTTACGGAGCCGATATGGGCGGCGAGCCGTACGATAAGGTTAATTTCAGTGGGCCGGTCGCCTTAGTAGTAGGCGGCGAGGGAAAAGGAATAAGCCGAATCGTAAATGAAAATTGCGACGTTGTATTATCGTTACCGATGAAAGGTCATATTACCTCACTTAATGCGTCGGTTGCAGCAGGAATATTTATGTACGAAATTTTAAAATTCAGAAATTAATTATTCGGGAGTGCTACACATGAATAATAGACGAGATAATGATTTGAATTTTGACTTTGATTCTCCTATTGAAAACTTCTTTACTGAAAGCCCGGAAAGCGGGGAAGAGGTTTTCGATTTGGCGGCTTATGCTGCTTCCGGTGAAAAGAAAAATTCACGTAATAAGCGTAATAGATTACATGAAGAAATTGAGTTGGATAAATCCATTGTAGCTGAACAAAACAGATTTCATTCTAACATGGAAAAACATTCAGCCCAAAACGCCGAAACCAGAACGGCTCCTCATGCTATTACCGCGGACGAGCTTATGAGAGGCAGACGTCAAAGACCGAATACAGCTCCGACTCCAGTTTCCGTTTATGACGAAATTAAAGAAACAAAGCCCGAAGTAAACAACGACACACCATCCGAAAATATTTCTTCTGATGATAACAACTATTCTTCTGCGGCGCAGTTAGTTTTCCAAAAAATGCGTGACAGAAAGACTTCTGAGCCAATTAATGAAGTAAAATCTGAACCCGAAGAAATTAAGCCGGAAATTGTTGAAGAATCTAATTTTAATGAACTCGGTTCAAATGATGTTGAGGTCGACAAGCCGTCCCAAGAAACGGGTTTTTATTATGACCTTGAAGAAAAGTTAAATTTTAATAGCGTTAAATATGTCTTTAATCACGACGAGATTACCGATTCGGAAGTTGTAATTAAATCTTTTGACGATGAAGAAGAATTTTCTGAAGAAAAAATTGAGTCCTCTCCGCTTACTGAAGAAGAAAAAAATGAAGTTGTAAGCAAAGATGAAAATATCTATTCCGAAGAAAATAATTCAAATAATTCCGATGATGAGTATATAGATTATTTTGAAACCCAACCGGAAGAAAACGATTCCGATGAAGATATTTTTGTTCAACCGCTTTATATGGCCGATGATTTAAAAAATAATGACGAATTAGATTCTGAAGCCGAAGATTACGAGGAATATGACTATCAAAACCAAGAATCAGGTGATTTTGATAACGAATATGACCAAGAATCTTTTGATTTAAATGACGATTCCGACGAATTAGAAAATTTCGCCGATGATTTTATGAACGATTTGCCCCAAATCGGCAACGACGAATATGATTACATCGAAGAATTTGACGAATACTACGAGTATGAACAAGCTCAAGAATTCTATGAAACCGATGAAGCTGAAGAAACGGAAAATGACGATGTTGGCTTTGACCTATTAGAATCTGCGGACGAATTGTATGACGACGACGTTACTATAGCTTCAGGATCCGTTGTTAATAACGGCCGCTTTGTCGGATTGGACGAAGAATTGCTTGATGATATTTCATCTAACAAAGAAAAGAAAAACTTCTTTAAAAAATCAAATAGTAATTTTGAATATCATGATATCGACAACGAGTATGACGTTCGCTCGAACATTAATAAACGCGTAAACTTTAACTTGATTAAGTTTGCGGTATCATTATTAAGCGCCTTTGCTTCCGTAATTATTACTGTTGGAATTACTCCCGTTGAGGTGTTTTCTCCGCTGTTTTGGATTATAATTGCCGCCTTTAACGTTTTAACTCTTGTTGTTAATTTCGATAGTTTAAAAACGTTTAATTATATTATCGACGGCGATATTGAAATTGAATTTTTGCCTTCGCTTGCGGGAGTAATATCGCTTATTCAAGCCCTACTCGGTATTTTTGGAATAACAGTTTTCGAAAGCGGATTTGTATTTTCGATTATAACCTCCGCCGTTTTTGCTTTTAATGCACTTGCAAAATATATTCGTTCAACCGATATTTCTAAAATCTTTAATTATATTTGTACCGAGGACGAAAAAAATATTATAACCTTTGTTGAACAACCCGATTCTAACAAAGTAATGGACGCCGAGGAGGGAGTAGGCTACCGAATTGCGAACCGCAAGAAAGTAAAAGATATTCAAGGCTTTATGGAGTATTCAACTTCATCGGGACCGTATGAAGACTTATCGGAAAAAGTTACAATTGCTTCTTTAATATTATCGGTTATAATGGCTATACTTTTTGTAATTTCTTCTAAAGCATATACTTTTTCAATAGGTTATACAGTTGCCTGCGCCGTTGCCGGATTATGCGGAGCTTTGTGTATTGCTACCCCTGTAAGTAGTTTAATTCTTTCGATTATTGCTATCCGCCGCGCTAATTCAGTTTTAAAGCGCTATAACGCTTTTTTACCGGGTTATTTATCGGGTAAAGATATTGACAACATAAATGTTGTTTGCGTTGATATAGCCGATTTGTTCGGTGAAGATGATGTAAAGCTTTATAATATAAAAACCTTCGGCGGACTTGCTCTTGATAAGGCAATTATTGACGCATCGGCGTTACTTACCGCCGCAAACAGTCCCATGCAATATATGTTTAGCGATTTTTCGTTGGTTGAAGCAATTCCTGAAACCGATTCTATTGCATACGAGGAAAAAATGGGCCTTTCCGGTTGGGTAGGGGGAAGAAAAACCTTAATCGGTAACCGAATGATAATGGAAACTCACGGAATTTCCGTTCCGCCCATTGAAGTAGATAAGAAAATTATAAGAAACGGATATTTTCCGGTTTACTTGGCGTCCGAGGGTCAACTTTCCGCGTTGTTTATTGTTGGATATAACGCCAATTCAAACGTTTCATACTGCTTAAAGCAAATGTATAATTCGGGACTTACCTTACTTGTTAAAACTTGCGACCCAAACATAACCGACGAAATGATTGCCGATTATTTCGGTATTCATCGCGATAGCGTTAAAATTATGTCGCGCGAATCGGAAATAGTTATGAAAAAGGCACATTCTTCGGATTGTGCAACCTTAATATGCGAGGATACTTTAGGGTATTTTAACGGTATTTTAACCTCTATTAAGCTTTGTAAATACTCGTGGTATTCCGTCGTTGCTCAAATTATTGCGATAGCGTTAGCTTTTTTGGTGTTTGGTATAGTGGTCGCAACCGGTTCTTTCGGCTTTTTGAATATAGTTTCTTTGTTTATTTACAACTTTATTAGCTTGCTGGTTGTATATATTTTTCATACTAAATATATTTAACAACAATATTTTATCACTATAACTATAAATTTAAACATTAAAAATATATTAGTTGACAAAAATCATCAAAAAAT
>JAFNUO010000078.1 GCA_017383985.1 Clostridia bacterium | reverse complement strand
TTCATTTTCTATATCAATCCTTTCCAGATTATTTACTGTTTAAAACAGGTCGGTGTCGTCGGCAAGGACAACACTTGATATTTCGTTTTTGGTAAAGCTGCGGGTTTCGCCCTCGATTTCTATTACAATGTCGTCGTCATAGCCGACAAGCGTTCCCGTAAAATCTCGTTCGCCGTCAATAGGGCGAATTGTGTGTACACGGACGTCTTCACCCTCAGCCCAAATATAATGTTCGGCTCTTGTAAGCGGACGGCCGATGCCCGGAGAGGAAACCTCCAAGCAATAGGCGCAACTAATTGGGTCGGCTTCGTCAAGCACAGGGTCGATAGCGCGGGACATGTTTTCGCAGTCCTCGATACCTATTCCGTCGGGGCTATCTATTATAATGTGTAAATAATAGCTTACGCCTTCTTTTTGGAATCGGATATCCCATAGGTCAAGGCCAAGCTTTTCAGCTATCGGCGCGGCAAGCTCCAACACCTTTTTTTCCGTGGCGTTCATCTTGTCTTTTATACTCAAACAAAAACCTCCAAACAAACACAAAAGAGCGGGTCGCCCCACTCTTTTTTGCTAAAAATCATCTTACATATTGTATACTATCACAGCCATAATAAAAAAGCAAGTATTTTTTTAAAAAAAGTGTTGACAAGCGCCGACAATTATATTATAATACCAAAGTCGCAGCGGTTAAGCGGCACATATGGCGGTATAGCTCAGTTGGCTAGAGCATTCGGTTCATACCCGAAGTGTCGTTGGTTCAAATCCGACTACCGCTACCACTTACGGCCCGTTGGTCAAGCGGTTAAGACACCGCCCTTTCACGGCGGTAACATGGGTTCGATTCCCGTACGGGTCACCAAGGCAAGATAAAATCCGAATTGTCTTTAAAGCGGTTCGGATTTTATTTTCGCCAAAATTAAAATAGCATATACATTCGGCTTGACACTTTCGGCTTTTGTTATTATAATAATTTTGCCGTTTGTTGCCGGTATATATGGTGGGTATAGCGCAGTTGGCTAGCGCGCCAGATTGTGGCTCTGGAGGTCAAGGGTTCGACTCCCTTTATCCACCCCATTTTTACTGATACGGGCTACGGTTTAAGTGCCGTAAGCCCGTTAAATATTATTGAGGTGTCGCCAAGCGGTAAGGCACGGGATTTTGATTCCCGCATCCGTAGGTTCGAATCCTGCCACCTCAGCCAAAATCGACAAGTTTCAACAGAAGCTTGTCGATTTTACTTTTTCACTATTTGCTCTTCACTTTTCACTCTTCTCTTGCGAAATTTGTCGATTAGGTAAGTGCGCCTGTTTCAAGTACAGTACGAACAAATCGACGGGTATTTCGCTTATCACTTACCTGTTTAGGAACGGTAACGTCAACCGCCGGATTTTCGCCCTTCGGGATAGCGCCATATTTTTCGGTTGCTTCGTCCATTAGCTGTTGGAGTTCATTGAGGTATTCTGTTTGCGATATTTCGCCCAATCTCACACGTTCAGCCAAACTCGACGTCTTATCAACAACATCATCTTCGAAGGAATAGCGAATATCGTTTTCAGGCATAGAAAAAGCAGACCTTTCATTTAAGTCTGCTCCATCAGTGTCGGATATTTTTGCGATATTTCTGAGGCAGTTGAGTAAAGCTTCGCTGGGTCTGTTTCTTGAGTTTCTGCGATATACTGCAGCATTTCCACTGTCGCTTCCTCTTTCCACAGTATTCCTGTTATTAACATTCTTCTTGCCAATCCCATCTCCGTAGTTGCCAAGTATTCTGTTAATAATTTCTGCTCTTCTGTCAACACGCTCACTACCATCCACCTCTTTAATTAAATGTTCGTATAAAAACTGATGCTCAAAATCCGCACGGTTACTGTTGCAAGCATATAAAATAGTTGGATTATTGGCATCTTCCGTGCTATACAAAGCAAAATACTGTTTGCCGTTTTTATCATTATACAACCATTTTGTAATATTATCAACATAATTCTCGGTTGTATTTAATTCATATTTTGCTCTGCGCTTAACATACTCTAAATCTGCTTTGGACATATTGGGGTACCAATAATTTGAATACTGCACATCACTGTCATTGGTGGTGTTATTTTTTTGTGCATTTTTATTATCGACGTTTCTCAAAACGGCTGCAAAACGGTTTTCAAGCTCAATTATTTTATAACTGACTTTTTCACCCTTTAACCGAGCTTTCAACCACGAAATAAAATCGTGTATGAATCGCGATATAGCATTTCTGTCCTCGCTATTTACCTCATTGATAAACCGTTCAAGCGTGTTGCCTCTTTCGTAAAACAACATTTCGCTTGAAAGAGCTTGTTGGGCAATTTTTTCTTAACATGACGAACTAAACAATACTTAAAACTTAAATAGATATTTACACAATATAAAAAATATGATATAATAAACATATAAACTTTATATAATGAGGTGGATACTTATGAAAAAGATGTTATCAGTTATTCTTTGCATATGCTTGATTTTTGTATCAAGCACTGTTGGAATTTCGGCAGTTGCCGTAACCGAAGAAAACATTACAACCATCATAGCTTGTTCTGACGTTCAAAGCCCTAACGGCGCTTCGGGTAGCAAACAACAAATTAGCAATATCGTAAACGCTATGATTGCCGACGGTTTAACCGACACCGATGCTCTTTTTTGCAGCGGCGATTATGACAAATTCTCAATCAACAACGCCTACAACACACAGGCAGGTATCAACGCTTTGACCGAAGCTACCTCTCCCCTTTCGCCGGAGCATAAAGTCCTTATCAAGGGCAACCACGACACAGTAAACGGCGTAAACGGTATATGCATGAGCGGAAACAACGACCCCGAAAGCGGAGCATACGGCGTTTTTGCCATAAACGAAAGCGATTACATGTGGTACGGAAACGACGAAACTACCATTAAAAACACCGCTCAAAGCCTTATTAACTACCTTAACGAAAAGATAAACGCGGACTTTAATAAGCCGATTTTTGTTATTTCGCATTTGCCGCTTCATTTCACAATGCGCACATATTACGACGGCGACGGAAGATATGCAAGATATATTTTTGACGCGCTTAATAACGCGGGCAAAAAGGGACTTAATATCTATTTCTTATACGGACACGACCATAGTAACGGTTGGGACGATTATTTAGGCGGCTCGTCGGTTTATCTTAAAAAAGGCAACTCAATTAACGTAGCCGAATATAGCAAAACCACATTTAAAACCCACACCTTGGCGTTTACATACATGAACCCCGGCTTTGTTGGTTACTATGATAACCATAACGGCGCCGATGACACACTTACTATGTCCAAAATTGTTATCAGCGGAAACGACGTTACGGTTACCCGTTATTCCGCCGACGGCATTCACACGCTTAAGTCCGAGGGAAAACGAAACACATATAAGGGCGAAACAATCTATGACCCGAATACTACCGTTTACGCCTCGCCGCAGGTTAACGTTCTTACGGAAATTAACGATTACACCACTATGCCTGACCTTATTTCCTCGGGCAACTCAAACAAGCCTTCATACACAAAAATAGGCAATTTGAGCCAACTTAAAGACGGCGGCAAATATTTACTTATTTACGAAAACCAAATAATGCTTCCTAAATCGGTTACAAAGGCAAACAGCAGCGGCTCACAAAGAACAGGTTTTGACCTTGAAAGCAACGGCTCGTTTACCACCAACGTAGTTTACGGCGAATATGCCGACAAGGAATGGACATTTACAAAATCGGGCGACAAATGGTATTTAGGCAACGGCACCGAATTTGTTAAGTTAAATGCGACCTCAGACAGAGGCATTGAAGCGGTATTTGCCGAAACAGGCGACGAATTTACAATTAGCGGAAGCGTTAACGCCTTTAACTTCTCGACCGATTCATACGTATTTAACTATAACTCACGCGGACTTATAAACGGTTACGCAAGCAGCCCCGCAGCATTTAACATTTATGAATCGACCGGTATAATTGATGGTTCCTCGGCTTATAAAGTAACCGTTATTAAAGGCGAGGCTCAAAACGAATCGGGCGAAGTAATTACCAAAGCAGATATCGGCGACACCGTTACAATTACGGCCAACAGCATAAAAGGAAAAAGCTTTAGCAAATGGGTTATCATCGAGGGCGACGCCCAGTTAAAAAACGCATCAAGATGGTCAACCTCGTTAACAGTCACGGGCGACGTTAAGCTTATTGCGAGCTATGTAGACACCGTTAAAGGCGACATTAACAGCGACACCATTATCAGCAGCCTTGACCTTCTTATGCTTCAAATGCATATTTTAAGCGTTAGCCTCGCAGACGACGTTGAAGCTTGCGATTTCGACGGCGACGGCGAAGTTACAAGCGCCGACCTTATTATTTTACAATCCTATATAATCGGATTAAACGAGTCAATATAACCTAAATAAAAACGCCTTGGAGCCATTTCGGCTTCAAGGCGTTTTATTGCATTTCCTTCTAAAACAATTATGCGTTGTTTCTATAAAAGCAATAAACTACTTCTAAATATGTAAGCATTTATAGTTATAAAGGTTATAATAAACGGAAGGAGTGTGAAACTATGGATATTGGAAGCAGAATCACCCAGCTTCGCAAAGCAAAAGGCATAAGCACCAACAAGCTTGCTAATTTGGCAGGCGTTTCGCAAAGCTATTTACGCGAGGTTGAAATGGGTAAAAAGAATCCTACGGTAGAAACTCTATCTTATATTTGCTTTGGGCTTGATACGACCATCACGGCGTTTTTTAGTTGCGATAAAGAAAACATTTTGCCGGCGCTATTGTCAGCAATCGAAAACCTGTCCCACTCCGAACAGTTAAAGCTTGCCGAGTTTATTAACGCTATGAAAAACAGCGATTAAATATCTTTTGGCGAAAGGCCGAAAAGTTCTTTGGAAAACCAAACCTTATCGACCATAAATTCCTTGCCGTTTAAGTAGTTAAGCTCGCCCGCGTCGGTTTTAAAATCGAACACAAGGCGGTATGACCACAAGGCTTGGTGCTTATATCCCTTTTTTCGGTCGGCGGCGTTTTTGCCGTATTTCCCGTCACCGAGCAACGGATGGCCAATTGACGATAAATGGGCTCGTATTTGATGGGTACGGCCGGTAAGCAGTTCGATTTCAAGCAACGACAAATCGCCTTTCGCCGTTACAACGCGGTAACGGGTACGGATTGAACGGTTATCGTCGGTTTTATGGGAACGGATTTTTGCGATATTTCTATTCTCATCCTTTTCAAGATAGCCGCTCAAGGTTTCTTCTCTTTTGGGCATTTTTCCGTGAACAACGCAAAGGTAAAACTTGTTTATTTCGCGGTTTTTTAGTTTTTCGTTAAGTATTCTTAAAGCCGATGCGGTTTTTGCGGCAATTACAATGCCACCCGTGTTGCGGTCAATACGGTTTACAAGAGCCGGCTTGAAGGACGTTTCCTCAGCCGGTTTAAATTCGCCCTTTTTATATAAATAATGCTGAATACGCATAATAAGGGTGTCGCGGTATTCGGTATCGTCGGGGTGGACAATCAATCCCTGGGGCTTATTGACAAGCATTATGTTTTCGTCCTCGTAAACGATATCAAGCAAATCGGGAGAACTTAAAAAATCATACTTTGGCTTACTTTCGGTGAGCAGCTCGTCGTTTATATAAAGCGACAACACGTCACCCTCGCAAAGGCGGGTTGAAATTTCGGCTCGCTTGCCGTTTACCTTTATTCTTTTTAGGCGTATGTACTTATACATTAACGATTGCGGCATATTTCCAAACGTTTTTGTTAAATATTTATCCAATCTTTGGCCCGAATCGTTAGATTTTATAATATATTCCTTCAATTTTTACCTCCAAAAAAGGCTTTTTTTATATTATATCACATTTTTTACTTTTCAAAAGGGGTAAAATGTAATATAATTAAATTTATACACCATTCCATTTTCATTGGGAGCGCAAAATGTCTGAAATTAACCACCATAAAGAACACAGAAAAAGGCTTAAAAACCGTTTCTTAAGCGAAGGCCTTGACAACTTTGAAGTGCATAACGTATTAGAGTTGCTTTTGTTTTTTGGTATTCCGCAAAAGGATACAAACGATTTAGCTCATGAGCTGCTTAACAAATTCGGTTCACTTTCGGGAGTGTTTGAGGCGCCTTACAGCGAGCTTATTAAAGTCAAGGGCATCGGTGACAACGCCGCAACCCTTATTCAGCTTATCTCTCCCCTTTCAAGAATTTATCTTGAGGACAAGCTCAGCGAAAAGATTTCATTCGACAGCACAAGAGCAGTAGGTAAGTTTTTACTTGCGAAATACCGTTTCCGCAAGGATGAGATGTTCTCTATGCTTTGTCTTGACCAAAACTGCAGGCTTATCAAATGGGTGCCTATTTCAAGCGGAACAATAAACGTCACCGCCGTTAACACACGAAAGGTTGTTGAGGCGGTTATGAATACGTCAGCTAACGCCGTTGTGCTTGCCCACAATCATCCGGCGGGATTAGCCGTTCCGTCGGCCGACGATATAAATTCGACCATAGCAATAAGAAAATTAATTGAGCCGTTAGGCGTAACCCTACTCGACCACATCATTATTGCAAACGAAGATTACGTTTCGCTTTTAGAGTCCGACCAATATAAATTCGTGTTTAAATAAAATTCGTCCACGTTTTTCGTGGGCGAATTTTTTTCGTAATATGGACAACCTCCGTTTACGCATTTCACCTCGCCGCAATCGTCATGGCAGCAAAAACCTTCCGCTTGATATTTGCAATTTCTTGCGCATTTTATTAAATTCATTTTTTACACCCTTTGCTATTTTTTGCTCGCAAATCAAAATAATACATAGAATAATTCTTAAACCGTAACCTAAAATAATAAAAATCGGCGGGATTGGTGCAATAAAATGAAAAAGGCAGAAAAAATTATAGGTTTAATAGTAGCTATAGTCGGGGTAATCGCTATTGCGGGATACTTAATTTATAATTCATTGGTTGTTGAGGTTGAGGTTATAACCCTTTCGGAACAATCGGTTGAACGGATTATTTACTGCGCCGGTACCGTTTCGGCGAAGAAAAATGAAATTGTAACCTATGATGGGACAATTATACCGACCGAAATTCACATATCGGTCGGCGATAAAGTAAATGACGGCGATTTAATTATGACGGCGTACAACAGCCGTATGCAAAAAATTAAAATATACGCCGAACACAACGGCGTTGTAACGGCGATTTCGGCCGCCGTAGGAAAAGAGTCTAAATACGGCACAGCGCTTGCCGTAATAGCAAAAACAGACCAAATGAAGGTTACCGTTCAGGTTAGCGAAAACGAAATTTCAGCCGTAAAAATCGGCCAAAAGGCCGACGTTAC
>JAFNUO010000077.1 GCA_017383985.1 Clostridia bacterium | reverse complement strand
TTCATTTTATCGGGATAGCGTTGGGCCATTTCGTAAAGGAAGTTTTCATAATCGTATTCGCCCGAACCGAGGACAACAAACTGGATTCCGAAATTGAGCATAGCCTCTAAACGCGCCTTTACAAGGTCAAGTCCCTTATGCGATACAAGGCGGGTTACCATACCGACAAGCGGAACGTCGGGATTTTCAGGTAAACCGAAAAGCTTTTGAAGTTCCCTTTTATTTACCGCCTTACCCTCAAGGCTGTCGGCGGAATAGTTGGCATAAAGCATGGGGTCGGTTTCGGGGTTGTACATTTCGGTGTCGATACCGTTTACGATACCCGAAAGCTTCCAGCTACGCTCGCGTAAAATTCCGTCAAGCTCGTGGGAATACCATTCGGTAAGTATTTCCTCCGCATAGGTTGGGCTAACCGTTGTTACGCGGTCAGCGCGCTCAATAGCGCCCTTCATAAGGTTAATGCAATCGCCGTATTTTACGATATCGGCGGCAAAATCGGGTAATCCGAACACGTCGTCAAGAATTTCCATCGAGTATTTGCCCTGATACTGGATATTATGGATAGTAAACACCGTTTTTATACCCATATATTCGGGGCGCTCGGCATAGAACAAGTCCTTATACACGGGAATAAGCGCCGTTTGCCAATCGTTACAATGGATAATATCGGGTTTAAAATCAATAAGGGGGATAATCTCCAAAACGGCACGCGAGAAGAAAGCAAATCTTTCGGCGTCGTCGTAATGGCCGTAAAGCGAACCGCGTTTAAAATAATATTGGTTGTCGATAAAATAATAAATTAAGCCGTCAACCTTTGCTTCAAAAACGCCGCAGTACTGTCTGCGCCACGCTACGGGTACCGAAATGCTTCCGATAAAGGTCATTTTTTCGCGCATTTCGGCGCTTATTATGTCGTAAAGCGGCATTACAACGCGGCAGCCGATTAGCCGTTTGCGTAACGCCTTAGGTAAGGCGCCCGATACGTCGGCAAGTCCGCCGGAAGCGGCGAAGGGTTGAGCCTCGCTTGTCGCAAATAATATTCTCATTGTGTTATTTCTCCTTATACTGTATACGCCTTATACCTTGGCGGCCTTTTTAATAAACACCTGATAGGTTTCGGAGCCCTTAAGCTCGCGGCCCTCGCCTATCGTTACGTTTTTGTCGGCGCAAACGTATTCAAGCCTTGCGTTGTCGCCTATTTGGGTTCCTTGCATAAGTACACAGTTTTTTACAACGGCGCCTTTTCCGATTTTTACGTTACGGAAAATAACCGAGTTTTCAACCGTTCCCTCGACAACCGAGCCGTCGGCAATAAGCGAATTTTTAACCGCGGAATTAAGCCCGTATTTAACCGGAGCCTCGTCGCGAACTTTAGTCAACACGGGGTAGTCGCGGCGCAACAGCGCTTGACGGTTTTCGCTTTTAAGTAAATCCATATTTGCCTTTAAATAGGTTTCGGCCGAGTCGATAACGGCAACGTAGCCCTCAACCTCATAGCCGTACATCTTACATTTATCAACGTTTCTTTGAAACAGGTCGCGGGTAAGGGTAACGCGGCTATGCGCCGAAGCCTCGTCAATAAGCTCAAGCAAAAGCTCGCGGCGGATAATGTACATTCCAAGGCCGTAGTTACATTCGGTTTTTCCCGACGGAGAAATCAAAATTTCCTTAATTGCGCCCTCGCCGTCCATTTTCAAATCCATTACGCAGTCGCCCTTTGGCGGTTTTCCGTAACGGTAGCCTACGGTAATATCGGCGCCGCTCGAAACGTGTTTGCGGAGCATCTTTTTAAGATTAAAGTTGGAAACCACGTCGGCGTCGCAAAGGTAAACATATTCCTGAACCGAATTGGAAATAAAGTTTCGTACCGAAATAAGCTGTTCAAGCGAGGTTGCGTTAACGCTTCCGCTTCGGTAAAGATTAGGCGGGAGGATATAAAGTCCGCCTTGCTTTCTTGCTAAATCAAAGGCTTTACCGGTGCCCATGTGGTCCATAAGAGAATGGTAATTTGCGTTGGTCAAAACGCCTACCTTGCTTACGTCGGCGTTTACCATGTTGGAAAGCGAAAAGTCAATAAGGCGATAACGGCCGCCGAACGGTACCGAGCCCATGGCTCTCATATCGGTAAGATCTTTTACAAGGCTATCGTGCTTATTGGCGAAAATTAAGCCCATCATGTTAATGCCTTTCATTCGCAATCACCCTCTTTCAGATTTTCAGCAAGCATGGTTTGCGGTTTTACCTCGGCGTTGGCGCCGACGGTGAGGTTGCTTCCTACTACGGCGATACCCCATTTGCCGATGTCGCTCATTTCCTCGGGGCATTTTCCTACGCGGGCGTTTTCCCCGATAACGCAGTTTTCGCCGACTATAGAGTAGTCAACAACGGCGCCCTTTTTAATAACCGAGCCGGGCATTACGATAGAGTCGCGTATAACGGCGCCCTCTTCAACCGTAACGTCGGAGAAAAGTACGGAAAAATCAACCTTACCGTCGATTACGCAGCCCTCGGTAACGATAGAATTTTCTACGTCGGCGTTGTTACCCAAATAATGCGGGGCGGCGCCGCGAGTACGCGAATAAATTTTCCAGTTGGCGTCGTAAAGGTCAAGCTCAACGTTCGGACGAAGCAGGTCAAGGTTAGATTCCCAAAGAGAATCAATCGTTCCAACGTCTTTCCAGTAGCCCTCGAACGGGTAGGCGAACATTTTAAGCTTATCGTTTAACATCGACGGGATAATATTTTTACCAAAATCGTTTTCGGAGTCGGGGTTAGCCTCGTCCTCGATAAGATAACGGCGTAAAGCCGACCAGTTAAATACATAAATGCCCATTGACGCTTTGTTGGATTTCGGGTTTTTCGGCTTTTCCTCAAACTCGTAAATCATGCCGTCGTCGTTTGCGTTCATGATACCGAAACGGGAGGCCTCCTCCATCGGCACCTCCAAAACGGCGATTGTACAGTCGGCCTCGGCCTCTCGGTGAGCTTTTATCATCTTTGAGTAGTCCATTTTATAAATATGGTCGCCCGAAAGAATAAGCACATATTCGGGATTATATTGGTCAATAAACTGGATATTCTGATAAATGGCGTTTGCGGTTCCCTTGTACCAGTTGGTGCCGGTAATTTGCTGGTACGGAGGCAACACGTGAACTCCGCCGTGGCTTCTGTCCAAATCCCATGGTTCGCCGGAGCCGATATAGTCGTTCAGCACAAGCGGCTGATACTGCGTCAATACGCCGACGGTGTCGATACCGGAGTTAACGCAGTTGGACAACGGAAAGTCAATAATTCTGTACTTTCCTCCGTAAGGTACGGCAGGCTTAGCCATGCTGTGGGTCAAAACGCCTAAACGGCTGCCCTGACCGCCGGCAAGAAGCATAGCTACACATTCGGTTTTCGCTTTCATATATAAATCGGTCCTTTCCCTTTATAGGATTTGTTTAGGATTTCTTTTTCGGTAACCGCGGCGTCGGCTTTGTTTTTTTGCTTGGCTTGCGTTCAAGATAAATAACGCTTAACGCGGGGATACACATATTTATTGATTGGTCAAAGCCGTGCATCGGCTCATCCTCGGCCTCAAAAGCGGTAATTTTCTTATTCTCTAAAATACCGTCGCCGCCGTATTTTTCGTCGTCGGAGTTAAAGATAATTTTGTAACTTCCGTCCTCCGGCACGCCGATACGGTAATTTTCCCTTGTTACGGGGACAAAGTTGCAAACACAGATAATTTCTTTGCCCGATTTGTCAATTCGGCGGAAAGAAACGACGCTTTGAGCCGTGTCGTCGGCGGCTATCCAGCTAAAGCCCTCCCACGAAAAGTCAACCTCGTAAAGCGCAGGCGTTGTAAGGTACAGATTGTTAAGCGCCTTAACGTAATCTTGCATTTTTTTATGCTTTTCAAAGGTGAGCAGGCTCCAGTCAAGCTCGGTTTTGTAGTCCCATTCTTTAAACTGGGCAAACTCTTGACCCATGAACAAAAGCTTTTTGCCCGGATGAGCGGTCATATAGCCATAGAAGGTACGCAAATTCTTGAATTTGTCGTTATACTCTCCCGGCATTTTTTCGATAAGCGAGCATTTTCCGTGTACAACCTCGTCGTGAGAAATTGATAAAACAAAATTCTCCGAAAAAGCGTAGAAAAGCGAAAATGTCATCAAATTATGGTTGTCCTTGCGAAAAAGAGGGTCAAGCGACATGTAACGCAAAATGTCGTTCATCCAACCCATGTTCCATTTTAGGTTAAAGCCAAGTCCGCCTACGTCAACCGGCCTTGTAACAAGCGGCCATGCCGTAGATTCCTCCGCCGTCATCAACGCGTAAGGATAGCGGGCGAAAATCGCCGTATTTAGCTTTTGCAAAAACTCAACCGCTTCTAAATTTTCCTTTCCGCCGTAGCGGTTGGCTATCCATTCGCCGTCCCGGCGGTTATAGTCAAGGTAAAGCATTGACGCAACGGCATCAATGCGTAATCCGTCGATATGGTATTCCTCGAACCAGTAGCAGGCGTTGGAAATAAGAAAGCTTCTTACCTCCTGGCGGCCGAAATCGAATACCGCGGTACCCCATTCCTTGTGTTCGCCTTTTCTTGAGTCGGCGTATTCGTAACAATGGGTTCCATCGTATTGATAAAGCCCGTGGGCGTCCTTTGGAAAATGCGCCGGTACCCAGTCAAGCAAAACGCCTATGCCGTTTTGGTGGCATATGTCGACAAATTTCATGAAATCCTTGGCGGTGCCGTAGCGAGAGGTTGGCGAATAATATCCCGTAACCTGATATCCCCAGGAGCCGTCGAAAGGATATTCCGACATGGGCATAAGCTCGATATAGTTATAGCCCATTTCCTTAACATAGTTGCAAAGCTCGTGCGCCAGCTTTTCGTAATCGAATAGGTTATTGTCCTCAAAACGGCGCCACGAAGCGGCGTGTACTTCATATATATTTACCGGTGAATCATATATGTTCTTTTTTTTACGCTCGTCGCACCATTTTTTATCGTTCCACTCGTAGCCCTCGATGTCGTATAGCTTGGAACTTGTGTCGGGGCGGGTTTCACTATGAAACGCATACGGGTCGGCGCGAAGATAGCGCTGGCCGTCGGCCGAAAGAATTGAATATTTATAATTATCGAAGCATTTAAGTCCCGAAATAGTACCCTCGTAAATACCGTCGTTGCTTATTCTTACCATATGGTGTGCGTTATGGTCCCAGCCGTTAAAATCGCCGACGACGCTTACGTCTTGCGCATTCGGAGCCCACACACGGAAAACCGTTTCGTTGCCGTAGGTGTGTGCACCCATGTATTTATATGCGTCGGTAAGGCGTCCGTTATGAAAATCGCCGACAAAATCATGATTGTGTGTCATGTTTAAACAATTCTCCTCGCTTGTTTTATGGTCGCAAAACGGTAACAAACCCGATTTTCGGTCGGGTTTGTTAAGGCAGCTTAAAGCCATGTTGCTCTTTTTGGTTTCAAGTTATCTTAACTTAATTATACTATACCAAAACTTACCTTATTTTTCAAGGGGGTTTTTAGGCCTATTTTAATATATGACGGAATATTTATATTATTAAATTTGTTTAATTCGCACAAACTTGTTAAACGGATCAAACAAAAACAACCGCTTTTTCAATAGATAACATAACTATTCTACCTTTTACGTCAAAAAAATATCCCGCAAGCTCTATCCGTTTTTGCATTTATCACAAATAATCGGTTTCGCTGTTGAAAACTGCGCTTTTATACGACTTAAACTATAATTGTTGACTTGTGTAAAAATTGTCGCA
>JAFNUO010000076.1 GCA_017383985.1 Clostridia bacterium | reverse complement strand
GGGCAATATGTTAGTACTTATGACCGTTGCCGGCTCGCTTTTGGCTATTCTTTTCGCCGCAATTATGGCGAAGCGTGTGCTTAAAGCCGACGAGGGTACCGATAAAATGAAGGCTATCTCGCGTTCCATAAGAAAGGGAGCCAACGCCTACCTTAAGCGACAGTATATCGTAGTTGCGGCTTTCTTTGCCGTAATGTTTGTCGTGCTTATGACTATGGCGGTTTTAGGTTTCCTTACCTATTTCGTACCCTTCGCCTTTGTAACGGGCGGCTTTTTCTCGGCGCTTTCGGGCTTTGTCGGCATGAAAATAGCCACCGCCGCTAACGCAAGAACGGCTAACGCCTGCCGCAGCGGACTTAACAAGGGTTTACGAATTGCCTTTTCCGCCGGCTCGGTAATGGGCTTTACGGTTGTAGGACTTGGCCTTTTTGATATCTCGGTTTGGTTTATGATTCTTAAATTCGCGTTTAATCTTTCGGCGGCCGAAATTACGGGCGCTATGCTTACCTTTGGAATGGGTGCCTCGTCAATGGCTCTCTTTGCCCGTGTAGGCGGCGGCATTTTCACAAAAGCGGCCGACGTTGGCGCCGACCTTGTTGGCAAAGTAGAAGCCGGTATCCCCGAGGACGACCCGCGTAACCCCGCCGTTATCGCCGACAACGTTGGCGACAACGTAGGCGACGTTGCCGGAATGGGCGCCGACCTTTATGAATCCTATGTCGGCTCTATTATCTCGGCCTCCGCCTTGGGCGTTACGGCGTTTAGTGTTTCTGAAAGAATCGACGATTTTAACGCCATGGCCGTGCCCATGCTTCTTGCCGCCGTCGGTATTGTTTGCTCAATAATCGGTACCTTCCTTGTACGTACCAAGGAAAACGCCGGACAAAAAGAACTTCTTAAGTCTCTTGCCCGCGGCACAAATTTTAGCGCCGTTATTATTGCGCTTGCCGCTTTCCCGATTGTATACTTCTGCCTTGACGGGCTTAACTCTATCGGCCTTTATTTCGCCATTTTGGCGGGACTTTTGGCCGGCGTGCTTATCGGCCAGTCGACCGAATATTTTACCTCCGACACCTATAAGCCGACAAAAAAATTGGCGGCAAAGTCGGAAACCGGCTCCGCCACAATAATTATCGGCGGACTTGGCCTCGGTATGCTTTCAACCGCGCTTCCTATAATTATCGTCGCCGCTTGTATCCTTATTGCTTACTTTGCGGCCGGCGGCGCGTCAAACGCTAACCTCGGCCTTTACGGTATCGCCCTTTCGGCCGTAGGTATGCTTTCTACGCTTGGTATCACCCTTGCCACCGACGCATACGGCCCCGTTGCCGATAACGCCGGCGGTATTGCCGAAATGGCGGGACTCGAGCCCGAGGTAAGACAACGCACCGATGCACTTGACGCGCTTGGAAATACCACCGCCGCTACCGGTAAGGGATTTGCTATCGGCTCGGCCGCGCTTACCGCTCTTGCGCTTATGGCGTCTTATATTAATAAGGTAAAAGAGGTCGGCGGCGCCGATTTAGATTTAAACTTTGACCTTACCAACCCGACCGTTTTAGTCGGATTGTTTATCGGCGCTTGCTTGCCGTTTGTTTTCGCCGCGCTTACCATGGAATCGGTCGGCAAAGCGGCCCAGTCAATCGTTGTTGAGGTTCGCCGCCAGTTTAAAGAAATTGCAGGACTCATGGACGGAAAGGCCGAGGCCGATTACGCTTCCTGCGTTGGCCTTTGTACAAAGGCAAGCCTTAAAGAGATGGTTCTTCCGAGCCTTGTTGCCGTAATTGCGCCGATTATTGTCGGCTTGGTTCTTGGCTATCACGGCGTTGTAGGCATGCTTGCGGGCGCAACCGCAACCGGCTTCCTTATGGCGATTTTCATGTCCAACTCGGGCGGCGCATGGGACAACGCAAAGAAATATATCGAAAGCGGAGCCCACGACGGCAAAGGCAGCAAGCAGCATAAAGCCGCCGTTGTTGGCGACACGGTAGGCGACCCGTTTAAGGACACCGCCGGTCCCGCAATCAATATTCTTATTAAGCTTCTTTCGATGGTATCTATCGTATTTGTCGGTATCGTCGTTGCGTTTAGTATTTTTTAATAAGCCTTAAACAAGCCTTTGCAAAAGGGTTTTAAAAGGGGAAATCCCGCGGTTGGGTTTTCCCCTTAATTATTTCGACCGCCGCACACCTACACGCATACTCGGCGACCCCCTTTTTTGCCTAACCCCCCTTTTTGCCTAACCCCCTTTTTGCCTAACCCCCTTTTTGCCTAACCCCGTTTTTTCGCCGCATCTCCCCTTTTTTCGGCGGCGAATATGCATAACGGCTGTATAAAATTTGGGGCTATATTCATCGGCGGCGCCCTTTATGCGCCCGCTTCGTTGTTATTTTGCATAAAGGGATATTGCAAAAGCGCATAAAA
Source organism: Clostridia bacterium (assembly GCA_017383985.1). Taxonomy (GTDB): domain Bacteria; phylum Bacillota; class Clostridia; order Oscillospirales; family Acutalibacteraceae; genus UMGS1976. Next base: position 2,532 of record JAFNUO010000076.1, on the reverse strand, counting down.
CTGTGCCCTGTGACGAAATTACAGGGAATATACAAATAATTGTTGAATATTTATGCATAACATGCTAATATAATTGCATAACAAACGCATATTTATGCATACGGAGGTATATTTATGAATAAAAACGATATCAAAAAGGTTGTCCTCGCCTATTCGGGCGGTCTTGACACCTCAATCATCATTCCTTGGTTAAAGGAAAACTACAACAACTGCGAGGTTATCGCCGTTTCGGGCAACGTAGGTCAGGCAAGCGAGCTTGAGGGTCTTGAAGAAAAGGCTATCAAGACCGGCGCTTCAAAAATTTATATCGAGGACCTTACAAAGGAATTCCTTGAAGATTACGTTTTCCCCTGCGTTCAGGCCGGCGCCAAGTACGAGGATTATTTGCTCGGAACCGCTTTCGCCCGTCCTCCTATCGCTAAAAGAATTGCCGAAATCGCTATAAAAGAGGGCGCCGACGCAATTTGCCACGGTTGTACCGGTAAGGGCAACGACCAGGTTCGTTTCGAGCTTGCCATAAAGGCTTTTGCTCCCGATATGCCGATTATCGCTCCGTGGAGAGAATGGACAATCAAATCCCGCGAAGAGGAAATTGAGTACGCAGAGGCTCACAACATTCCGCTTAAAATAAGCCGCGAAACCAACTATTCCAAGGACAAGAACATTTGGCATCTTTCCCACGAGGGACTCGACCTTGAGGACCCGATGAACGAGCCGCTTTATAATAAAGAGGGCTTCCTCGAAATGGGCGTTTCGCCCGAAATGGCTCCCGACAAGCCCACTTACGTTAAAATCCACTTTGAAAAGGGCGTAGCTACCGCAATCGACGGCAAGGAAATGGGCGCCGTTGAGTTGGTTGAAACCCTTAACAAGTTGGGCGGCGAAAACGGCATCGGACTTCTTGATATCGTCGAAAACCGTCTTGTCGGCATGAAATGCCGCGGCGTATACGAAACTCCCGGCGGCGCAATTCTTTACAAGGCTCACGAGGTTCTTGAAACCATCTGCCTTGACAAGGAAACCGCCCATTACAAGGCTCTTGTTGCTCAAAAGCTTGGTGAAATGGTTTACAACGCCCAGTGGTTCAGCCCCCTTACCGACGCAATCCTCGCTTTCGTTAAGGAAACCCAAAAAACCGTTACCGGCGACGTAACCTTAAAGCTTTACAAGGGTAACATGATTAACGCCGGCGTATGCTCGCCCTATTCGCTTTACGACCCCGAAATTGCAACCTTCGACGAGGACGACGTTTACGACCAAAAGGATTCCGCCGGATTCATCAACCTTTACGGATTACCGATTAAGGTTTGCGCCAAGATGAAGGCAAAAAATAACATTGACTGAGTAGGTATTTTTTATGGACAAAATGTGGGCGGGCAGATTTGAAAAGCAGCTCGACAAAACGGCGGACGATTTTAATTCATCTATCCATTTCGACTGTCGCATGTATAAACAGGATATAATCGGTTCAATGGCTCATGCGGCCATGCTCCGCCGCCAGGGAATTATAACCGAGGCGGAGGAAACCCAAATTCAAACGGGCCTTTCGGGTATCCTTGAGGACATCGAAAGCGGCGCTTTGCCCTTTAATTTCGACGCCGAGGATATACATATGTTTGTTGAGGCGGAGCTTACCAAGCGCATAGGCGACGCGGGCAAAAAGCTTCACACCGCGCGTAGCCGCAACGACCAGGTTGCCCTTGATATCCGCATGTATTTAAAAAGCGAATGTGACCAAATCGGCGGCCTTATTAAAGATTTGCTTAAAGCCATTGTTGACTTGGCAAGCGATAATAAGGACACAATTATGCCGGGTTATACCCATTTGCAGCGTGCCCAGCCGATAACCTTTGCCCACCACGTTTTGGCTTACGCCATGATGTTCACCCGCGACCTTAAGCGTTTGGGCGACGCCTGCGAAAGAATGTACGAAAACTGTCCAATCGGCTCCTGCGCGTTGGCGGGTACAACCTACAACACCGACCGCAAATGGGAGGCGGAGCGCCTCGGCTTTGGCGGAATTGCGCTTAACAGTATTGACGGCGTATCCGACCGCGATTTTTGCGTTGAGCTTTTAAGCTGTTTTGCTACGGTTATGATGCATTTATCCCGTTTTTCGGAGGAAATCATCCTTTGGTCAAGCTGGGAATTTAAATTTATCGAGCTTGACGACAGCTATACAACGGGGTCGAGCATTATGCCGCAAAAGAAAAACCCCGACATGGCCGAGCTTGTACGAGGCAAAACGGGCAGAGTTTACGGCGATTTAATGGCGCTCCTTACAACGTTAAAGGGCTTGCCGCTTGCGTATAATAAAGATATGCAGGAGGACAAGGAGGCAATTTTTGACGCCGTTGTCACGGTTAAAAAATGCTTAGAGGTGTTTACGCCCATGCTTGCCACCTTAAAGGTGTTGCCCGACAACATGTACGCCGCCGCCGGCAAAGGCTTTATTAACGCAACCGACCTTGCCGATTACTTGACCAAAAAAGGTATGCCTTTCCGTTCGGCGTACAAAACGGTTGGCCAAAT
>JAFNUO010000001.1 GCA_017383985.1 Clostridia bacterium | reverse complement strand
ATGTTTCGGGTAATGAAACAAACATAAGTCCCGGGCCGGAGGATTCTAAGCCTTCTTTGCCGTTAAAAGCAAAAACCGTTGGAATTATAATAAGTCCCGCAAGTAAAGCTACGGCAGTATCAAATATTTCAATTTGATTTACCGATTTAACCAAGTTATCGTTTTTATTTGTATAAGAGCCGTAGGTAATCATAATTCCCATTGCAAGACTCATAGAATAGAATAACTGGCCCATTGCGTCAAGAAGTACGCCGAAAAACTTAGGAAGAGTAATGCCGTTAAAATTAGGAATTACATAAATTTTAAAGCCTTCTAACGCTGTGCGGGTAACTCCGTTATCGTCAGTGTGCTTTAAAGTAAGAGAAAAAATAGCAATACCTAATATAATTATAAGCAAAGCCGGCATCATGATTTTTGACGCCTTTTCAATACCTTTTTCTACGCCTAATATAACTATAACCGCTGTAATTCCCATGAATATCAGTAACCAAGCAATAGGGGAGACGTTGGCCGAAATAAAGCCGTTAAAAAATTCTCCCGAACCGCTTGAATAAATGTCTTTTGCGCCTCCGGTTACATAAGTAAATCCGTATTTTGCAACCCAACCGCCGATTACGCAATAATAGGGGAATATTATAAGCGGAACTGCCGTTGCAATCCAACCAAGAAATCCAAATTTCTTGTTCATTTTTCCGTATGCTAAAAGAGGGCCAACGCCGGTTTTTCTTCCAATAGCTATTTCGGTGGTCATAAGAGCAAAACCAAAAGTTACAGCCAAAATTACATAAACTAGCAAAAAAAGTCCGCCACCGTTTTTAGCCGCAAGATAAGGGAAACGCCACAAATTTCCTAAACCAACCGCAGAGCCGGCAGCAGCCAAAATAAAGCCGATATTGCTTGTAAAGCCGCCTCTCTTTTTATTTTCCATATAAATACCCTCCAAAACACAAATATTTGTTAGTATAACATTTATCTTATAAAAAATCAATAAATATAACAATTGCAACGCCTTTGCTTGACAAAGAAATTTCACTGTGATATATTAAAAAGGCTATTTTGGAGGGAGTAATCGGCGTATATTACGCGGTGTGTCAACATGCTGACCTACGGTCTGGTACACCTTAATTGATGAGACTCGCATAACGGCTAATTTTGCTGTATGTGTGTCTTTCTGTTTATATCAGATTTAAAAGCAGATACAGTAATGTATCTGCTTTTTTAAGGAGTAAAAACTATGGGATTAATTGAAGTAATTATTTTAGCAGTAGGTTTGGCAATGGACGCCTTTGCGGTATCGGTATGTAAAGGCCTTGCTATGAAAAAAGCAACGTTTAAAAACGCGCTTATTTGCGGTATTTGGTTCGGTGGATTTCAGGGATTAATGCCGTTTATCGGTTATTTGCTCGGTTCAAGCTTTGCCGAATACATAAACGTTATTTCCTCGTGGATAGCCTTTGCGTTGCTTTGTCTTATCGGCGGAAATATGATTAGAGAAGCCTTATCAAAGGACGAAGAAACGGCCTCGGCCGACCTTGATATTAAAACAATGCTTATAATGGCGATTGCGACAAGCATTGACGCGTTAGCCGTTGGTATTGCGTTTGCGTGCGAAAAGATTAACATACTTGCGGTAAGCGATATTGTTAACACGTTAATCGGCGTAGGAATAATTGGTATAATAACCTGCATTATTTCGTGCTTTGGCGTAAAAATCGGTAACGTTTTTGGAAGTAAATTTAAATCAAAAGCCGAGTTTTGCGGAGGTCTTATTTTAATTTTAATAGGAGTTAAGATATTACTCGAATATTTCGGTGTATTATAATCTAAATATTGACAAAAATTGCATCATAAGCTATTATATTAACAGATAGTTCACATATTTGTGAACTACATACATATTTTGGAGGTTTTAATTATGAATCGTCAAATGAAAACAGACAGAAGTTTATGGAAGGTTATTTTATTGAATATCATTACATGTGGTATTTATGGTATCGTTTTTTACACCTCTATTGCCGACGATATAAACGAAATTGCTCGTAACGACGGTAAGAAGACCATGCATTATTGTTTATTGTACTTTGTAATTATTCCGATTACATTTGGTATCGGCGGCATCGTATGGTGCCACAACATTTCCGAGCGTATCGGCGCTGAGCTTGCAAGACGCGGTATTTCTTATTCGTTTGGCGCAAGCACTTTCTGGCTCTGGGCTGTTCTCGGTTCCTTTATTTTCGTTGGTCCGTTGGTTTACACGGCTAAGCTTATCACCGCTATGAACCTTCTCAGCGAAAGCTACAACGCAAATGGTTATTAATAATTGATATAAAAAAACAGCAGTTTTTCAAATGAAAGACTGCTGTTTTTTTATTATTTGTTGTAAAAAATTTAATACTATGATAGAATTAAGTTAAATATGCATGGAGGCGATTTTATGGATAAAAAATTCGAAAATTTTTTAGACCTTGTAATTTATCAAATATATCCCCGAAGCTTTAAGGATACAAACGGCGACGGAATAGGCGATATTAAAGGTGTAATTGAGAAACTTGATTATTTAGTTGATTTGGGCGTTAATGCAATCTGGCTTTGCCCATGCTATAAAAGTCCTAATCATGATAACGGATATGATATTGCCGATTATCGCGATATAATGGACGAATTTGGTACAATGGACGATATGAAAACGCTTATATCCGAAATGCATAAACGCGGTATGAAATTAATTATGGACCTTGTTCCTAACCATACATCTAATGAACATAAATGGTTTATTGAATCGCGAAAATCAAAAGATAACCCATATAGCGACTATTACTATTGGTTTGATAAGCCGGTTAACGATTGGCAATCCATGTTTGGCGGTAGCGCATGGGAATATGACGAAAGCAGAAAGCAGTATTATTTACATTCATATACCGTTGAACAACCCGACCTTAACTGGGATAACCCTAAAGTTATAAAAGAAATGCAGGACGTTGTCGATTTTTGGGTTGATATGGGCGTTGACGGTTTCCGTTGCGACGTTATTGACCAAATTTCAAAGGATTTTGAAAAAGGCAACAATTTCTTTGGCCCAAATTTGCATAAGTATATTAACGCTCTTTTCGATAGAGAAAAAACAAGTCACTTGTTTACGGTAGGCGAGTGCTGGGCGGGCGATATTGAAGAAATTAAACGCCATTCATTACCTGAACGCGGCGAGCTTACAACGTTGTTCCAATTTAATCATTTAGATTGCGGAAGAGCCAATAAATTTAACCGCAAGGACGATAGTCTTAAAACCGTAAGAGATATAATGGTTAATTGGCAATTACTTAACCAAAAAAACGGCCTTGTACATTCTTTGTTTACCGATAATCACGATAATAGTCTTTTTATTTCCCGTGCAGGAAATGATAAAGAATTGCGATACGAATCGGCGACATGTATTGCGACAATGTTTTATCTTTTAAAGGGCGTTCCGTTTATATTCCAGGGTCAGGAATTCGGTATTTCAGCCTCTGAATACGATTCTATTGACTGCTTTAACGATATTGAAACAATTAACGTATATGATTATTTAATAAATGATAAAGGCTCAACAAAAGAAGAAGCGTTAAGAAAAATCAATTTCGGCGGAAGAGATAACGCCCGTCGTCCTATGCCTTGGGATAGCAGCGAATTTGGCGGTTTTTCTACTCATAAGCCTTGGATTAAAATTAGTAGCCGTAAGGATGAAATAAACCTTGAAAAAGATTTAGCGTCTGAAAAATCAATTTTCCGTTTTTATAAAGAAATGTTAAAATTAAAAAAGGACAACGTTTCTTTAAGACGCGGCGATTTTGCGGTTATTTCAAAAGATGACGATAATTTCTTTGCCTTTACTCGTATATATGGCGACGAAAAGTTTACCGTAATATGCAATTTTGAAGAAACTTCATCAATTTCTCTTGATGTAATTGACGGAGAACCCGTACTTAAAAACTATAGCGATAGGGGAGCAGGGGAAAGCAATTTCCGTCCTTATGAAATCGCCGTTTACCGTTCATAATTTGGAGGTTATTTATGTATATAGCCGATTCAAAACGTTATGATAAAATGATATACAACCGTTGCGGAAACAGCGGTTTGTTGCTTCCGGCGGTGTCGCTTGGCTTGTGGCATAATTTTGGAACAAACGCCGATATGGATAATATGAAAAACCTTTGTTTTACGGCGTTTAATAACGGAATTACCCACTTTGATTTAGCAAATAATTACGGACCGATTGCAGGAAGCGCAGAAGAAAATTTTGGAAAAATTCTTAAAAGCGACTTAAACCCATATCGTGATGAGCTTATAATTAGCACAAAAGCGGGCTACGATATGTGGCCGGGTCCTTACGGAAACTGGGGAAGCCGCAAATATTTAATTGCAAGCCTTGACCAAAGCTTAAAGCGCATGGGACTTGACTATGTTGATATTTTTTATCATCACCGCATGGACCCCAACACTCAACTTGAGGAGTCTATGGGCGCATTGGCGCAAATAGTCCAAAGCGGAAAAGCGCTTTATATAGGATTATCAAATTACGGCGGCGAAACTATGGAAAAAGCGGCGGAAATTTTAAACGAACTCCATTGTCCGTTTGTTATTAACCAAAACCGTTATTCAATTTTTGACAAACGAATTGAAAATAATGGATTAAAAAGCAGCTCGGATAAGCTT
>JAFNUO010000075.1 GCA_017383985.1 Clostridia bacterium | reverse complement strand
CGGTGCCCGACGGGCGAATGATAACCTCGGCACCGCCCTTAAGCGAATATGCAAGAACGTCGGATTTCGGTAACTCGATAACCGTTTTTTCTCCGCTTACAAGGTCGGTGGCTACCGAAACGCCGTAATCGCAAACCTTAACAACCTCGGTGTCGGCGATAACCGTCGGCGGATTATTGCGAAGGGATTCCATGGTGTTAGCCATTATTTTCATACCCTCGGCGCCTTCAAAGGCGAAGCTTAACTGCTTATGAAGGAACATACCGTATTTTTCATAAAGCTCGTTCAAAACGTCGATAAGCGTCTTGCCTAAGGTTTTGAAATAAGCGGCCATTTCGCAAATCATCATGCTGCCCACAACGGCGTCCTTGTCGCGTACATATGTACCGACAAGATAACCATAGCTTTCCTCAAAGCCCATGATATAACGGCCTTGCTCGTTTTTGGCTTCAAGTAAGCCGATTTGCTCGCCGATATACTTAAATCCCGTAAGAATATCGACCATTTCGCAACCGTAATCGGCGGCAATTTTGTCGCAAAGGCGGGAGGTAACGATTGTTTTAACGGCAATCGGGTTTTGGGGCATTGTGCCCTTTTCGGTGCGCTGGCTGAGTAAATAATAAAGCATAACCGAGCCAACCTCGTTGCCCGACATAAGGGTATACTCGTCGCCGTTTTTAACCGCAATACCTACGCGGTCGCTGTCGGGGTCGGTCGCAAGAAGAAGGTCGGGTTTAACCTCGTCGGCAAGCTCAAGCGCAAGCTTAAATGCCTCGCGGATTTCGGGGTTGGGGTAGGGAGCGGTTGGGAAATTGCCGTCGGGCATTTCCTGTTCCTTAACTATTGTTATGTCCTTAACGCCCATTCGGTCAAGAACGGTACGTACCGGAATGTTTCCGGCGCCGTTAAGCGGGGTGTAAATAATCTTAAGTCCGGCGTTTTTGAGGATTTCGGGGTTAACCGATTGAGCCATTACGTTTTCGTAATATTTTTCAAAAACCTCGTCCTTGATATATTCAATTTTGCCGCTGTTCAAAGCCTCGTCAAAGTCAAGCTTTTTAACTCCGCCGAAGGTATCAACCTTTTCAACAAGGTCTAATACCGCCTTGCTTGCCTCGGTGCCGAGCTGGCAACCGTCGGAGCCGTAGGCCTTGTATCCGTTATACTTCGAGGGATTATGGCTTGCCGTTACAACAACGCCGGCGTCACAGCCAAGCTCTCTTACCGCAAAGGAAAGCATGGGCGTAGGAACCAAAACGGGATAAAGATAAACCTTGATACCGTTTGCGGCAAAAACGCAAGCGGCGGTTTCGGAAAACACGTCGGAATTAATGCGGCTGTCGTATGCGATGGCAACGGTCGGGTTTTCGGCTACGCTGTTTATATATTCGGCAAAGCCTTGTGTAGCGCGGGCAACGGTATAAATATTCATGCGGTTTGTACCCGCGCCAATTACGCCTCTAAGTCCGGCGGTGCCGAATTCAAGGTTGCGATAAAAGCGGTCAAGAATGGCCTCGTCGTCGCCTTTAATGGCGATAAGCTCGTCTAAAATCGCCTTGTCGTTTACTTTTTCGCACCATAAATTATAAAGTTCATTAATGTTGTTCATTGTCAACACTTCTCCAAGAAAAAATTTATTATATAATTATATAATAACGCGGTCTATCAGTCAAGAATTACTAGAATAATTTACATTTTTTATTAATATTCTTTGCAATTATACGAACTATATTAATAAAAGAGGTGTTTTTATACATGAAAATACGGACAATTTCGATTTTTTGCGTTATAACGCTGTTTTTCTCTGTCGCCTCGTGGCGAATTTACGATATAGCCCTAAACTCCGACGTGACCGTCGCGGGAAAGTATACGACCTCAAAGCTTACCGTATGGGAGCCAAGAGGAAATATATACGACCGAAACGGAAATAAGCTTGTCGGCACCCAAATTCGCTATGTTGCGGCGGTGTCGCCCAACCTTTCGACTATAAATGAAATTAATAAAAAGCTTGGAAATGCGGCGCCGTCGGCGCTTGAAATGCTAAGCGGAGGCAAGCCGACAGTAATCGACGCCACCGCCGACTTTTCGTGCGACGAAAGTATACTTTTTCGTGTTCCCGTGCGTTATTCCGCCGACCAAATCGCCGCCCACCTTATTGGCTACGCCGATTTATCGGGCCACGGCGTTACGGGGGTTGAACTTGCCTATGACGACCTACTTACCGCCGACGAGCCGGTAACCGTAACCTATACCGTCGACGCAACGGGACGGCCGCTTTCGGGAGTAAAGCCCTCCGTTTCGGGTACAACCGACATAAAAACGGGCGTAATTTTGACCATAGACAGCGCCATTCAAAAAATCGCCGAACGGGCGGCACCCGACCTTGGCACCGGCGCCGTAATTATCATGGACCCGTCGAACGGCGATATCCTCGCCATGGCGAGTGTGCCCGACTATTCGCCGCTTGATGTTGCCGCTTCGCTTAATAATAGCTCGGCGCCGCTTGTAAACCGAGCCCTTGCGTCGTACAACGTTGGTTCGGTGTTTAAAATTCTTGTTGCGGCGTCGGCGCTTGACGGCGGCGTATCGGCGGGATTTGAAAACGCCTGTACGGGCTCGGTTAAAATCGGCGAAAACCTTTTCGGTTGCCACGAATATGGGGGACACGGTATGGTTGATATGAAAAAGGCGCTTTGCGGCTCGTGTAACCCATATTTTATCTCGCTTGCCGAAAGGATAGGCGGCGAGAAAATCCTTTCCCTTTGTGAAAATCTTGGTTTCGGCGAAAAAAGAAGCCTTGCTAATAACCTTTTTGCGGCCAAAAGCACCCTTCCAAAAAAGGAAACGGTAACGGCTCAGCCTGCTGCCCTCGCCAACTTCGCTTTTGGCCAGGGGGAACTGCTTTTAACCCCCGTTGACGTCGCCGTAATGACTGCCATGATAGCAAACGGCGGCTATGCGGTAACGCCGAAAGCGGTTGGCGGCGTAATGCTCGCCGACGGCGGCGTAAAGGAGTATTATACCGACAAGCCGAGGCGGGTTATATCCGAAACCGCGGCCAAAAGCGTCGCCGAAATGATGTGCGCCGTTGTTTCGGAGGGTACCGGCGGAGCGGCTATGCCAAACGTCGGCGGTGCGGGAGGCAAAACGGCAACCGCCGAGGCGGGGTATAAGGTTGGCGACCAAAAGGTTAACCAATGTTGGTTTTCGGGCTTTTATCCCGCCGAAAATCCGAAATATGTTATAACTGTGCTTGGCGAAAACGGAGAGTCGGGAGCAAAGACGGCGGCGCCTGTGTTTAAAAGGGTGTGCGACGCGATTTATGAGGCGGGAATTGCTTGACAAAACGGGGTCGGGATTATATAATTATATTGTTTTTGTAATAATGTATGACTGTGACAAAGCTTAAAGCACCGATTTGCTTTTCGCCAGAGATAGGCGGCGCGTTTTAATACGTGCTGAAAGCCGCCTTCGATAATAAGCTTCGGCGCTGCGCCCGCTTTCGAGTCACCGCTAATAACGGCGTATTACCTGCGTTAAAGGTTAACTAAAGAGGTCGTTTTTTGTTCAAAAAGGCGGCAAATTGGGTGGTACCACGGAGCTCTCCCGTCCCTTTCGGACGGGAGAGCTATATTTATTTTTTGGAGGATTTTAAAAATGGAATGGACTTCGCTTAACGATTTGCGCGAAAAATACCTTTCTTTCTTTGAAAGCAAGGGTCATTTGCGTATGCCGAGCTTTTCGCTCGTACCCAATAACGACAAGAGCTTGCTTCTTATCAACTCGGGCATGGCTCCGCTTAAAAAGTATTTTACGGGGGAGGTTATTCCGCCGAAAAACCGCGTCGTAACCTGCCAAAAATGTATCCGTACACCCGACCTTGAACGAGTAGGTCACACTGCGCGCCACGGTACGTATTTCGAAATGCTCGGAAACTTCTCTTTCGGCGATTATTTTAAAGAAGAGGCTATTCCGTGGGCATGGGAATTTTTGACCGAAACCTTGGAAATCCCCGCCGACAAGCTTTGGCCCTCGATTTACGAAAACGACGAAGAGGCGTACGAAATTTGGACAAAGAAAATCGGCGTTGACCCGAACAAGGTTGTCCGTTTAGGAAAAGCCGACAACTTCTGGGAACACGGCTCCGGTCCTTGCGGCCCCTGCTCCGAAATTTACTTTGACCGCGGCGAAAAATACGGCTGCGGCTCGCCTGATTGCAAGCCGGGCTGCGACTGCGACCGTTTTATGGAAATTTGGAACAACGTATTTTCCCAGTTTAACAACGACGGCAACGGCAATTATACCGAGCTTAAACAAAAAAATATAGACACCGGTATGGGTCTTGAGCGTCTTGCCTGCGTAATGCAGGGGGTTGACAACCTCTTTGAGGTTGACACGGTTAAAAATATCATGAAGCATATCAGCGATATCGCCGGCGTTGAATATAAAACCGACGCAAAGAAGGACATTTCTTTGCGCGTTACAACCGACCATGTCCGATCGATTACCTTTATGATTGGCGACGGCGTAATGCCGTCCAACGAGGGCAGAGGCTACGTTCTTCGCCGCTTGCTCCGCCGCGCCGCGCGTCACGGACGTATGCTCGGCATAAAGGGTACCTTCCTTTCCGACGTATGCGAAACGGTTATTAACGAAAATAAAAACGCATATCCTGAGCTTGTTGAGAAAAAGGAACTTATCAAAAAGGTTATCAGCGTAGAGGAAGAAAGTTTCGGCAAAACCATCGACCAAGGACTTCAGCTTCTTGACGATATACTTAAAAACAACGATACAAAGGTTGTTTCCGGCGAGGACGCGTTTAAGCTTTCCGATACCTACGGTTTCCCGCTTGATCTTACTATCGACATCGCCGCCGAAAGCGGCTTTACCGTTGACGAGGAAGGCTTCGCCGCCCTTATGAAGGAGCAGCGTGAAAGAGCCCGTGCCGCTCGTAAAAACGCCGGCGCCGACGCTTGGAAAAGCGGCGACGTGCTTCCCGAGGGACTTAAGGAAACGAAATTTGTCGGTTATACCGATTACGAATGTAAGGCTACTGTACTTGCGATAATCAAGGATAACGAGGTTGCCGATACAATCTCCGACGGCGAAAGCGGCGTTGTAATCCTTGATACAACCTCCTTCTACGCCGAAAGCGGCGGCCAGGTGGGTGACATCGGCTCAATCGGCGACGGCGATTCGTCGTTTAAGGTTGCCGATACTCAAAAATCGTCGTCGGGAATTTATATGCATATCGGCGAAATGACCGGCGGACTTATAAAGGTCGGCGACGCAGTAACCGCCGCGGTTTGCAAGGCTAACCGCAACGCCGTTATGCGTAACCATACGGCGGCCCATTTGCTTCAGGCGGCTTTGCGTACCGTGCTCGGTAACCACGTTGAGCAGGCGGGACAGCTTGTAACCGCTAACTCGGTTCGTTTCGACTTTACCCATTTCTCGGCTCTTACCGCGGACCAGCTTGCCGAGGTTGAAGCCCTTGTTAACCGCGCGATTTTGGATGCTATCGAGGTTGATATAAACGAAATGCCGATTGAAGAGGCTAAAAAGCTTGGCGCAATGGCGCTTTTCGGCGAAAAATACGGCAATATTGTACGCGTTGTAAACGTACCCAATACTTCGGTTGAGCTTTGCGGCGGTACCCACGTTTCCAATACCGCAAAAATCGCCCTTTTCCGTATCGTTTCCGAGGGCTCGGTTGCCGCAGGTGTACGCCGTATCGAGGCCGTAACCGGCGAAGGCGTAATGAAGCTTATTTGCGGATATAAAAACGAGCTTGACCGCGCAGTTTCCGCCGCAAAGGTTTCGTCTGCCGACGAGCTTGAGGGAAAAATTGCCTCTCTTCACGAGGAAATAAAGGCTCAAAAACAAAAAATCGACCAACTTAATTCAAAGATTGCCTCGTCCCAGGCGGACAACCTTTTTGCGGGCGCAATTGACGTTGGCGGCGTAAAGGTTATCGCGGCTCCGTTCTGGAGCGCCGACACCGCCGCTATGCGCGCCGCAGGCGACGATATTAAGGCGAAAAACGCCGACACCGTTGCTGTATTTGCCGCCGTAGACGGCGAAAAGGTAACCTTCTGCGCCGCAGCGGGAGCCGACGCCGTAAAAGCGGGCGCTCACGCGGGCAACAATGTTCGCGAGGTTGCAAAGCTTGCGGGAGGAAGCGGCGGAGGCCGTCCCGATAGCGCAATGGCGGGAGCAAAGGACAAGTCAAAGGTTGACGAAGCCCTTAACGCCGTTGCCGATATTGTAAAATCAATGTTAAAATAACCCGGAGGTGCAAAAATGGACTGTTTGTTTTGTAAAATAATTGCGGGCGAAATTCCGTCCACAAAAATTTACGAGGACGAGTATGTTTATGCCTTTGCGGACATCGACCCTCAGGCGCCCTTTCACGCAATAATCGTGCCGAAAACGCATATCAAATGCGCCGACGAAATAAATTCGGATAATAGCCTTTATATAGCAAAGATTTTCGAGGCGGCGGCTAAGATTTCCGAAGCGGAGGGACTTGAAAACGGATACCGCATAGTAAACAACTGCGGCGAGGACGGCGGCCAAACCGTCGGCCATATTCATTTTCATATGTTAGCAAAACGTGTCCTCGCTTGGCCTCCCGGCTGATAAAGCCCCGTTTGTTATAATACGAAAAAAAGAGGTTTTGTAAAAATGAGTTCATATAAAATGAAAATAGCAGGGCTTGACCGCGAGCTTAAAATGTTCGCGGTCAACGATAAGCTTGATATCGCCGCCTTTATTCTTTTCGGCGACGTTGAGGTTACGGTTGCGTCGGCGACCGAATTGCTTAAAAAAGCGCCTGAATTTGACGTAATTTTAACCCCTGAGGCAAAGAGTATCCCTCTTGCTTACGAAATGTCGCGTCAAAGCAAAAAGCCGTATATCGTAGCCCGCAAAGGCGTAAAGGTTTATATGGAAAACCCGATTTCGGTCGAGGTTAAGTCGATTACAACCGGAAACGTGCAAAAGCTTTTCCTCGGTAAAGACGAATGTGAACTGCTTAACGGAAAACGCGTTTTGGTGGTTGACGACGTAATTTCCACGGGCGAATCGCTTATTGCGGTACAAAAGCTTGTTAAAGAGGCGGGCGGCATAGAGGTTTGCGCCTGTGCCGTTCTTGCTGAGGGCGACGCCGCCGACCGCGACGACATCGTATTCCTTGAAAAGTTACCCCTTTTCTATAAATAATTTATGGAAAAACGCCCATTAGCGGCGGTTTCAATGTCCGTACTTTTTACACTCATAATAGCACGACAGCTTAACTGGAGGCTTTGTGCTGTCTTGGGTGTAATTTCGTTATTGGGGGCGTTGATTACCGTCTTTTTATTACCTCGAAAAAATAAAATTAATTGCCTTGCCTTTTTGTCGATAGCCTTGGCGTTCGGCATGTTTTCGGCGCGATGCGCCTTTTATGTAGAGCCAATGGAGGCGCTTGACGGAACTACAAGCGAAATTGTCGGTGCGGTTATTGATGAGCCCGTTTTTGACGGGGAAAGGTACCTTTACCGCGTTCGAGTTGATAAGGTCGCCGAAAGCGATATAGCCGATTTTAAAACGATTATATCTTCGCGTAGGGATTTAAAGCTTTCGGCGTTCGATAACCTAAGCGCAACGGTGACCTTTTATAATGACGTCAACGATACCCATCGTAGCGAAAATGTTTTTATCCGCGGGTATGTAAACGAGTACAAAACAAAGCTTAAAATATCCCGCGGAAAAGAAACTCCTTACCGTTACGCGATATCGGCACGGCGGGCGGTGCGTAGCGCAATAAGCGGCCGATTAAACGGCGACGAGGGTGCGCTTATGACCTCGGTGCTGATAGGGGATAAGGGATCAATGTCCAAATCGGCGCTTAACTCAATTCGTGTTTCGGGAATTTCGCATATAACGGTCGTTTCGGGATTGCATTTGTCTATCCTTACGGGCGTAATGCTTAAATTTTTCGTAAGTTTTATGCGGTCGAAACGCAAAGCGTCGGCGGCAACACTTTTGTTCGTGGTTGCCATAATGGCGCTTGCTGGATTTACGCCGTCGGTGGTACGCTCGGGCATAACCTGTACAATATATTTGCTTGGTACGATAATATTAAAACGTTCAAGACCGCTCCATTCGCTTTGCATAGCGGCGCTTTTACAATGCCTTTTAAACCCGTTTGTCGTTTACTCGTTAAGCTTTTTGCTTTCCACCTTTTCTACATTGGGCATAATTACGTTTGAGCCGAAGATACGCCGATTTTTGTATAAAGCGCCCATTTGTCGGTTTAAAATTGCCCGCGGAATATCGTCGGCGGTTGCGCTAAGCCTTTCGGCGCAAATAATGACCTTGCCTATTGTGATAACCACGTTCGGTTATGTAACGCCGCTAAGCGTTTTGACTAACATAATTGTCGGCTTACCCGTGACGGGGCTTGTTTGCCTGTCGGCGGTTGCGTCGCTTTTGTGTATAAGCGGAGTTTTCGCCTATTTGGGCAATTTTTTAATGCTTATTGCGGGTCTTGACGGAAAGTTTATTTTGTTTGTTTCCGATATAATGTCTAAGCCGGGTTTTTCAACCGTCCGCATTGCATCTCTTGCGGCGTATATGGTTATTGGAGGTATATGTATAATTTTCGGCGCTTGCCTTTTGTTGCCGAGGTTGTACCGTTTTCGCCTTATTGCCGTTTTGATGTGCTTTGTAATCGCGGTCGGTTGTTGCTATTACGCCGTGGTTGAAAACCCTACGGTAACGGTAACCTCGTTTGTGACCGATGAGGGTGCCGCCGTTTTAATTCGCGACGGAGATTACGCCGCCTTAATCGGAAGCACGGCAAAAGTATATTATGCCAATGGTGTTAGCGCCGCCGTAAATAATTTGGGTATAGAAAAGGTAAATTTAATTATCTTGCCCGAAAGCGAAATGCTAAGCGGAGCGGCGCCCGACCTTTTGCGCAATCTTTCCGCCGAAAAGATTATATATAACGATGAACGCATAGATTTAATGAAACTTGACGGCGCAACAAGAAGTAAATATACTGAATGTAGGATTGATATGACCGAGAGGGTTTCTGCGGAAATTAACCGCGGATATATTTTGCTTTCGGTTTGCGGAAAGAGCATAGTTGTTCCCACAGCGCGGACAAAAACGCCAACCTGCGATATACTTGTTTCGCCGCCCGAATTTATTACTACCACTTCTTACGCAAAGTATGCTATAATATCAGGTAGTACACCGTTGGCGTTTGCCGCAGGGGAAAGACTTTCCCGTTTAGGTACAACGTCCTATGTTGTCGGACAAACCCGTAGTCTTAGCACATATATTCGCGGCGAAAGCGTTAGCTTTAGCCCGTTTAAATAGGAGATAATCATGCCGGAAATAACCGAAAAAGAGTTAATAGCACAAATAAAATCCGCCGACTTTAAGCCGGTTTATTTGCTATACGGCAACGAGGGTTACCTAAAACGCTATTACGCCGACGCAATAATAAAAAAGGCGGTTACCGATTTTGCCGACCTTAATTTGCACCGATTTGACGGCGCGGTAAAGGTTGACGACATAATTATTGCCGCCGAATCAATACCTATGATGAGCGATTATTCGTGCGTCTCGGTTTGCGACTATAACTTTGCGACGGCCGCCGATGACGAGGCGGAAAAGTTTGTTGAGCTTATTTTGGACGTGCCCGAGGGTTGCGTTTTGCTCATAAGACTCGAGCAGCTTGACATCACTCCGTCAAAATCGGCGAAGGCAAAAAAGGTGTTTGAAGCGGTTAAAAAAGCGGGTTGCCTTGTAAAGCTTGATACCCGCGACGAAAACGATTTGGCCCGCATGATATGCAAGCGAGCTGCCTCGCGTTCGGTTAATTTACAACCAACGGGGGCAAAATATCTTATCCGCGTTTGCGGCAGCGACATGACCAACCTTTTTTCGGAGGTTGATAAGTTATGCGATTTTGTGGGTAGGGACGGAATAATTACCGACGAGGTAATTGATTCGCTTGCCGTAAAAACGCCCGACGAAAAGGCGTACAAGCTTATAAACGCCGTTTGCGCAAGGGATACCGACCGAGTTTACACAATGCTTGCCGATTTATGGGCCCAGTGCACAGAGCCTATTGCCGTAATCGGCGCGTTAAGCTCGGCTTACGTCGATATGTACCGTGCAAAGCTTGCCGAATCGGAGGGTATGCGCGCCGAGGATATCGGCGGCGATTTCGGCTACGGCAAAAATGCATTTAAGCTAAAATATGCGTCCCAAAATGCGCGCCGAATGTCGGTTTTTACGTTAAGAGAGGCGCTTGCCGTTTTGCGCGACGCCGATATTTCGCTTAAATCGACCCAACTTGACCCGAAAATTACGGTCGATAAAACGGTTATGAAACTTATAATGCTTGCGTCGGGGGAGAAATTAAGTTGATTAAGCTTAAACAAGCGGTAATTGTCGAGGGAAAGTACGACAAAATCAAGCTTTCGTCGATAATTGATACCCTTATAATTGAAACCGACGGATTTCAAATATTTAAGGACAAGGAAAAGCTCGGTTATATCCGCCTGCTTGCCGAAACCCGCGGCGTTATTATAATGACCGATTCCGATTCGGCGGGATTTCTTATCCGGTCTCACCTTGTCGGCTCGGTAAAAGACGGCGAAATTATAAACGTCTATATCCCCGACATAAAGGGAAGAGAAAAGCGCAAGGAAAAGGACTCCGCCGACGGCCTCCTCGGCGTAGAGGGTATGAGCGAGGAGGTAATTTTGTCCGCGCTTTCTGCTGCAGGGGTAACGGCCGATAAAACCGATAAAACCGAGCCAACCCGCCGCGTTACAAAGGCCGATTTGTACGACGACGGCTTATCGGGCGGTAAGAATTCAAAGAAGCTAAGGGAAAAACTGCTTTCCGAACTCGGCTTGCCAAAACGCATATCGGCTAACGCAATTCCAAAGGCTCTTGAATATTTGGTAACATACGACCAATATAAAAAAGCGGTTGATAAAATAAAAAAAGCGTGATTGGAATTTACCAATCACGCTTTTAGTTTTGTTTTAAGGATTATTCCTCTTCGCCTTCGTCGCAGCAATCGCAGCAGCAATCGCATTCGTCGTCAAAGTCGAATTCAAGGTCGGTGCCGCAGTTGGGACATTCGATTTCGCCTTCGCAAAGCATGTCCTCGTCAAGACAAATTGTCTCGTGGCAAGCGGGGCATTCAACTTCATAGAAGTCGTCGTCGCCGCAGCAGCAGTCACAATCGTCATCGTCTTCGTCGTCATAGAGGTCTTCCTCAACGGCGCCGAGGTCTTCGTCGATTTCCTCGATATAATCGCGGGTCTCTGCGAGCTCGTCCTCGAGGTCGGCAACGGTCAAAGCGATATCGTCAATAGTGTCAATAAGGGCTAAAACGAGCTTGCCCATATCGTCGTCGGCGTTAACCTTAAGTCCTTCTGCGAGGCCCTTAAGATAAGCAGCTTTTTCAGTAAGATTCATCATGATTACTCCTTTTTATTTACGCGCAAAAATTAAGCACGTTCCATGTACTCGCCGGTACGTGTGTCGATGCGAAGCATGTCGCCCTCGTTAACGAAAAGGGGAACACGGATTTCGGCGCCTGTTTCAAGAGTAGCGGGTTTGGTGGCGTTGGTGGCTGTGTCGCCCTTAAAGCCCGGCTCGGTGGCGGTAACCTGAAGCTCTACGAAGGTAGGAGGCTCGATACCGAAAACGTTACCCTTGTAGGAAAGGATTTTACAAACCATGTTTTCCTTAACGAACTTAAAGTTGTCGGTAAGCTGGTCTTTACCAATCGGAACAAGCTCATAAGATTCCTGGTCCATGAAATAGTAAAGGTCGCCGTCATTGTAGGAATATTCCATATCCTTTCTTTCAATGAAAGCGGTGGGATACTTGTCGTTCGGGTTGAAGGTTTTTTCAACAACCGAACCTGCGATTACGTTGCGGATTTTGGTACGAACGAAAGCTGCACCCTTACCCGGCTTAACGTGCTGGAACTCGATAATCTGATAGACGTTGCCATCCATTTCGAATGTAACGCCGTTTCTGAAATCACCGGCTGAAACCATAATAATACCTCATTTCTCCGACGGTAAAGGCAGGCGGTGCGGGGGTTGTGTCAACCTCCCAATCCGTCGGTACGGGGGTTGACGAGGCACGCTGCCGAATAATAAATTTTATCACCTATAATATTATAATAAAACGGCGGCTTTTTCAAGCATTTTTTAACTTTTTATCGACTTTATGTGAAAAAGTGCGCGTTTTTTATCAAAAATCAGTCCTCGCAAAGGGCTTTAAGCGCCAACGCATAGCTTTTTTCGCCAAAACCGAGTATAACTCCCGCGCATACGGGCGAAAGCATGGATTTGTGACGGTAGTCCTCTCGGGTATGTACGTTCGAAAGATGAACTTCAATAAACGGCTTGGGCGCAACGGCGGCAATAGCGTCGTGAATGGCTATCGAGTAATGGGTGTATGCGCCGGCGTTTATTACGGCACCGTCGTAATTTTCAAGGACCGAATGAATGGCGTCGACAATTTCACCCTCGATATTAGATTGAAAAAAATCAACCTCTGCGCCAAGGCCTTCGCCAAGCGTTTTTAAATCGGCGTTGATGTCGTCAAGCGAGCGCGACCCGTAAATTTCAGGCTCGCGTTTTCCAAGCATGTCAAGGTTCGGCCCGTTTATAACAAGTATTTTTTTCATGTCTTTCACCTCGTTTTTGTTTTTTGCGGCGTCGACTATTGCATTAATCTCTTTAACCGCCTCGTCAAAAAGCCGGTCGGTCGAAAATCCGTAAAACTTAACGATTTTTTCAATAACCTTTAACTTTGGAATTTCTTTTCCGTTTTCGTACCGTTCCATGACTTTTTCGCGAACGCCTACCGCGGCGGCAACCTCTTTTACGGTAAGGCCTTTTTCCTCGCGTAATATCTTTAATTTTTCGTTAAATCTCATTTTCCTTGCACTTCCAGTTGCTTAAGATACATGGCTTTCATCGCCTGGGAATCCTCCGCCTGCGTTCCCGCCGATTCGCAAATTATGGTCGGGGAACAATCGCGTTCAACGATTAATTCGGCAAGAAATCTGAAATCGGGGCCGAAAATGTTGTCCTCAAAGGTGAGGTGTTTAACCTCGCCGCCGTCGGAATATTCAATTTTTGAAAAATGAGCGTGGAATTTTCTCATTCGCTCGTTGCCGATTGCGTTTTCGATGGTGTCAAGAATTTTTGCGAAATCCTCTTTTGTTTTAAGCCCGCCCTTGGTTCTTGAATTAAGGTGGCCGAAATCAATGCACGGGATAACGCGTTCATCAACCTGACAAAAACGCATAATTTCGTCAAGGTCGCCTAACTGATTAATCTTGCCCATCGTTTCGGGACAAAGTGTAATGTGGCCAAGCCCGTTTTCGTCAAGCGCCTTTACCGCGCGGTTAAAGGTGCTGATGGCGAGGTTAACGGCGTCTATGCGCTCGAACTTGCCCTTTCCGCCGGGGTGAACAACAACCCTTGTTGCGCCCATCCAGTCGGCGGCTCTTGCGCTTTGCAAAATATAGTTAATCGAGTTATCAAGCTTTGCTTCCTCGGCGGCTGCAAGCGAGATATAATACGGCGCATGAAGCGACAAGGCGACGTTTTTTTCTTTTGCAAGCTTGCCCAGTTCACGGGCCTTGTCCTCGCCGATGTTAACCCCTCTGCCGCATTGATACTCGTATGCGTCAAGACCCATTTTGACGATATATTCGGGTACGTCAAGGCTTGATTTATATTTCATGGCGGCGAAGCTGTCGGAATTGCCGGCAGGTCCGAATTTAGCGCTCATTTTTATGCTTCCTTTCGTATTTTGCAATTATGCGTTTTTCAAGTTTACGCCTGATTTTAAAGCTTTTGCCGTCCTCGTACTTAATCGGCTCAAGCAAAATCGTGTAAATACCGCAAAGGTTTGCGCCGATGGTGTCGGTAAAAACCTGGTCGCCGACCATGGCGGTCTCTTTTGCTTTAAAGCCTAATTTACGCTTTGCTCTAATTAGTCCGAACGGCAACGGCTTGCAACCGAGCGACAAAAAGTCGAGCTTAAGCAAATTTGCAAACGGCTCAACCCGTCTTTTCTTAGAGTTGGACAAAATAAGCAATTTTATACCTTTGCTTTCCATCTCGCGCAACCATTTATCAACGCCGTTGTACGGAGTTTGAGAATGGTGGGTTGATAAGGTGTTGTCAACGTCTAAAATAAGCGCCTTTATGTTATTTTTTTTTAGGTAGCCGTAACCAATGTCGGTTACTCGTCTAAATCTTTTTTTTGGTAAAAAAAGCGGCATAGTAAAATCTCCTAAATAAAACAAAAAAGCGGCTTTAAAAAAGCCGCTTTCATGCAGATAGATGTTATCTCCGATAGTTTTTTTGCACGACAGTAAAACCGCCGAATTAAAAAAACTAATCAGCGATATTTACGCTTGCGTGCAGCTTCAGATTTCTTCTTACGCTTAACGGAAGGCTTCTCGTAATGTTCTCTTTTACGGACTTCCTGAATAACACCGTCTCTTGCGGTAGCTCTCTTGAAGCGTCTGAGTGCGTTTTCCAAGCTTTCGTTTTCTTTTAAGCGAACTTGGCTCATCTAAATTCCCTCCCTCCGAGATTACGAAGGATTATAAGCAGGCGGATAATCCGCCGACATACCTATTACAATTATCATACATTATACAACAACTGCTTATAAAAAGTCAATATGTCGAAATAAATAATTATTTGCCCCTTTATATATGCGACATGATGAAAGAAAGGGCGTAAAACAGTCCGTAAATAACCGGCTGATGAAAAATGTAAATCCAAAGGGTGTATTTTCCGACAACCGAAAGGGGACGGATGTGTTGGTTATAGAAAAATTGCGGAAACTTGTTTTTCTTTGCGTATGTGCCAAGGTAATATCCGCAAATGAACATAAAAAACCACGGCAAAATGGGGAAGTAGTCGGACGAAAAGAAGGTTTCGCTGTAAAAACCGAGGGGGCAAAGCCAGTCGGTGGTATACAGTATATCGGGCAAATCAATTTTAATAAAAAACAAATTGATAAATCCGCCGTTGTATCTCGAAACAAAATAGGTAACAAAGAAAAGCAACAAATTAATTATGAACCCGACAATCGGAACAATTTTTTTAAGTGCGCGCCAAGCGATGGCTACAAACAAAATCGAAAAAGCAAGTAAATGTAGAATACCGAACCAAATTGTAATCCCGTTAATGCCGATGAACCTTCCCGAATATGTGACCGCGGTAAGGGCAACGCTTATTCCCGCTAAAATTAAGCCTCGTTTAATGTTGGAGTGGGAGAGGTTGCACGAAATGCCCGAAATTAAAATAAACAGCGCGGCAAAATAGGGTTGCGCCGGTTGAAAAAAATAAAAAAGCGTTTTGCCAAATTCAAAGCCGAACATCGACCAAGCGGTAAAAAACGCATGAAAAAAGACCATGCAGATTATAGCAAAGCCACGCAGCTCGTCGAGCAAATGGATTCTTCCACCTTTGCTTTTTGCCATTAAAACGCCACTCCCTTTCATTATAATGTAATATAATATCATCTTTTAAATTTTTTTCAATATTTTTTTAAAAATATGCTTGACAAACGGCATTCTGTGTGTTATCTTAATAATAACGATAATCATTATCGTTAAGAAAAAGCAAACGGAGGGAATCATGAAGCGACATTCAAGACAGCGTGACGCCGTCAGAAATGCACTTTGCTCGGTAAAAAGCCATCCTACGGCTTCCGCCGTGTATGATATGGTTCGGGCCGAGTTTCCGAATATAAGCCTTGCTACCGTCTACCGCAACTTATCCGAAATGTACGACGAAGGCAACGCCGTTATGCTTACTACCGTCTCCGGCTCGGTACACTTTGACGCCGACACGTCACCGCACAGTCATTTATATTGTAATAAATGCGGCGGCGTAACCGACGTTTATCCCGACCTACCCGACCTGCGAAAGGCGGCGGAGGATAAGGGATACGAGGTTACGAATTATAGCTTGATGTACAGCGGTGTTTGCGAAAACTGTCGGAAATAAAAAAAGCAAAAAATTGAATTTATAATTTATCAGGAGGAAATTTGTTATGAAAAAGTTTGTTTGTCCGGTTTGTGGTTACGTTCATGAGGGAGATACCCCTCCCGAATTTTGCCCCCAGTGTAAGGTTCCCGGTTCTAAGTTTAACGAAATGGCCGCCGAAAAATCTTGGGCCGCTGAGCACGTTGTAGGCGTAGCAAAAGGCGTTGACGAAAGAATTATCGAGGGACTCCGTGCTAATTTCGAGGGCGAATGCTGCGAAGTTGGTATGTACCTTGCAATGGCTCGCGTTGCACACCGCGAAGGCTATCCTGAAATCGGCCTTTATTGGGAAAAAGCCGCTTATGAAGAGGCTGAGCATGCCTCTAAGTTTGCCGAATTGCTTGGCGAAGTTGTAACCGATTCTACCAAAAAGAATCTTGAGCTCCGCGTAGACGCTGAAAACGGCGCTACCGCCGGCAAGACCGAGCTTGCAAAGCTTGCTAAGGAACTCGGACTTGACGCTATCCATGACACCGTTCACGAAATGGCTCGCGACGAGGCCCG
>JAFNUO010000074.1 GCA_017383985.1 Clostridia bacterium | reverse complement strand
GATAAACGGGTTTTCGACGTAAGCCGTTGGCGCGATATTGATTTATGGAAAAATAGCGACGTTATCCCGTATTACGACAACGTTTGTAACGAGTTCGACAAAGCGATAGCCGAGCATGGCTTTACCCGCGACGGTATGGTATACCGCTTTGACGAAAGTCTCCGCGATAACGACGACGCAATCGCCTTTTTCTGTCACCACGGGCTTGGTACGGCGCTTATTTCGCACGTTATGGGAATGCCCTTGCCCCATACGTGGCACACCGTGTTTTTGCCTACGTCGTCGGTGACAATGATGCTTATGGAAATGCACGAACCCGACGTAAACACGGCAATTTTAAGGGTAATATCCCTCGGAGACACCTCCCATCTTTTTTACGGAAACGAGCCGATATCGTCGTCGGGCCTTTTTACCGAAATAACAAAACGCGGCGAGTAAAATCTCGCCGCGTTTTTGATATGCTATTAACGTTGATACGTTATTAATTTTTCTAATAAAAAAACCGCCGATAATATAAGTCGGCGGTTTTGTTTTTATTCAATTTCGGTTTTAACCTTAAATAACGATTTTTGCGCCGTAACAAGGCCGTAGTAAATACCCTTTTTCTCCATAAGCTCGTCGTGCGTGCCTATTTCGGCGATATGATGGTCGCGTCCTATTACAACAAGGCGGTCGGCGTTACGCAACGTCGACAAGCGGTGAGCGATGGCAAAGGTTGTGCGTTCGCTTGTAAGGCGGCTTATAGCCTGCTGAACAAGAAATTCGCTTTCGCTGTCAAGCGAGCTTGTCGCCTCGTCTAAAATAAGTATCCTGGGGTTGGCAAGAACGGCTCGTGCTATGGCAATTCGCTGTCTTTCGCCGCCCGAAAGGTTAAAGCCCTTTGACCCGATATAGGTGTCGTACCCGTCGGGTAATCGGCTTATAAAATCGTGAGCGTTTGCTATTTTGGCCGCCTTAATAACCTCTTCGTACGAGGCGGACGGGTTGGAATAGCGGATATTGTTTAAAATACTTCCTGCGAAAAGGAAGGTCTCTTGTAAAACGACGCCAAGCTGCGAGTGAAGCGAGTTTTTATCATAGTCGCGGATATCAACGCCGTCGATAAGAATTTGGCCGTCGTTTACGTCGTAAAGCCGCATAAGCAAATTAATCATGGTCGATTTGCCTACGCCCGAAGCACCGACAAGGCCAATCATTTCGCCCTTTTTAACCGAAAGATTAATGTCGTCAAGTACTATGTCGCAGGCGTTATAGCCAAAGGTAACCGATTTAAACTCAATGTTGCCCTCAATTGTCCTTTCAACTACGCCCTTGCCGTCGATTTCGGTGTCGTCGTCAAGTACGTCAAAAATTCGGTCAAGCGCGTTAAGCATACGCATTATCATACGCGGCAAGCGTACCATAAAGCTAAGCGGGGTATAGAGCATAGACGCGTATGAGGTAAACTGCATAAGTCGGCCGGCCGTCATGCTTCCGCCAAGGACGTTAAGTCCGCCGAAATAGGTTATAAAATGAAGCCCAAGTCCCATTGTAAGGGTAAGGAAGGGGAAAAATACCGCCCAAAAAGCCTCGTTTTTATACTGGGTATCGGCGAATTTGTTTGAAAGCTCGGTAAAATTGTCGGCTTCGTCCTTTTCTCGGCCGTAATTTTTTACGACGCGTATACCCGATAAAACGTCGTTGAGTCGGGTTTTTATGTCGTCGCCTTTGTTGGACTGGTTACGGAAAAGGTTGTGAAATTTGCGGTTAAAAAATTTCGTAACAATCATGCAAATCGGCATAAATATTACCGAAATTAACGTTAGCTTCCAGTTAATCATGAGCATAAGCGCCGCGGCGCCAATCATTGTAATAATGTTTGACATAAGGTTGCCGAAAGCGCCTTCCATAAATTCGCGTATGGCCGCCGTGTCGCCTGTAACTCGGTTCATAAGCTCGCCGGGGCGTCTGCGGTTGATAAATGTCATGGAAAGCTGTTGAATTTTGCTGAAAACCTTGCGGCGTAAATCCATGCTCATTCTTGCGCCAAGCTTAACGCATAAAACGTTTTTATAAATGGTTGCAAAAACGTTAAATCCCGTAAGCAAAAGCATGGCAACGATAAAAATAACAACCTCTTTTATTTTATCGGGGGAGGGGTTGCGGAGCGTGTTGTCAATAAAGCCTTGCTGTAACGATTGGGTGTAAAGGGCGCAAACGGTAACGGCAACCATTACGCACGAAATAAGTATAAGCTGTAAAATATAGGGACTGCAAAGCTGCCTAAATTGGCGCATGGTAACGCTTTTTCGGTCGCATTTTGGGCAAATTGAGGTGCCCGAAAGAGGGTGGCCGCATTTAAGACAGGCGGTTTCCTTTTCGTGACATTCAACCTTTTGGTCAATGCCGTTCAATAAAACCTT
Source organism: Clostridia bacterium (assembly GCA_017383985.1). Classification (GTDB taxonomy): domain Bacteria; phylum Bacillota; class Clostridia; order Oscillospirales; family Acutalibacteraceae; genus UMGS1976. The sequence continues at coordinate 49,362 of JAFNUO010000074.1, read as the reverse complement.
TGTGCCTTTTACGATATACGAAAAACGTACCGTATGGCGCATGGAAAAGCTTGCAATACGGATATATTTTCCGTTTTTAATAACCGAAAAGGCGCCGCAACCAATAAACGACTGATACTTAACGCCGTCAATTTCGCTAAACGGATAATTTGCGGTCATTTCGCCGCCGCAAAAAGCAACAACGCGCTTTTTTGTCACGGCAAGAAAGCCGTCCGAGACAGCCGTTCCGTCGGCGCCGATATCAAAAGGCGCACAATATTCAATTTGCTCGTTGCCGTCGATGAGTTTGCGGTAATCGGACGGCAAATCAAACAAAAGCTTCATTATTTTTGCTCCTTAAAGGAATACGTCAATTCGTTTGGTTTCAATCGCGCTTAGCTTATCTAAATCTTCAATTTCATATCGGTTTCCGTCAATGTCGGTGAATATAATTCGCTTGTCGGAAAGCCTTGTTGCCGCGTCGCCGGAACTGCGAACAATAAATTTCATGTTACCGTAGTCGGTGACAACAATAAACGTGGCAAATCCGTGGTCGATACGAACGCTGCGAATGTTTTTAATTTTCGGTACAAAATAACGCAACTTAAGGTCATGAAGAATTAGCTTCCTTGCGTTATCGTCAAGGTCGTTTATGTTTTTGATGATACCGATTTCGGCGTTTCGACCTACCGTTTCGCGAACCGATAAAAATAGCTCGGCGTCCGAAAAGGGAAACGAGCGAAAAACAAGAACGCGGTCATAATGCTTGCCGTCAAAATCGAGGGAGATATATCCGCCTTCGGTCGCTGAAAAAACGGCGTTATCCTTGTTAATGTATCGAATTTCGTTTATCTCATCGAGCCCATCGGCGGGGGACCACCCATTGGCGGACCCATCGGAGGCGGGCCTCCCATCGGGCCTCTCGGCATGAAATCGTTTGTTTTCCATAGCATATCATCTCCTTCTATGGTCATTGACTTACTCTGAAGCTGAGCCAGTCGGTAGTAAATTCCCTGTTTTTCAATAAGCTCGTTATGAGTTCCGCTTTCTTCAAGTCGTCCGTCCTCAAGAACAATTAGTCGGTCGGCGTTTCTAAGGGTTGAAAGGCGGTGAGCAACCGAAATGGTTGTTCTGCCTTTTGCGAGCATTTCAAGCGACCGTTGAATATTTTGTTCGGTTTCGGTGTCCATGGAAGCGGTAGCCTCGTCGAGTATAAGTATTCTCGGGTTGGCAAGAATAGCTCTCGCTATCGAAATACGTTGCCTTTCGCCGCCCGAAAGCTCTCTTCCCGAGGTGCCGATAATGGTGTCGTAACCGTCGGGCAGCTTTGAAATAAAATCATGTGCGCTTGCCGCTATGGCCGCTTCAATTATTTTGTCTCTTGAAATATCGGGATAGGCGTAAGCAATATTTTCCGCGACGGTACCCATGAAAATATAGGTTTCCTGAGAAACAACGGCAATCGAACGGTGAAGCTTGTCGAGCTCCATATCGCGTATGTTAATTCCGTCGATAAAGATGTTGCCGTCTTCGGGGTCATATAATCTTGAAATAAGGCAAAGTAAGGTTGTTTTGCCTGCGCCTGAACGTCCAACAACGCCGAGCATTTCGCCCGCCTTAACCTCAAAGCTAAGCTCGTGAAGCACCGGCTTGTCCTTTTCGTAGCCAAAGGTAATCTTATCAACCTTAATATCGCCCTTTATGTGGTCGGGGAAAACGGGGTTGTCCTTTTCTTTAATGTCGGGCTTGGAATCAAGAATTTCAAAAATTCGCTGAGTGGAGTTCATACAGTTTGCAAGTTGGCGTAACGCTTTTGAAATGTCGCTTACCGGGCCGCTTAACATACCTACGTATCCGATAAGGGTTATGATGTTCGCGTAACTAAAATCGAACTGTTTTAAAACAAGAAATGAGCCAAGTCCCCAAACGGCAAAAACGCCGATATTTTGGATAAGATGGTATGTAGCGTAAAGCTCGTTTTGAACGCCGACGATTTTAAATTCGGCGGCTTTAACCTTTTCGTTAAGCTTTTCAAAACGCTTTTCTTCCGAATCCTGCTGACCAAAGGCTCTTACAACTCTTGCTCCGGCGAGGTTATCGTTAATATGAGCGTTCATGTTACGTGACGCACGGAATTTCATTCCGAAATAAACCCACATTTTTGGCATAACGCGTATGGTGATAAGCGAGGAAAGCGGAATAAATACAATTGCCGCAACCGCAACCGGCCAGCTTATCGCAAACATAGAAATCGCAACGCCGACAATGGTAATTCCGTCGACCATAAGCTTAGGCGCATCTTCTATAAAAAGGTTTGTAACCTGCTCGGCGTCGTCAAGCACTCTTGTCATAAGGCTTCCCGTTTCGCGGCGCTGGAAAAAGCTAAGCGAAAGCTTGCTCATGGCGGCAAAAATTTTGGATTTAATATCCCTTACAACATAGGGAACGATTTTTGCGATAGCAACGTTTTGTATGGCGGTGAAAATTTGAGTTAAAAGCTTTGACCCAACGATTGTCAAAACGGTGATAAGCAACGCCGTTGTAATGGCAATTCCGTCGCCGAACATTTCGGTGAAACCAAGCTTGCCTTCTAAAATTTCGCCGTAAAGTACGGTACCGCTTAAATACGGAGCAAAAAGGTTTACTACCGTCGAAAGTACAATACAAACCGTCATAACGGCAATCATGCCCTTGTGCGGCAGGAAATATTTAAGCAATCTAATCATAGCCGAGCGCTTTGAATTACATCTTGGACAAATACAGTTGCCGTATTCCTTGTACGGAGTGCCGCATTTTGGACATTTACCCCTTGTAAATCTGCGCTTTTCGTTAAGCTCGTTTATTTGAGCGTAATCCTCTTCCTTTGCAAGCATTACGCAACGCACAAAGTGGTTTGCTCCGGGGGTGCATGTGGCGGTACAGGCGCAGAGTTTTTTTGAAACGCCCTTTTCGGTAACCGAAATAATACAACCGGCGGCAAGGGGAATAGTTTCGATTTTTTCAATATCGGAAAGGGCGATTTTTTCAACCCTTGCGTCGCTCGGTACGTCGTTTCTGCCGTCGGAGCGGCTATAATTATCTACGCTTTCCGCTTTTTTGTCGGAGAAAAGCAAATAGACCCAATCCTTTGTAAGGACGAGCCAAGAAAAAGTGTACTGACTGTCGACCGAAAAGTCGGTACCCGTAACGGTCAAGATATCGTCAGCGGCAATATTAAATTCTTCCATTTTTTTCAACAATGATTTGCCGGGAATATGCTTTTTATACATTTTTACTCCGATAAGAATATATATTATATAAAATTATATAGCTTTAGTAACCTTTTGTCAATTACGGCGGGCTATAATACCGCCGCCTATAACCTCGTCGCCATTATAAAAAACTACCGACTGTCCGGCTGTAACGGCTCTTACGGGTGTGTTAAATTCAACCCGGAATAACCCGTTTTCTTCGGGTATAACGGTCGCCTTTGTGCTTTTTGCGCCGTAACGGATTTTGGCCTCAACCGTGATAGCTGTGCTTGGGATATTTCCGCTTATAAAATTAACCTTTTCGGCGATAAGAGAGGTGGAAAAGGTGTCCTCGTTTTTGCCAAGCATAACGCGGTTGTTCTCGGCGTCAACCTCAACAACGTACCTTGGTTCGCCGAAAGCAACGCCAAGTCCCTTTCGCTGGCCGACGGTGTAATGGATAATTCCCATGTGCTCGCCTATAACCTCGCCGTTTACGTCTACGAAATTACCTTTTTTGTCGGTATAATTGCTGTGCTCTAAAATATATTTTGCGTAATCGTCGTCGGGCACAAAGCAAATTTCCTGTGAATCGGGCTTGTTCGCAACCTCAATTCCCGCCTTTTCGGCATATTTACGAATTTCCGATTTGTCCATTCCGCCTACGGGAAGCAGTAAATGCTCCAAAACGTGTTGCGTCATGTTATAAAGTACGTAGGTTTGGTCCTTGCTGTCAAACGCCGAGTGGATAAGATGATATCCCTTTTCGTCCTTTTCAATTCTTGCGTAATGTCCCGTTGCGATACAATCGAAACCCATTTCGAGCGCCTTGTCAAGAAAAAGTCCGAATTTCATCGTTTTGTTACAAAAAACGCACGGGTTTGGAGTTCGGCCGTTAAGGTAATCGTTAATAAACGGAGCTATTACGTTTTGACCGAATTGCTCGCTTAAATCAAAAACGTGGTGTTCTATTCCCAACGTGTTCGCAACGGCTTTTGCGTCGTTTACGGCCTCGTTAAGCTGCGGATTTTTATTTATTTCGTCGGCCGACCATATCTGCATGGTTGCGCCGGCAACCTCGTATCCCTGTTCAAGTAGCAACGCCGCCGCCGCCGAGGAGTCAACGCCGCCGCTCATTGCGACTAAAACTTTTTTCTTACTCATGTTTTTTCACCGATTCCAATATTTTCGATCAAGGCTACGGAAACGTATCGCCTGTAATATATGCGCCGAGGAGATAATCTCGCTGTTATCAATGTCGGCAACGGTGCGTGCAACCTTAAGTATGCGGTCATAGGTGCGAGCCGACATGTCGAGCCTCTCAAACGCCGATTTAAGAATTGCTTTTGCGTCGTCGGTCATCGGACAATATAAATCGAGCATTTTTGACGACATACGCGCGTTACACGAAACGTCGGTACCGTCAAAGCGTTGCTGTTGAATTTTTCTTGCCCTGTTAATGCGCTCGCGTATTACGGCGGAACTTTCGCCCCTTGCCGAATCGGAAAGCGAGTCAAAATCAACGGGCGGCACTTCGATGTGTAAATCCATTCGGTCTAACATTGGCCCCGAAATACGGCCAAGATAGTTTGCAACCGCCCTCGGCGAGCAGGTGCACTGCTTTGTCGGGTGGCCGAAATAGCCGCAAGGGCAGGGATTCATCGCCGCAACAAGCATAAACGAGCAATCGTAGCTAAGCGACCCCGCAACGCGGGTAATGTTAACCTTTCCGTCCTCAAGTGGCTGGCGCAAAATTTCAAGAGCTTGCCGCGAAAATTCGGGCAACTCGTCAAGGAAAAGCACGCCGTTATGTGCAAGCGAAATTTCGCCGGGACGGGGTACCGTACCGCCGCCCGATAATCCTGCGGGCGAAATTGTATGGTGAGGAGCCCTGAACGGGCGGTGACGTATAAGGCGGATTCCTGAAGGTAAAACGCCCGCGATTGAATGAATTTTTGTTGTTTCAATTTGCTCGTCAAAGGTCATTTCGGGCAAAATAGAGGGTATCCTCTTTGCGAGCATGCTTTTTCCCGACCCGGGAGGGCCGATTAAAAGTATGTTGTGACCGCCGGCGGCCGCCGTTTCGATGGCCGATTTGGCGGCGTGTTGACCCTTAACGTCGGCAAAATCAAGGTAGGTTTCGGTGGCGGTGTCGGGATAATCCTCGGGCTTGACGGGAGGAATATCCTTTTTGCCCGACAAAACCTCCATAAGCTCGGCAAGGTCGTTTATCGGAATAATGTCAATACCGCTTACCGCCGATGCCTCGGCGATATTTCCCGCGGGGACAAAAAAGCGCTTAAAACCGCAATTTTTTGCGTGTATCGCCATGGCAAGTAGCCCTCTTACGGGACGCAATTCGCCCGTCAAAGAAAGCTCGCCGATAAAAACGGTGTCCTCAAGGTTAAGCGGAATTTCGCCCGCCGCCGATAATACCGACATTAAAACGGGCAAATCGTAAATTGCACCTTCTTTTTTTATGTCGGCGGGGGCAAGGTTTACGGTAACTCGGCTTACGGGAAAACTTAATCCGCAGTTTTTGGCCGCCGATTTAACTCGGCCTCTTGATTCCTTAACCGCCGTGTCGGGTAATCCGACTATATCAAAGGCGGGAATACCGACCGAAATGTCGGCCTCGACCTCAACCGTAAAGGTTTCTATTCCAAAAACGCCTATACTATAAAGCTTAGATACCATTTTTTCACCTCAAAAACAAATGCGCCTAAAAATAAATAATATTATACACCATTTCTTATTTTATATCAACCGAAAGGAACTCGGATTAAACGATTAAATTTTTTAAAACCGCGCAATAATAAACAAAACGGGCATTTTATGACCTTGGTATGGCTTTCGGTTTCTTGACAATAGGCTTTTATTGGGGTACAATATATCAAACTGGGGGTAATATATATTTAACCTATCATATTATTATCTGATAACGAATTTTAATAGGTGGCTTGTACATACGGATACAGCACCTAATCATACATTTTTTTGACATAATAGGAAAAGGAGATTTTTATGACGCAAAAAAACGACGAAACAAAACGTAGTCGTAAGCAATCAAACGAAAAAACAAAAAATCAGTCAAGCCGAAATTCAGGTAAGGCTAAATCCAACCAACCGAAAAAGAAAGAAACAAAAAAAGAGGCGGCATACGGTCGCATAAACCCGCCCGAAACAAAGAAAAGCCAAAGAAAGAGTGAAAAAACCGCAAAACCCGAAACCAAGAAAAGACAGTATAGCAAATCGGGTAAAAATTCAAAAGATAAGAAAAAGGCATCTGTTCCCGTGCGCATAATTCCGCTCGGCGGACTTGAAGAAATCGGAAAGAACATCACCCTTTACGAATGCGGCGACGATATGATACTTGTCGATTGCGGAATGGCTTTTCCCGACGACGATTTACCCGGTATCGACCTTGTAATCCCCGATTTCACATATGTTATCAAGAACAAGGACAAAATCCGCGGATTGTTTATCACCCACGGACACGAGGACCATATCGGCTCAATTCCGTATTTGCTTAAGGAATTTGACCTTCCCGTTTACGGTACTCGCCTTACGTTAGGCCTTGTAGAAGGAAAATTAAAGGAACACGGAATAAAGGGCGACCTGCGCGTATGTAGTCCGACCGACCGCGTAAAAGCCGGTTGCTTTGACGTTGAGTTTATCCACGTGAACCATTCTATACCCGACTCTGTCGGCTTTGCAATCCGTTGTCCCGGCGGCCTTTTTGTCCACACGGGCGACTTTAAAATCGACACAACGCCTATCGACGGCGACGTTATCGACCTCGCCCGTTTCGGCGAGCTTGGTGCGGAGGGAGTTACAATGCTTCTTACCGACTCCACCAACGCCGAGCGAGAAGGCTTTACCCCAAGCGAACGAACCGTCGGAAACTCCTTCGAAAACCTTTTTTCCCAGGCGCAGAATAAGCGAATTATCGTTGCAACCTTCTCGTCGAACATCCACCGAATTCAGCAAATTATTGACGAAGCGGTACGTTGTTCGCGAAAGGTCGCCGTTTCGGGAAGAAGCATGATAAACGTTGTCTCGGTTGCAAGCGAGCTTGGCTATCTTAACGTACCCGAGGGCGTTTTAATCGACATTGACTCTATCCGCAAATATCCGCCCGAAAATATAGTTATAATTACTACCGGATCCCAGGGAGAACCCATGTCGGCGTTACACCGAATGGCCTTTTCCGACCACCGCAAGGTTGACGTAGGTCCGGGCGACCTTATAATAATTTCGGCAACGCCCATACCGGGCAACGAAAAAACCGTTTCCCGCGTAGTAAACGAGCTTATGAAGCTTGGCGCCGAGGTGATTTACGAGCGTATGTATTATGTCCACGTTTCGGGACACGCATGCGCCGAGGAAATTAAGCTTATTCATACCTTGACAAAGCCGAAATACTATATGCCGCTTCACGGCGAGTATAAGCACCTTGTAAAGAACGCAAAAATAGCCGAAAGCCTCGGTACCGATAAAAAGAACATCGTTATTGCCCAAATCGGCAACGTTGTTGAGGTTACCGAAAATAATGTTAAAATTGTCAACACCGTACCCGCGGGCAGAATGTTGGTCGACGGCTACGGAGTGGGCGACGTCGGCAACATCGTATTAAAGGACAGAAAGCACCTTGCCGAAGACGGACTTATCGCCGTTGTCATGACCATCGACGGCGTTTTGGGCGACATTTTGGCGGGCCCCGATATCGTAACCCGCGGATTTGTATACGTAAGGGAAGCGGAGGAACTTATTATCGACGCAAAGCGCGTTGTTTGTAACGTTCTTGACTCTTACCAGGGCAGGGATTGGTCAACCATAAAACAAAAGGTGCGTGACGATTTGTCCCGTTACCTTTACGAACGTACAAAGCGTTCGCCTATGATTTTACCGATAATAATGGAGATTTAACGACCGAATATATAATATAAAAGGGAGGCGGTCAGGCGGCATGAAACAGATTAAACATTCCTTTCTTATAGCTGCCGGCGTAATGTCGGCGGGGCTTATCGTTTTGTCGCTTGTTTTGGGAATATACAATACCGTTCTCGGTTTTTTGGGTTCGGCTATCGCGCTTATTTGCTTGGGCGTTTTTACCGTAATATACTTTACCCGCAACAATCAGCTTCGCGGCTTAGTTACCGATATTGAAAAGCAAACCTCGGGAAGCTCTCCGCTTATGGAAAAGCTAAGAATACCCGCTTTGTCGTTAAACGGCGAGGAGATTGTTTGGTACAACTCCTCTTTCCGTAACGAAATTTTAAACGGAAGAGATATTTACGGTAAAAGCTGTGACGCCGTTATAACCTTGTCGCAAATTGACTGCGCAAGAGGCGGCTATGCTGATATCGAAATCGCCGCGGGAAATTACCGAGTATATGCGTCGGATATCGTCGGCGGCGGAACAATGTGCTATTTTGTTAACACAACCGATTACGAAAATCTTGTAAAACGCTATAACGACAACCTTCCCGTCGTTATGCTTATAACTATTGATAATTTAGAGGAGCTTCAGCGCGGCGCCCGTGACAGCGAAAAGGCGGAAATCGTTTCCGCAATAAGCAAAAAAATTGAGGACTACGCAAACAAGCTTGATTGTATGTACTATAAGCTCGGCGGAGACAACTACCTGCTCGTAACCGACGAATTTTATCTTTCGGTTGCTATAAACGAGCGGTTTGAGCTTTTAAAACAGGTTCGATCCATAGACTTCGGCGAAAGAGGTTATGCAACCCTTTCCATCGGCGTCGGTCACGGAAGCGAAAGCGTCCTTGAATGCGAGGATATGGCGCGTCAATCGCTTGACATGGCGTTGGGCAGAGGCGGCGACCAGGCGGCGGTTAAAACCGACGACGATTACGAATTTTTCGGCGGCGCTTCGTCAAGCACGTCTAAGCGTACACGAGTACGTACAAGAATTGTTGCCTCGGCGTTAAAGGAGCTTATCGAAGGCAGTGATAATATCCTGCTTATGGGTCATCGCTTTGCCGACCTTGATAGCTTCGGCGCCTGTTTCGGAATGTTCAGTGCGATAAGCTCTTTAGGAAAATCGGCTTATATCGTCGTAAACCGAGAGAAATCCCTTTGCGGCCAGCTTATAGATTACGTTGAAAGAAACGGCTATGCCGATTGCGTTACTACGCCCGAGGCGGCGATGTCGCTTGTTGGTGACCGCACCTTGCTTATAATTTGCGACACCCACCGTCGTAATTTCCTTGATTGCCCCGAGCTGTATGACGCATGCCAGGCAAGCGTTGTAATTGACCATCATCGAAAAACGGTTGACCATATCGACGACGCGGTTATATTTTATCATGACCCATATGCTTCGTCGGCGTGCGAGCTTGTAAGCGAGCTTGTCCAGTATATTCAACCTAAAATCGGCAAGATTGAAGCCGAGGCTTTGCTTTCGGGAATAATGCTCGATACCCGTAACTTTGTGTTACATTCGGGTGTGCGTACCTTTGAGGCGTCGGCGTTTTTAAGAGGCTGCGGCGCCGCAACCGTAACGGTCAAGGGCTTTTTCAAAAGCGGGTTTAACGTTTATAAAGAACGCGCCGCTATTATCGCCGATAGCCACGTGTACGGCGACTGCGCTATCTCGCGTACCGATTCCGCCGACAAGGATATCCGAATTGCCGCGTCTCAGGCGGCCGACGAAATGCTCGGTATCGACGGAGTAAACGCCTCGTTCGTGCTTTTTAATGCGGGCGACGTAATTAATATTTCGGCCCGTTCATTCGGCGCCGTAAATGTCCAACTTATAATGGAAACCTTGGGCGGAGGCGGCCATTTAACTATGGCGGCGGCTCAGCTTTCCGATTGTACAATGGACGACGCCGTAAGACGGCTTGCCGCGGCAATTGACAAATACCGCGAAGAACAAAGATAATTTTAAGTTTTCAGGAGTGAATAAACATGAAGGTTATACTTACCGCAGATGTAAAGGGTAAAGGAAAAAAGGGCGAAATGGTTTCGGTTTCCGACGGCTATGCCCGTAACTACCTTTTTCCGCGTAACTTGGCCGTAAATGCCGACGCTCAGGCAATGACCGAGCTTAAAAACCGCGAGGATTCAAAGGCTTTCCATATCGCCGAGGAGAAAAAAGCGGCTCAAAGCATTTGCGACAAAATAAACGGCCAAACGGTTGTAATTCTTGCAAAGGCGGGCGCCTCGGGTAAGCTTTACGGCGCAATTACGTCAAAGGAAATCGCCGAAGAAATTAAAAAGCAGTTCTCGGTTGACATTGACCGCCGAAAAATTACCGTCGGCGACATAAAAGGTGCCGGCGATTTCGCCGCCGAAGTAAAGCTTTATAACGGCATTGTTGCAAAGGTTACCGTAAACGTAAAGATTTCGGAATAAAACATATTTTATAAGAGGTTAAATATGGCTGATAACCAAAATTTCGATTTACTCGGCGGACACATGACGCCGTTTAGTGCCGAAGCTGAGCAGTCTATACTCGGCTCGGTGCTTATTGAGCCTAACAGCATGGACAAGCTTAGCGGAAATATCAAACCTGAGCATTTTTACATCACCCAACATCAGGCGATTTACAACGTGCTCAGCGATATGTACATGCTTGGCAAAACAATCGACCATGTCACCGTATTAAACGAGCTTAAAGCCCGCGGAATATACGACGACGCAGGGGGCAAGGCATATATTACTCAGCTAATTCAAATGGTCCCCTCCGCCGCCAACCTTGACGCATATATCGATATAGTTAAGGATAAATATTATTCCCGTTCGCTTATGCAAACGGCTCAGCGAATTGTCGCCGATATAGAAGACGGCGTTGACAATTCGGGCCAGCTTATTGAGCGCGCTGAGCAAAGCATTTATGACATAAGAAAGGGCAGAGAGGCCTCCGGCTTAGTACATATTCGTGACGTACTCCGCAACGAAACAATTTACCGTATCGACCGCCTTAACGACGAAGAAACTCGCGGCGATTACGTCGGTATTCCGTGCGGAATCAACGCCCTTGACGATATGATTACGGGGCTTAATAAAAGCGACCTTATTATTTTAGGTGCCCGCCCCGGTATGGGTAAAACGAGCTTTGCGCTTAATATTGCCCGCCACGTAGCTCTTAAAGAGAAAAAAACCGTTTGCTTCTTCTCGCTTGAAATGACCCGCGACCAGTTGGCGCAGCGTTTGCTTTCGGCGGAAGCATGTATTGCCAGCGAAAAGCTCAGAACGGGCAAAATCGAGGGCAACGAATGGTCAAATCTTGTTCAGGCAACCGAAATTTTGTCCAAGGCGGAAATTTACGTTGACCAAACAACAAGAATTACCGTAAACGAAATGAAAGCCAAGCTTCGCCGTATGCCCAAGGTCGATTTGGTAATTATCGACTACCTCGGACTTATGGCGTCGACCAAAAAAACCGATAATCAGGTACAGATTATCGGCGATATAACCCAAAACTTAAAGAACATGGCAAAGGAACTTAACGTTCCTATCATCTGCGCCGCCCAGCTTAACCGTGGCGGCGAAGGCCCCGACAAAAAAAGCCGCCGTCCCTCTCTTTCAAGCCTTAGAGACTCGGGCTCAATCGAGCAGGACGCCGATATCGTGCTTTTCCTTTACCGTGAACATTACTACGACACCGAAAAGGACGACCCCGAACAGCATGCCGACGAGCATCAGGCGGTTTGTATAGTTGCCAAAAACCGTCACGGAAGAACGGGTGATATCCCGCTTTATTGGGACGGCCAGTATACACGCTTTACCTCGGTTGCAACCGGCGCGGTGGCCAACGATGCAAGATAAGCTTTTAACGGCCGTTACCCGTTACAACTTGCTTAAAACGGGGGACAGGGTAACCGTTGCTCTTTCGGGCGGCGCCGATTCAACGGCGTTGCTTTACGGGCTTTTGGCTATACGCGAAAAAATTGACCTTACCGTTACCGCCGCCCACGTTAACCATATGCTACGCGGCGAGGAATCCGACCGCGACGAGCGGTTTGTTCGCGATTTGTGCGAAAAATTGGGCGTTGCGCTTTCGGTCGGTAAATTCGATATCCCCGCCTTAAAAAAACAGGGCGAGAGCTGCGAAGAATGTGCAAGACGGGTTCGCTATGCCTTTTTGGCGGAGGTTGCGGACGGCAAAATTGCTACGGCGCATACCGCCGACGATAACGCCGAAACGGTGCTTTTTAACCTTATAAGAGGCGCGGGAATAACCGGCGCTTGCGGTATCCCCGTTAAACGGGATAACATTATTCGTCCCCTTATTTTATGTAGTCGTAAGGATATCGAAAATTATTGCGAAAAAAACGGAATTTCCTTCGTTACCGATAGCAGTAATTTAACCGACGACTATACCCGTAACCGCATAAGGCATAAAATTATCCCCGAAATGAAGGAAATTAACCCGTCCTTGTGCGACGGCGTTTCCCGATTTAGCGAAACTCTGCGTGATGCGGACGAGCTTATTTTATCGCTTGCCGAAAGGGCAATAAAATCGGCGAAAAAAGCCGACGGATACGACTGCGGCGAGCTTAAAAAAAGCCATAGCGCCGTTTTGTCTCGCGCCGTTCGACTTATTTGCGAGCGTGAAACGGGCTTGCTTCCCGATTCGGTGCATACCGATTTGGTTTGCGAAATTGTTCGCAAAAACGGCGGCAAGTGTCAGTTAAGCGGGAACTTTTTCGCCGAAGTGAAAAATGGAGATTTGCGTTTTTACGGCGATTTTAAAGCCGAAAAAATTTCCGCAATACCCAGTTCCGAATTTATTAACAAAACCGTTAATTTTGGCCCCTTTTCGGTAAAATGCGAACTTAAAGAGGACGAAAGTTTTAATAATTTATTAGCAAATGACAGTATAGATTATGATAAAATAAAAGGAGACGTAACATTGCGCCCAAGACAGTCGGGCGACAAAATCCGTCTTAACGGCCGTCCCCAAAAAAGTCTTAAAAAGCTGTTTTGCGAAATGAAAATACCCGCAGATATGCGCGAAAAAATCCCCGTTATAGCCGACGATGACGGCGTTGTCTCGGTTTTGGGAATAGGTTGCGATAAGCGTGTACTTGCGGAGAAAAAAACAAAAAGAATTTTAAATTTTTCGGGAGTTGAAATAAAATGAAAAAGGATATTGAAAAGGTACTTCTTTCTGAAAAAGAAATTGCCGATATAATCGCGAATTTAGGACAGCAAATCAGCAAAGACTATAAGGATAAGAATTTACTCATGGTAAGTATTTTAAAGGGCTCGGTTGTTTTCATGGCCGACCTTATGCGAGCTATTGATATACATTGTCGAATTGACTTTATGTGCGTGTCGTCCTATGGCTCGGGCACATTGTCAAGCGGCAGCGTAAAAATCATTAAGGATTTGGACATTGATTTAAAAGATTACGACCTGCTTTTGGTAGAGGATATTCTTGATTCGGGAAAAACGTTAAGCAACGTAAAGCAAATGCTCCTTACCCGCAACCCGAGCAGCGTAAAAATTTGTACCTTCCTTGATAAACCTGCCCGCCGCGAAGCCGATATAAAGGCTGATTACGTCGGCGCGGTTGTGCCCGACGAATTTGTTGTCGGCTACGGACTTGATTATGACGAAAAATACCGCAATCTGCCTTACCTCGGCGTTCTTAAGCCGTCGGTATACGAAAAATGATTGGTTAATTATAAACCCCCATTAAGGAGATGTTGTTTTTGAAGAAAAATGTACGTAACACCCTTTTGTTAATCCTTATACCCGTGCTGATTTTCGTCAGCATTTTTGCGGTAACAAAGGTTAACCAAAAGGTTGAAAAGGCAAATTACTCGGAAATAATCGCAAAGTTTTATAATAACGAAATTTCCGAATTTAGCCTTAATATCAACAAACGCGAGCTTTACTATACCCAGCGAAGCGACAAAAAGGAATATAAATATACCGTTCCGAGCTCGGATATTTTCTATAACGACATTAACGATTATGTCGTAGAATATAACAAAACCGCTAAGCCCGCGGAAAAAATCAAGTACGATTACGAGCCGGGCAACGAGGGCTCATGGATAATTTCCTTCCTTCCGAGCATTTTAATGATTGTGGTAATAGTTGCGCTCTTCTTCTTTATGTCTAAACGTATGGGCAAGATGATGGGTGGCGACAGCACCATGAACTTCGGCAAGGCAAAGGCCAAAAAGCTTTCCGACGACGGACGTAAAACAATGTTTACCGACGTTGCGGGCGCCGACGAGGAAAAAGAAGAACTTGCCGAAATCGTCGAGTTTTTAAAAAGCCCGAAAAAGTTTAACGACATGGGCGCAAGAATTCCCAAGGGCGTTTTGTTAGTAGGTCCTCCCGGAACGGGTAAAACCCTGCTTGCAAGGGCCGTTGCGGGCGAAGCAGGCGTTCCGTTTTTCTCAATTTCGGGTTCCGATTTTGTTGAAATGTTTGTCGGTGTCGGCGCGTCGCGTGTACGCGATCTGTTCGACCAGGCGAAGAAAAACGCTCCGGCCATTATTTTTATCGACGAAATTGACGCCGTTGGCCGTCAAAGAGGCGCAGGTCTTGGCGGAGGCCACGACGAAAGAGAGCAAACCCTTAACCAGTTGCTTGTTGAAATGGACGGTTTCGGCGTAAATCAGGGCGTTATCATCATTGCCGCCACCAACCGCCCCGATATTCTTGATAAAGCGCTTCTCCGTCCCGGTCGTTTCGACCGCCAAATTACCGTTAACTACCCCGACGTAAAGGGAAGAGAAGAAATCCTTAAAGTACACGCAAGAGGAAAGCCTCTTGGCCCCGACGTAAGCCTTAAAACAATTGCTCAGGCGACCGCCGGCTTTACGGGAGCTGACCTTGAAAATCTGCTTAACGAGGCCGCCTTGCTTGCCGTTCGTAACGGACAAAAGGCCATTACCGAGGCGAATATCGAGGAAGCAACCATTAAGGTTATCGCCGGCGCCGAAAAGAAAAGCCGCATTATGAAGGATAAGGAAAAGATGAACACCGCTTATCACGAGGCGGGACACGCCATTACCGGCTATTTCCTCCCGACCCAGGACGACGTTCACCAAATTACTATTATCCCGAGAGGCAGAGCTTTGGGCATGACCATTTCGCTTCCCACCGAGGACAAATTCTCCCGTTACCAAAGCGAAATGGAGGAGGAGCTTGTAATGCTCCTCGGCGGACGAATTGCCGAAGCCATTATTTTCGGCGATGTGTCTACCGGCGCGTCTAACGATATCGAACGCGCAACCCAAACCGCAAAGGATATGGTTGTAAAATACGGCATGAGCGCCGACCTTGGCCCTGTTCGCTACGGTAACGCCAACGACGAGGTGTTCCTCGGCCGCGACTATGGCCACGTTAACGACTGTTCTCAGGAGGTTGCCGCCCGTATTGATAAGGAGGTACACCGCCTTATCGACACCGCGTATAAGCGCGGCGAGCAAATTCTTACCGAAAATAAGGATAAGCTTAACGCAGTTGCAAAATATCTTTTCGACCACGAAAAAATGGACGGAGAGGAATTTAAAAAGATTATGACCGGCGAAATGTCGGTAATCACGGAGGGTGAAGATAATGATAGTAACTAAAGATACCGTAATCGGCGATATTCTTGACGCTGACAGAGAAACCGCCGTTTATTTCTTGGAAATGGGTATGCATTGTCTCGGTTGTCCCGCAGCTCGCGGCGAAAGCCTCGGCGACGCATGTGAGGTTCACGGCGTTTCCGCCGACGAAATGGTCGAGAAAATCAACGCATACTTTGCGTCAAAGGAATAATTATGGCCATTAATGCCAGACTCAGAACCGTCGCAGATTTTGTCTGCGGCGGTGCTTTGGTTGTTGATGTCGGTTGCGACCACGCGATATTGCCTATCGAGCTTGTCCGCAAAAACAAGGTCGGCCGAGTAATAGCCTGCGACATCGGCGAAGGCCCGCTTGCCTCCGCTAACCGCAACATTAAACGCGCGGGACTTGAAGAAGTTATCGAAACTCGCCTTTCCGACGGGCTTAATAAAATTTTGCCCGACGAGGTTGACCATATCGTAATTGCGGGAATGGGCGGCGACCTTATTGCCCGAATAATCGGCAACGCCGAATGGACACGGGACAAAAAATATCGCTTTATTTTACAACCCATGACCTCCGCCGACGATTTGCGTATTTGGCTTTGCCAAAACGGGTATAAAATCGAAAAGGAAAAGCCGGTTTACGACGCGGGAAGGCTTTATACGGTAATTGTTTGCGCCTTTAGCGGAGATAAAATCGAAATGTCGCCCGAATACCCCTACATAGGCGAGGTTTTGCCCGATACAGCCGAGGGCAGGGACTATTTTTTGCGCCAAATTTCCCGTATTGAAAAACGGCTTTTGTCCCTTGAAAGGTCAAAATCCGACCACCCCGAAAAGCAAGAGCTTACCGTAATTTTAAACGCTATAAAAGAAAGGCTCGGTGAATTAAAATGCCGACCGTAAAGGATATTTATAAAGCCATTGACCGAATTGCCCCGTTCGATACCGCGCTTGAATTTGACAACGCGGGGTTGCTTGTCGAAAGGGAAGAGGGCGAAGTGAAGACGGTTGCCGTATGCCTTGATATAACCGAGGAAACGGTTGATTTGGCAAAAAATATGGGCGCCGAGCTTATTGTGTCCCATCATCCCGTTATTTTTTCTCCGCTTAAAAAGCTTAAAACGGCGTCTCCCGTTTATATGCTTGCAAAGGCGGATATTGCCGCCATATGTGCTCATACCAACCTTGACGCCGCGGCGGGTGGAGTAAACGATGCCCTTGCCGAAACCCTCAGTATGACCGATGTAACGCCGCTTTCCGACGGAGACGACCGCTATCCGCCTATGGCAAGAATGGGTTTTGTTTCCGAAATGACCGCCGACCGCTTTGCCGCATATGTAAAGGAAAAGCTCGGTTGCGGCGCCGTAAAATACGTGCCGTCGAACGGTACGGTTAAAAAAGTTGCCGTTTGCGGCGGCGCGGGTGAAGAGTTTATCTTCGCCGCTATGGAAAACGGCTGTGACGCCCTTGTTACGGGCGAAAGTAAGCATCATATAAACCTTATCGCTAAGCAAAACGACTTTGGGTTTTACGCTTGCGGCCATTTTGCGACCGAGCAGGTTGTAAAAAACCGACTTGCCGATTTTATAAAAACCGAATTCCCCGACCTTAAGGTCGTCGTAATTGACGAAACCGACCCCGCAAAATACCTTTAAGGAGATGAAAAAATGCCGCTTGACGGAGGATTTCTTTACAATTTGCGCCGCGAAATCGACCAAATCGCCGCCGAAACCCGAGTTGATAAAATAAGCCAACCGTCAAGGGACGAAATTGTAATTTCCTTGCACAAAAAAGGCTTTTCGGGAAAACTCCTTTTTACCTTAACCGACCCGCGGTTTCATTTTTCCGAGCTTAGCTTTGAAAACCCTGCCCAACCGCCGATGTTTTGTATGCTTATGCGAAAATATTTCGTCGGCGCAAAATATATCGGCTCGTATCAGGAAGGGCTTGAGCGAGTTGTCCGTTTCGATTTCGATACCTATAACGAGCTTGGCGACAGCATAACCGTTTCTATCGTCGCCGAAATAATGGGAAGAGGCTCTAACCTCATTTTACTTGAGGGTAATCGCATAATTGACGCTTTGCGCCGCTCATCGGTTGAAAGCGGAAAACGCATGATTTTACCGGGCGCCGTTTACGAGCCGCCCGAACCGCAAAATAAAATTAATCCGCTTAACGAAAAAAGCGAACGCCTTTGCGAAATGATTGGTCGTACGGGCGGAAAGGCCGCCGACCGCGTGCTTAATTTGCTTGACGGCGTGTCTCCGCTTGTCGCACGCGAGCTTGTTTTTAAAGCGGCGGAAAACCTTGATGCGGAAAGTTTTGACGATACGGCGTATATGCGGCTTCGCGGCGCCGTGGACGTGCTTAAAAGCGCTATCGAAAAGGGAACGCCGACGGTAATTTATCGTAACGGAAATAAGCCCTTTGATTTTTCGTATATGAATATTTCCCAATACGGCTCCCTTGCCGAGTGTAAATGCGAAACCTCGTTTTGCGCCCTGCTTGACCGCTTTTACGGCGATAGGCGCAAGGAAGAGGATATGCGCCGCCGAACTCACGATTTGATGAAGGTTTTGACCAACTCGGTTGAACGCATTTCGCGTAAAATTAACAAGCAACGAGCCGAGCTTAAGGCTTGCGAAAATAAAGAACAACTGCGAATTTACGGCGAGCTTATAAAAGCCAATATATCTATGATTGAGCGCGGAGCCTCGGTTTGCGAGGTTATGAATTACTATGACCCCGAATGTAATACGGTAAGAATTCGCCTTGACGAAAAGCTGAGCCCCGCCGCCAACGCCCAAAAATATTTTAAGGATTATAAAAAGGCATATACCGCCGAAGAAAAGCTAAACGAGCTTATCGCCGACGGCGAGCAGGAAATAGCCTATCTTGAAAGCGTGTTTGACGCCTTGTCAAGAGCCGAATGTGAGGCCGAGGTTGCCGAAATCCGTACCGAGCTTGCCGACGGGGGATATATCCGCCGAATGGTACAGAAAAAGCAACCGAAAACCCGAACCTTACCGCCGTTTCATTACGTATCAAGCGACGGATTTGATATCTACGTCGGCCGAAACAACCGCCAAAACGATATTTTAACCCTTAAAACCGCCGCCCGTTCGGACATTTGGCTTCACACAAAGGGTATTCACGGCGCCCACGTTATAATCGACACTCGCGGCGGCGATGTACCAGAAAATACTATTATGGAAGCGGCGAGAATAGCCGCATACCATTCAAAAGGGCGTCAATCGTCCTCTGTTCCCGTTGACTATGTCCGCGCCGCGAAGGTAAAAAAACCGGCAGGGGCCCGTCCCGGAATGGTTATTTACGACGGATACAACACCGTTTACGTTACCCCCGACGAAAACGAGACAAAGAGCCATATTGCACAATAAATTTAATAATATTTGTGTTTTTTATGACTAAAAATATTTTTAAATATGTGATAGAATATAACGACACTTTATTTGGAGGTATAAATAATGAGGAAACTAAAGGTTCTTCGTTTGATAAAGGCAACAGCTCTTGTTACTGTGTCGGCGCTTACCGCCGTCAGCCTTTCTTCATGCATAAAAGACCAGGGAACGGCCGCGAACAGCAGCAGCAACGACTCCGCCGACCCCGCAACCTCGGGCGACGCTACCAACGTTTCGTCGGCGCTTACCGAGGGTAAATATACCGACGGTACTCTTGTATATTACGTAAGCGGCGAAAACGCCTCGGTTGTTGACTATATCGGCACCGAAAAGGTTGTCGAAATTCCCGCAAAAATTGACGGATTGCTTGTAACGTCTATCGGCGCCGACGCGTTTGCCGACGTTTCAACTATCGAAAAAATCGTCGTTCCGCCAAGCGTTACATATATCGGCGACTTTGCTTTTTCGTTCTGTACGGGACTTAAGGAAATCGAAATTCCCGAAACGGTAACTTCAATGGGAAGCTATGTCTTTAACCATTGTACGTCGCTTGAATCCTGCGTTTTACCCAACGGAATGTCAACCATTAACCAATCGCTTTTTTATTACTGCACCTCGCTTAAAAGCGTAACTTTACCCCAATATATTAACGGAATTCCGAAGGAAACCTTCTTTATGTGCGAAAGCCTTACCGATTTTGAAATTCCGAAATATGTCGGCAAGGCGGATACCGACTCTTTCCACGGTTGTAAGTCGCTTAAAAAGCTTAAACTTTCGGAAAACTTTAATTACGTTGGAAAAACCGCGTTCAGAGGATGTACCGGCCTTACCGAGGTTGATTTCTCTGCGTGCAATTCTCTTAACATCGACGGCAAGGCTTTTGCTGATTGCACCTCGCTTAAAAAGGTAACCTATCCCGCCAACAAGGGCGGCGTCGCAGGCGACGCTTTCCTTAATACCGAAGGCATTGAGTTTATCGGTTAAGGGAGGTAGAAATATGAAAAAATTACTTGCTTTAATTTTATCGGTTTCTGTGCTTCTTTGCCTTGCCTCTTGCGCAAGTGGCGATGACAGTGCCGCTGACCAAGGTAGCGCTGACGGGGATACAAACGTTTCCGCAGCTGCTTCAGAAACGGAGGAAAAAGGAATGCTTAAACCTTATACCGAACCCGAGGTTGATAACATAAAAATTATGCTTCTTGGCGACTCTCTTACCCAGGGTACCGCCGGCAGCAGCGGCTACCGCAGCTATCTTTACGATATGCTTAAAAAAGACGGCTATGACTTTAACTTTGTCGGCCCGTGGGTAATTGAACCCGCGTTTATGCCCGCTGGAAACCGCAACCACGCCGGAGTAGGCGGCTATCGTATGTCGGGAATTAAAAACGACATGAATACCTTTATGTCTATCGACTGCGACGTAATCGTAATGATGATAGGAACTAACGACATGAACTCCGATTCTGCCGAAGGTCTTACGGCGCAGTATGAAGAGCTTGTCAATATGATTACAAAGAGCAAACCCGAGGTTCGCCTTTTCTGCGCTTCTGCGCCGCCTACGTCTTTCGCTTCGGGAAGCTATACCCAAAAGCATATTGACTTTAACAAGGGCGTAAAAGGCATTTGCGAAAAGAAAACCAAAGAGGGATTCCATGTAACATGGGTTGACATGAGCCCCGAATCAAGTAAAATCACTAACGAGGATTTAAACCCCGAGGATCATGTACATCCCGTAGCCTCCGGTTGGGAAAAGTTTGCTATTACCATATACAATACTATTAAAAGCACCATGACCGAACTTTCCAAATAAAAGAGATGTCTTTTTGCTAAATAAACGACTGTTGTTTTTGGTGGATATTTACGAAAAATAGCAATATAATTAAATTTCCTTGATTTTTGCAATTAAATGCATTAAAATTGTATAGGTAAAGAATTAATGTTTTGGAGGTCTTTTTATGAAACGCGTTATTGCTGTTATGCTTACCGTTTTCATGGTGTTTTCAATATGCTCTTGCGGTAACAATACTGCCGATATTGACGAGTATACCGAGGTTGTTAAAGCTGACGGTTACTGCGATATCGACACAACCGGCCGTGTAAAAATCATGTGTACCGGCGACTCTCTAACCGCAGGATATAAGTCTACCAACGCTTACCGTAACTACCTCGCTAACCAGCTTATCGAAAACGGTTACGGCGATACAACCTGCTTCGTTGGCCCTGGCGATAAACCGACTGACCTTTGTCCCGAGGGCTTCCGTCGTCTTTACGGCTACGGCGGTAACACAATCGAAGGTCTCCGCGGTGGTCTTGCTGAAGCTATGGCCTCCGAACCCGATATTATCATTCTTATGATCGGTACTAACGATTTGGGTGCTCTTTCTACTCACTACATCAACGAAGAAGTTGAAGAAATTTACCGTAAACTTATAAGAGAAATTCTTGCTATCGATCCTGACGTACACCTTTTCCTCGGTAACCCGCTTCCGACCACCGACGGTGGCCGTTCCGGCGTAGTTGAGGACTCTCGTAACGTTTGGATTCGCGGCTTCATTAAAGAACTCTGTGAGGACAAGGCATATAACGATTATAACGTATCTTTCGTAGACTTCTCGACTAATGCTATCGATTGGTCCGCAAAAGAGGACTGGAAACCGGGCGAAACCGACCACGTTCACCCGTCCGCAAGCGGTAACATTAAAATGGCTAACCGTTGGTACGAAGCTATCCAGCCGACCATCGACGCTATTCTTGCCGAGAGAGCTGCATAAGTTTAATTAAAATGCTTAAAGCCACCGAGAGAAACTCTTTCGGTGGCTTAATTTTGTCATTGACAGTCACCCTGATTTAGGGTAACATATTTTAAGACGGGAAATAAAAAAATCCCAAACGCTTTCGCGTTCAGGATTTTTGGAGCTGATAACCAGAGTCGAACTGGTGACCTCATCCTTACCAAGGATGCGCTCTACCTACTGAGCTATATCAGCATATTCGTTTGACGACAAGGACTATTATAACCAATAGTTCGCCGGATGTCAACATTTTTTTAAAAAAAGGAGATTTTTATTATGGCAGACGCTTTTACAGCGGGGGTAGCGCCCGGCGGTCTTATCAGCAGCCAGCATGTTAAACTTATGGTTTGCTATATACTTGCAAGAATCGGTAAGCCTATTTCGAGGGACGATATGCTTAGCCTTTTACAGTATGAGGAGATTGCAAATTACTTTGAAGTTGTGCAAGCGATTGACGATTTAAACAAGGGAGGCACCATTCGCCGCACCGACGCCCCCTTTGAAGAATATGAAATTACCAACGACGGTGAAGAGGTTGTTGCCGAGCTTTACCGCGATTTACCGTACACTATGCGAGAAAAAGCGCTTAAAGCGGCAATCAAAATGATGGCGCGAAACCGAAGCGAGGCCGAAAACCGCGTTGAAATGGTCGAAACCGACGTTGGAGTAAACGTTACCTGCTCGGTTATGGATATCGACCGACCGATTTTAACCATAACCTTGCTTGTCCCCGACATGGAACAAGCAAACCTTGTTAAAGAAACCTTTCTTGATAACCCGCTTAAGGTTTACAGCGGCTCAATCGCTTTACTTACCGGCGATTACAAGGCGGTAAAAAAACAGTTCGAGGCCGAATAATAACAAAAAAATAAAATATCGCAAGGTCGAGGCTCGGCTTTGCGATATTTTTTTGTCTTAATTTGTATAAAAATGCATTATTTATATTTGAAATATAGCGAGGTTTTTGGTATAATAAATTGATTACGTATGTTTAGGCGATAATTGCCATAAAGAAGTCGGTGATTTTTAAAAAATGAGTAAAATTAAAGCTGTTTTATTTGATTTGGACGGTACCCTTATGAATACCCTTGATGACCTTGCCGACGCCGTTAATTTTGCGCTGGATTTTTTCGGATTTGAAACACATTCTATCGACAAATATAGATATTTCGTCGGAAACGGTATACCGAATTTAATTATGCGGGCCACTCCCGAAAACCACCGCGACGCAACCACTTTAGCGGCGGTAAAGAAAAAGTTTTACGAATATTATAATCTTCACAGTATGGAAAAAACCCGACCATATAGCGGTATTCCCGAAACGCTTGCCGCTTTGAAAAAAGCGGGGATAAAAACCGCCGTCGTAACCAACAAGGACGACGCCGCCGCAAAAATTATAATTAACGGCTTTTTTCCAAATAGTTTCGATTTTGTTTTTGGCGCAAGTGAGGATATCCCCAAAAAGCCCGACCCGACCATTGTACGTATCGCTACCGAAAAGCTTGGCGTTACGGCCGACGAATGTGTTTTTGTCGGTGACTCATGCGTAGATATGGAAACCGCCGGCAATAGCGGGATTTATTCGGTCGGCGTAACGTGGGGATTTCGCCCAAAAGCGGAGCTCGTCGAGTACGGAGCGTCGTCGATTGTTGACACCCCCGACGAGATTATTTCCGTAATTAAAAAAATAGGTTAGGAGCATATAACTTTGTCTAAAACAATAACAATATCGGCGGAGGAAATTTCCCGTCAACGGGAATACGGCGAAAAAGCGGCAACCCTGCTTTATAATAAATTTTCGCGTAAACCCCGTGCCTTTGTTCATACTTACGGATGTCAGCAAAACGTTAGCGACTCCGAACGCATGAAGGGCATGCTTATGGAAATGGGCTTCGATTTTACCGAAGAAACCGAAGAAGCCGACCTTATCCTTTTTAATACCTGCGCCGTTCGTGAACACGCCGAAAACCGCGTTTTTGGAAACGTAGGCGCCCTTAAAAAGCATAAATATAAACACGGTTGTATCATCATTCTTTGCGGTTGTATGACCCAGCAACAGTCGGTCGCCGAAAAAATAAAAGAAAGCTATCCTTTCGTCGACATCCTTTTCGGTACCCGCGTTATTTACCGCCTTCCCGAATTTATTTATCGCCACCTATCTACCGAAAAGCGAGTATTTGAGCTTGGCGGCGAGGACAGTATAGCCGAGGGTTTGCCCGTACGTCGGGACGGAGAATTTAAGGGTTGGTTGCCGATAATGTACGGTTGCAACAATTTTTGCACATACTGTATAGTGCCGCACGTTAGGGGCAGGGAACGTTCCCGCAGTCCCGAGGACATTATTGCCGAGGCTAAGGATATGATTGCCGCGGGAATAAAGGATATAACCCTGCTCGGTCAAAACGTAAATTCCTACGGCAAGGGTGAGGACCACGGCGTTAATTTCGCTAAGCTTCTTCGCATGATAAACGACCTTGACGGCGATTTTCAAATTCGTTTTATGACCTCTCACCCAAGAGATTGCACCTTGGAACTTCTTGACGCTATGCGCGACTGTAAAAAGGTTTGCCGCCATTTGCATTTGCCGTTTCAATCGGGCAACAACCGCGTTCTTGCGGCCATGAACCGCCATTATGACCGCGAAAAATACCTTTCGCTCATAAAAGCGGCAAGAGAGCGTATACCCGATATCTCGCTTACAAGTGATATTATCGTCGGCTTCCCGGGCGAAACTTATGAAGAGTTTTGCGACACCCTTTCTCTTGTAAAAGAGGTGCGCTTTACCTCGCTTTTTACCTTTATCTATTCGGCAAGAAAGGGAACGCCTGCCGCCGAAATGCCTGACCCGTATACCCACGAAGAAAAGGCGAAATGGATGGGCGAGCTTTTAAAGGTTCAGGAGGACATAGCCGCCGAACGCAACGCCGCCCTTGTCGGCAAGCATTTGCGCGTGCTTTGCGAGGAATATCACGGCGACGGAAAAATTTTTGGTCGCACGTCGGGCAACGTCGGCATAAGCTTCGACGGTGCCCCCGAAATGTTAGGTCGCTTTGCTACGGTTGAGGTTACAAAAGCCCTTAACTGGATTTTAGAAGGAAAAATTATTACTTTGGAGGAATAAACAATGGAAAACATCATTAAATCAGTAAGAGAACTCGGTAAGGCTATTCAGGCCGACGAAACCTTTAAGGCTTATATTGCGGCTAAAATGGACGCCGACAACGACGAGGCTCTCCAAAACGCAATCGGCGAGTTTAATCTCGTAAAAATGCAAATTAGCGAAGAAACCCAAAAAGAGGACAAGGACGAGGCTAAGCTTCAGGAGCTTAACGTTAAGCTTCGCAAATGCTATGCCGACATTATCGCTAACGAAAAAATGCAAAAGTACAATAACGCTAATCAGCTTTACAGCGGCCTTATCAACAAGGTTTATGCTATACTTGAACTGTGCTGTAACGGCGAAGACCCCGAAACCTGCGAGCCGGAAGAGCATAGTTGTTCCGGTAGCTGTTCAACCTGCGGCGGTTGCCACTAATTAAAAACAGATTTTAAAATTAATTTTATCGGGTGAAACAAAATGGCTGAACTGTCCCCAATGATGAAGCAGTACCTTGAAATAAAGGAACAAAACAAAGACTGCATTATCTTTTTCCGACTGGGCGATTTTTACGAAATGTTTTTCGACGACGCAAAAATTGCGTCAAAGGAGCTGGAGCTTGCCTTAACGGGCCGAGACTGCGGCTTGGAGGAGCGTGCGCCAATGTGCGGCGTGCCGTATCATTCCTGCGACGCTTATATTGCCCGCATGGTTGAAAAAGGATATAAAATTGCTATTTGCGAACAAATGGAGGACCCTGCCACCGCGAAAGGAATTGTAAAACGCGGAATCACCCGAATTATTACTCCCGGTACCGTTATCGAGGATTCAATGCTTGACGAATCACGAAACAGTTATCTTGCCTGCGTGGTTTTCGGCGACGATACCGCCGGCCTTTGCTTTGTCGATTCCTCTACGGGTCAGCTTGACCTTACCGAAATGAAGGATTCGGCGGCCGCTCTTATAAAGCGAATTAACGCCCAGCTTGGCAGATACTTGCCCCGTGAAGTTATCCTTTGCGGAAAGGTGCCCGAGGAAGTGACCGATTATATTAATCATCGCCTCGGTTGCCGAAGCGAAATTGCCGACGGAAAATATACCGACGTTGATTCGGCAAAAATTCGGGTGGAGGAGCATTTTTTCCGCAGTATTGATAATCTCGGTATCCCCGGGGAAAGCTCGCTTTGTGCGATAGGCGCCGTTTTGGAATACCTTTACGCAACCCAAAGAACGGGGCTTGAAGGAATAAACAAGGTCAACGTTTACTCCGATGAAGAGTACATGAAGCTTGACGTTTCTACGCGAAGCAACTTGGAGCTTACCGAAACCATGCGAGGTAAGGAACTGCGCGGCTCCCTTTTATGGGTGCTTGACAAAACCGAAACCGCCATGGGCAAGCGCCTTATAAGAAGTTGGATTGAACAACCGCTTATCAATTTGGCGCAAATTACTTCCCGCCAAAATGGCGTTGCCGAGCTTTACGGCGACTCTGTTCTTCGCGGCGAAATTGCGGCGGCTATGGACGGCGTCTATGATATCCAACGCCTTATGACCCGTGTCCTTCACGGAACGGTAAATCCCCGCGAAATTAAATCTCTTGCTTATACAATCGGCCGTTTGCCCGAAATAAAGGCGCTTATTTCCGGTTGTAAAAGCCAAATTATAAAGAAAATTAACGACGATATCGGCGAGCATAGGGAAATTTTCGACCTTATCGAAGCGGCTATTGTCGATGACCCTCCCGCCGTTTTAAAGGACGGCAACGTAATCCGCAGCGGCTACAATGCCGAGGTTGACTCCCTGCGTATCGACAAGGATGACGGCCACGGATTTATTGCTCGAATTGAAGCGGAGGAAAGAGAACGCACCGGAATTAAAAACCTTAAAATTAAATATAATAAAGTTTTCGGTTACTATATCGAGGTTACCAATAGCTATAAAGACCTTGTTCCGCCCGAATACATAAGAAAGCAAACAACGGTTAACGCCGAACGCTATATTACCGAATCCCTAAAAACCCAGGAAAGCCGTGTCCTCGGCGCTCAAGAACGTCTTATCCGCCTCGAAACCGAGCTTTTCGACGGTGTTCGCCTTGAAATCGCCCGAAATTTAGAGGCGCTCCAATGTACCGCGGCGGCAATTGCCCGTCTTGACGCCCTTTGCTCGCTTGCGAAGGTCGCCGCTAATAATAACTACGTTTTGCCCGATATTAATCAAAACGGCGTTATTAATATAAAGGACGGCCGTCACCCCGTGGTAGAAGCTATCCAAAAGGCCCCCTTTGTGCCGAACGATACTTTGCTTGACAATGGGGACAACCTTTGCGCCGTAATTACGGGCCCCAATATGGCGGGTAAATCCACCTATATGCGCCAAGTTGCCGTTATCACCTTAATGGCGCAAATCGGCTCCTTTGTTCCCGCAAGAAGCGCCGATATTTCTATATGCGACGCTATCTTTACCCGTGTCGGAGCCTCCGACGACCTTGCAAGCGGCCAATCAACCTTTATGGTCGAGATGAGCGAGGTTGCCCATATTCTTAAAAACGCAACTAAAAATAGCCTTATTATATTTGACGAAATCGGAAGAGGTACTTCTACCTTTGACGGTATGGCTATCGCCCAGGCGGTGCTTGAGTTTGTTTGCGACCGTAAAAAAATCGGCGCAAAAACCCTTTTCGCCACCCATTACCACGAACTAACCCAAATGGAAGAAACGCTAAAGGGCGTTATTAACTACAATACCTCGGTAAAAAAGCGCGGCGACGACATAACCTTCTTAAGAAAAATTGTCCGCGGCGGCGCCGATGGTAGTTACGGTATCGAGGTTGCAAAGCTTGCGGGAATACCCGAAAACGTTATCAAAAACGCCAAAAATATTCTTCATGAGCTTGAAGAAAACGGCGGCGAAACCCGTATTCGTTATGTCGAAAAAGCGATTGACTCCGACGACCAAATCGGCTTTACTTCGGCCGAGTCCGACGAGCTTATAAACGAAATGAAAACTCTTGACGTAAACGTCTTAACTCCCATCGAAGCTATGCAAAAGCTTTGGGATCTTGTTAACAAAGCGAAAAACATATAACCAAAAAAGGAGGTCACACATTATGCCGCAAATTAAGGTTCTTGATAAGCACGTAGCCGAGCTTATCGCCGCCGGAGAGGTTGTTGAACGTCCCGCGTCGGTTATAAAAGAACTTGTCGAAAACTCTATTGACGCCGGCGCAACCCAAGTTACCGTCGAAATTCAAAACGGCGGCGTGTCATATATGCGTGTGACCGACAACGGTTGCGGAATTTCAAGGAACGACGTTCCTACCGCCTTTTTGCGCCACGCGACAAGCAAGGTTTCTACCTCAACCGACCTTGACAGTATAAGCACGTTGGGTTTCAGAGGCGAGGCGCTTGCTTCGGTTGCCGCCGTTGCGCGGGTTGAAATGATGACCTGTAAAGAAGGGGAAACCGGCGTAATTTATAAAATTTACGGCGGGGAAGAAATCTCCCTTGACGACGCGGGTTGCCCCGTAGGTACAACTATTATTGTTCGCGACCTTTTTTATAACACCCCCGCCCGAATGAAATTTCTTAAAAAAGACGTTGGCGAGGCTAACGCCGTTGCCGGTGTCCTTGATAAAATCGCTTTATCTCACCCTGAAATTTCGGTTCGCTTTATCCGCGACGGTAAAAATACCCTTAACACCCCCGGCGATGGCGATCTTAAAGCCGCCATTTATGCCGTTTTCGGTCGCGATTTTGCGTCGGGACTTATAAAAACCGACTATACCCTTGATAATATGTCAATAAGCGGCTATATCGGCGCTCCTGTTGCCGCAAGATCTAACCGAAATATGCAGCATTTTTATATTAACGGCCGCTATGTAAAATCGAAAAACATGATTGCCGCCGTTGAGCAGGCTTATAAAAACTCAATAATGGTCGGAAAATTTCCGTCCTGTGTTTTAAACCTGAGTATCCCCTTTAATATGGTTGACATAAACGTTAGCCCGTCTAAAACCGAGGCTCGTTTTGTTGACGAAAGAGCCGTATTTAATATCATATATTACGGCGTTAAAACCGCTTTAAATTCGGGCGATACCCGCCCCGAGCTTAAACTTGACAATATCCCGGTTAAAAAGGATAACGGTTTACACAACGTCGCGGTCAAACCCGAGCCGCTTATGCCAAAACCGATAGTAACGGCTCCGCCAAAACTCGCTCCTTCGCCCGATTTTACCCCGACCGCGCCCGATTTCGCCCCGAATTCTAAAATAGTTACCCCGACTTCAAACTATGTCGAAGCTTTGTCGCAAAAAAATGCGCCGTCGGAGGAGCCCGTTTTCCGAAGCACCCCCGTTGTTCAGTATAACAGCAAGCCTGTTCGCTATAACCTTGACGTAGTTTACGAGGAATCCGAGCAAAAAACGCCTACGCAAACTACCTTTATTGAGCCGGTGGTAGCCGAAATCGCTGACAAAAAAACGGCGGCTATAGCCGACGAGCCGACCGAGATAAAACCCGAAATTAAAATTATCGGTGAACTTTTTACAACCTATATTATCGCCGAATGCGGCGAAAAGGTTGTTTTTATTGACAAGCACGCCGCTCACGAGCGAATTTTGTTCGAAAAAATCCGTACCGAGGAGCATGACAGTCAAATGCTGCTTGAGCCGGTCACCGTTACCCTCGCGAAAGAGGAATATACTCTTGTTATTGAAAATCTTGCCCTTATTGCCCGCGTTGGCTTTGAAATTGACGATTTTGGCGCCTCCTCGGTAATTGTAAGAGCGGTACCTACCGTGCTTGCGGGCGAGGACGTAAAATCGCTTATTCTTGAAATTTCCGGCGGTTTTTGTAACAACAAAACCACCGTTGAAATTGAAAAGCTCGACTGGCTTTATCATAATATTGCCTGCCGTGCCGCAATTAAAGCGGGGTCACATTCAAACATGACCGAAATGGCGGCGCTTGCCGAGCGAATTATAAACCATGACGATATCCGCTACTGTCCGCATGGCAGACCGGTTGCGTTTACACTCACTAAAAAGGAGCTGGAGAAACAGTTTGGACGGCTTCAATAATAAAATACCGCTTATTGCCGTTGTCGGTCCTACGGCTTCGGGAAAAACGGCTCTTGGCGTAGAGATTGCCCGCATGGTTGGCGGAGAGGTTGTCTCCTGCGACTCTATGCAACTTTATAAAGGTATGGATATTGCCTCGGCTAAGCCGACTTTTGAGGAAATGTGCGGCGTTAAGCATCATATGATAAGCGTCGCCGACATGAACGAAAAATATTCGGTTGCGCGATATGTTGACGAGGCTGAAAAGGTAATCGACGATATATATTCGCGGGGAAAAATCCCCGTTTTGGTTGGCGGTACGGGACTTTATTTTTCGTCGCTTGTCGATAACGTGGAGTTTGCCGACGAACCCGATAACGCCGAGCTTCGCGAAAAGCTTAATAATGAGGCCGAAATGTTCGGTAACGAGGAAATGCTTAAAAAGCTTGCCGAAATCGACCCCGAATGTGCCGCAAAGCTTCACCCGAACAACTTAAAACGTATTTTACGCGCGTTGGAGGTTTATTACTCCACGGGGGTAACGATGACCGAGCAACAACGCATGTCTAAGCTTAACCCCTCGAGTTATGACCTTATAGCCGTCGGATTGCGCTTTAACGACAGAGAAAAGCTTTACGACCGAATAAACCGCCGCGTCGATATAATGCTCGAAAACGGGCTTTTAAACGAGGCGAAGGAAACCATGACCGCCGAAAGCGCTACCGCGGCTCAGGCGATAGGTCATAAAGAGCTTTTTCCTTATTTAAAAGGCGAATGTTCTCTTGAGGAGGCGGTTGAAAACCTTAAGCGGGAGACAAGACGTTACGCGAAACGACAAATTACGTGGTTTTCCCGCGATGAGCGTATTAACTGGATTGACGCCGACGACGGAAACTTTGAAAAAATAATTGAAAAATTCATAAAAATACTGGAAAAATATGGTAAGTGTGATATAATAGCCAAGTAACCGTAAAAAAGGTTACGGCTTTTGTCCTTACCGCATCGGGCCGAAAGCGATTTTCGATGCGGAGAAGGAGAAATAAAATGAACAACATCAACTTACAAAACGCATTTTTAAACGTTGCAAGAAAAGAACGTCACGAGGTAACTGTTTTTCTTATGAACGGATTTCAAATTAAGGGCAGGGTACAGTCGTTTGACGGCTTTACCGTCCTTATTGAAAGTATGGGAAAGCAAAACCTTATATATAAGCACGCAATATCGACTATGATCCCGTCGGTTAACATAAAACTTATGAACGACGAGGACGAGCCTGCTTAAACTTACTCTTTAGGAGCTGATAAAAGTATGAACGGAAAGTATACGAGGATTTTGGCAACTTCCGCCGGAATATTGCTTATTGTCTATCTTTTATACCAAACTGTGCTCACTTCGTTAAGCTCCATAAAAACCGAAACGGCGATAGCCTATACCGCCGAGGAAACCATTTCCGCCGAGGGTTACATAATACGTGACGAAACGATTATTACAAGCGACGACGCTAAGGGCGGCGTGCTTAATTACGAAATCGCCGACGGTAATCGCGTGGCAAAGGGCGGAAAGGTCGCCGGCGTTTACAAAAGCGAACGTGACGTTGAAATTAAGGCGCAAATTGCCGAGTTGGACAACCAGATATCCAACCTTTCGGTGGTGTGCAATATGGATATGAGCAACGTCACCGATTTAAGCCGAATTGATAACCAAATTAAAACGGGGCTTATTGATTTGCTTGACATCGTTGACGGAGGGGATTACAGCTCGCTTTCGGCCGCCGCCGACGAATATCTTACCTTGCTTAATAAACGCCTTGTCGCAATCGGCGCCGAAACCAACTTTTCGGCTCGCCTCGCAACGTTACAGTCGCGAAAAGCCGAGCTTGAAGCCCAGCTTGGTACGGCGATAGATATTACAAGCGAAAGCGCGGGATATTTTGTCTCGTCGATTGACGGGTACGAAAACGTTTTGGGCACCGACAGCGTTAAGACTTTAACAAAGGAACAACTTGAGTCAATTAAGCCCGAGGAAACAAAGGCGGAAAACGTAATAGGCAAAACGGTTGACAGCGTTGACTGGTATATTGCGACCGTTCTTTCTTTTGAGGATTCGCTTAAATTTACCGAAGGTCAAGCGCTTCGTATAAGAGTGCCGCTCCAAACGGCTACCGAGTTGCCGGTAACGGTTGAAAAAATCAACCGTGACGCCGCCTCCTCCGAAACGGTAATAGTATTCAAATGCGGCTATATGAACGGCGAGCTTTCGCTTATAAGAACTCAGCCGCTGACTATAATTGTGTCAAGCTCGGAGGGGCTTTATGTCCCCAACGACGCAAGACGAATTGTCGACAACCAAATGGGCGTATTTGTAAAAACGGGTAACGCAGTTAAGTTTAAGCCCATTGAGGTTATATACAACGGAACCGGCTTTGTAATTTGCAAAAAGGACGGCGAGCTTCGCCTTTACGACGAGGTTATTGTAAAAGGAAATGATTTATATGACGGAAAAATTGTTAATTGACGATATAGCCGAGCGCTGTAAAATCTTTGACGAAAACTATGCCGAGGTTACCGAACGCATAGCCATAGCGGCCAAAAAATCGGGTCGCCGCGCGGAGGATATCCACCTTCTTGCCGCCACAAAAACAATACCCGTTGAGGTAATAAACCACGCGATAAAAAGCGGCGTAACCCTTATCGGAGAAAACCGAGTACAGGAGCTGCTTTCAAAGCTTGATTATTACGACAAATCGGCTACCCGCCATCTTATTGGCCATCTTCAAACCAACAAGGTGCGTCAGATAGTCGGAAAGGTGAGCATGATAGAATCGGTTGATTCGGTAAAGCTTGCGACCGAGATTTCGCGCCGCAGCGAGGAGCTTGGGATAGTTACCGATATTTTGGTCGAAATTAATATCGGCGGGGAAGAGTCGAAATCGGGAATTAAACCCGACGAAGCGGAAAAAATTATTACTGAAATTTCCTCGTTATCGGGCGTAAAAGTGGAAGGATTAATGACAATTCCGCCCATTTGCGAAAAAATTGAAGAAAATTTGCGATATTTCGACCAAATGCGCAATCTATTTGTTGACATTTCGGCCAAAAAAATAGATAATGTTAATATGAGTTATCTATCAATGGGTATGTCCGACGATTACGAGGCCGCAATTCTTTGCGGGGCAAATATAGTCCGCGTGGGAACACGGCTTTTTGGTCGCCGAAACTATCCTGTTTAACTACTTAATTTTTTTAGGGAGTGTTATTTATGGGAATTAAAGACAAGCTTTCTGGTTTCTTCAGGGCACAGGAGGACGAATACGACGATTTTGAAGGTGCATACGACGATTACGAAGATGATGCTGCACCCGCATCTTACGCAAAGGACACCTCTTCCGATAAGCAAAAGGTTGTTAGCATGAGAAACCACGCCCAGCTTCAGGTTGTTCTCGTTAAACCCGAGCGTTTCGAGGATGCGCCGTCTATTGCCGACCATCTTAACAACAAGCATACCGTTGTATTAAACCTTGAAAAAACACCCAAGGACGTTCAGCGCCGCCTTATCGACTTTTTAAGCGGTGTTGCCTACGCCAACAACGGCCTTGTAAAGCGAGTTGCCGTTAACACATTTATGATTACCCCCTACAACGTCGATGTTATGGGCGATATGCTTATTGACGAGATCGAGGGCGGTACCTACCGTTAACCTTATACTACAATTTTTGATGATCGCATATGCCGTCTTACGATAGGCATATGCGACCATTTGTGCTTTATAAAAAGGAGGCAATAAACCATGATTTCAGCCGAAGAAATCAGGAATAAGCATTTTTCAAAGGCCGGCATGAGCGGTTATAAAAAAATTGAAGTTGACGTTTTTCTTGACGAAATCGTCAACACAATAAACTATCTTACCGCAACTCAGGCGGCAAACGAAAAAAAGATTGCCGACTATGAGTTAAAGCTTAACGAATATAAAAACGACGAGCAAGCGATTCAGTCGGCGTTAGTAAACGCCCAGCGAGTAAGCGATAATCTCGTATCGGAGGCGAAAAAAACAGCCGAAGATATTGTTTTTAAAGCCAACGCAGAGGCGGAAAAACTTTTATCCGACGCAACGCTTGAATCGCAAAATATGCTTGACGAATCAAAGGAAAAGGCCGACCTTATCTTGACCGAGGCTCAAACCTTGTCAAAGAATTTGTCGGAAACAACCGAAAAGCTGACCACCGAAAGCGTTGAAAACGCCAACCGCAGAGCCGAGGCAATAACCGCCGCCGCCGAAAACGCCGTTGCCGAACAGCAATCGCTTTTTGACGCATTAAGGTTACAGGTTACTATGTTCAAGCGTGACATGGAAGCCCAGCTTAACGGCCAACTTGAGCTTATAAACGCTATGCCCGACGAGGTAAAGCGTGACCCCGTGCTTGCCGCAAAGCTTGCCGCCGAAACGATAGAAGAAACCCATCAGGAGGAGCCTGAAGCGGATGAGCCGGAGGAAACCTCGAACGATATCGAACGCATAATAAGCGAAATGAAATCGAACGAAGCCGAGGCGGCCGAATTTATAGCCGAAACGAGCGTTAATAACGCGGATGAGCTCAACGAACTTGAGGAATTGTTGGAAGCGGAGGAGCTTGACGAGCTTCAAGATCTTGAAAAGCTCGAAGAAGACGAATCCGTCGATGAGCCTAAAAAACCGATAACGTCAAGCTTCACCGTTTGTCTTGACTTTGACGATGACGAAGAGGATGAACTCGACGATGAGACCGACGACTTAATCGACGGGGAAGAAGACATAGCTGAATTAGAAGAAATTGAAACGGTTGACCTTTTCGACCTTGAAGAAGAGGACGAAGAAGACGATAAAAAGCCGACTTTTATTTTTAACGGCGCCGCATTAGACGCGGACGAATGATTTACTTGAGGAAAGGTAGTTTAAACTAAAATGGCACAGGATTATAACAAAACTCTTAATCTGCCCGTAACCGAATTCCCGATGCGTGCAGGACTTCCCGAAAGAGAGCCCCAGGCTCTTGCTCAGTGGGAGGAATCCGATTTATACAACAAAATGCTTGCCCGTAACGAAGGCAAGCCGAGCTATATTTTACACGACGGCCCTCCCTATGCTAACGGAAAAATCCATTTGGGAACCGCGCTTAACAAGGTTTTAAAGGACTTTGTTATTAAGTATAAAAGCATGTCGGGATACTACACTCCGTATGTTCCCGGCTACGATACCCACGGTTTGCCGACCGAACTTAAGGCAAGAAAGGCCGCCGGCGTAGGCAACGCAACCCAAATTTCTGCTTTGGAGCTGCGCAAAATGTGCCGCGAATTTGCTTTGGGCTTTGTTGACGACCAACGCGACCAGTTTAAGCGTCTTGGTGTTTTGGGCGAATGGGATAACCCCTATTTAACCTTAAAACCCGAATTTGTCGCAAAGCAGGTTGAAATTTTCGGTGAAATGGCAACAAAGGGCTATATTTACAAGGGCCTTAAACCCGTTTACTGGTGCCCCGAATGTCAAACTGCCCTTGCAGAGGCCGAAATTGAATATGCCGAGGACCCGTGCCATTCAATTTATGTTAAGTTTAAGGTTAAAAACGATTTCGGTAAGCTTGCCGCTATCGGCGCCGACCTTGACAACACCTATTTTGTTATTTGGACTACTACTACATGGACCTTACCCGGTAACGTAGCTATTTGCGTAGGTCCGAACTACGAATATAGCCTTATTAAAGCAAACGGCGAATACTTCGTTATGGCGACCGACCTTGCCGCTAAAGCGCTTAAAGCCGCTAAAATCGAAGAATACGAAACCGTCGGAACTATCAACGGCGCCGAGCTTGAGTTAATGACCACCCAGCACCCCTTCCTTGAAAGAGAATCTCTTGTTATCGTCGGCGACCATGTAACGCTTGAAAGCGGTACCGGTTGCGTTCATACCGCCCCCGGCTTTGGTGTTGACGACTTTGAGGTTTGCCGTAAATATAAACAGCTTCCTATCGTCGTATCGGTTGACGCAAAGGGCGTACTTACCGACGAGGCGGGTCAATTTGCCGGCCTCACTACCGACGAAGCTAATAAAAAAATCGCTATGCACCTTGACGAGACAGGCGCTTTGCTTGCTCTTGAAAAGATTATCCACCAATATCCCCATTGTTGGCGTTGTAAGTCGCCTATTTTATTCCGCGCAACCGAACAATGCTTCTGTTCAATAAGCGACTTTGCCGATAAGGCAATCGACGCCATTGACACGGTAGAATGGGTACCCGCATGGGGTAAAGACCGTATCGCAGGAATGGTAAGAGATCGTTCCGACTGGTGTATTTCTCGTCAAAGAATTTGGGGCGTGCCTATTCCGATTTTCTACTGTGAGGATTGCGGCGCCGAAATTATAAACGAGGAAACAATTAAAAACGTTGCCGACATCTTCCGCAAGGAAGGCGCCGACGCATGGTACGAGCGCGAGGCAGGGGATTTATTACCCGCCGGCTACAAGTGCCCGAAATGCGGCTCGGTTCATTTTAAGAAAGAAACCGATATCATGGACGTTTGGTTTGACTCCGGCTCAACTCACGCCGCCGTCCTCGATAATAGAGACTATCTCCGCTCGCCGGCCGACCTCTATCTTGAAGGCGCCGACCAATACCGCGGCTGGTTCCAGTCGTCCTTGCTTACCTCGGTTGCAACTAAGGGCGTTGCCCCGTATAAAACAATCGTTACCCACGGTTGGGTAGTTGACGGTGAAGGCAAAAAGATGTCCAAATCGCTCGGAAACACTATTATCCCCGAGGATATCGTTAACCAGTACGGCGCCGATATTCTTCGCTTGTGGGTTGCTTCGTCCGACTATCATGCCGATATCCGCATCTCAAAGGACATTTTGAAACAGCTTACCGAGGCTTACCGTAAAATCCGCAATACAGCAAGATTTATCCTGGGCTGTATCGGCGATTTTGACCCCGATAAGGACGCGGTTTCCCTTGAAAATCTTGAACCTATTGATAAATGGGCGCTTAACCGCCTTGACGAGCTTAACAACAAGTGCAAAGACGCATTTGACAAGTTCGAATATCATATTATTTTCCATGCTATTCATAATTTCTGCGTTGTCGATATGTCAAACTTCTACCTTGACGTATTAAAGGACAGACTTTATGTCGAAAAAGCGGACAGCGAAACCCGCCGCGCCGCCCAAACCACAATTTATAAAGTCCTCGACACGCTTACCCTTTTGCTTGCCCCGATTATAAGCTTTACCGCCAACGAAATTTGGCAGTTTATGCCCCATGACGCAAGCCGCAACGCCGAAAACGTTATTCTTAACGATTATCCGTCGCTTACCGGCGTTAACGTTGACGACGGCTTTGCCGCTAAATGGGAAAAGCTCCATACTCTTCGTGACGACGTTAAAAAGGCTATCGAAAACGCCCGCAACCAAAAGATTATCGGCGCCTCTCTCGATTCCGAGGTTGAGCTTTTCGCTAACGGCGAAACCCTTGATTTCCTTAAAGAAAACGAAAGCGTGCTTCCCGAAATTCTTATCGTTTCCTCGGTTAAAATTACCGACGGCGACGGCGGCGATTTCCACGGCGATATGTCGGTCGGCGTAACCGTAAGAAAAGCGGGCGGCGAAAAATGCGAGCGTTGCTGGAGCTATTCCGACACGGTCGGCTCCAACGCCGAGCATCCTACCCTTTGTGCCCGTTGCGCAAAGATTATTTCCGAGTAATTAATTTTAACTAAAAGCGGAGGTGGTTCCTTGAAAAACAGAATAAAGGGCCACCTTACCGAAATTATTGTGTTGGTTGTGGCGGCGCTGCTTGTTGCCGCCGACCAAATTACAAAAGGGCTTATTACCGATAACTTTTATCTCGGCCAATCGGTTACGGTAATTCCTAATGCGCTTAACTTTACCTATATTCATAACCCCGGCGCCGTTTTCGGAATACTTAAAAATCACCCGTGGGTTTTTAATACGGTTACGATTATTGCCGTTATAGGCGCTCTTATCGTCCTCGCCAGCGGAAGGGTAGGTAAGAAACCCTATATTTGGGCAATCGGACTTGTTATAAGCGGCGGCGTAGGTAACATGATTGACCGCTTAAGCCTTAAATACGTTGTCGATTTTATCGAAATTACCTTTATTTATTTTCCGTATGTTTTTAACGTTGCCGATTGCTGCGTCGTAATTGGCTGCGGTATCGTAATTTTACAGGTAATAATAGAAATGATACAGGAATTTAAAGCGAAAAAGGCGAAAAAGGCGGCCGATATAACCCATTTGACCGAGGAAAACGTCGATGAATAACGGTAATGTTATTTACCTTGAGTGCGAGACGGGCGGCGTAAGATTGGACGCTTTTGTCGCCGAAAACACCGATTTGTCTCGCAACGCGGTTGCAACCCTTTGCGAAAAGGAAGCCGTTACGGTTAACGGAAACTCGGCCAAGAAAAACGTAAAGCTTAAATCGGGAGACAACGTTGCCGTTGCTTTGCCTGAACCCGAAGAAACCGATATTGTGGCGGAGGATATTCCGCTTGATATAGTTTATGAGGACGGCGACCTTTTGGTGGTAAATAAACCGAAAGGTATGGTTGTTCACCCCGCCGTAGGCAACCCCGACGGAACGCTTGTTAACGCCTTGCTTTATCATTGCGGAGCTTCGCTTTCGGGAATAAACGGCGTTATCCGTCCCGGAATAGTCCATCGCATAGATAAAGATACAAGCGGACTTCTTATTGTTGCAAAAAACGATAATGCCCACAACTTCCTTGCCGAGCAAATAAAGGAGCATTCCTTTTCCCGAGAATACGAGGCGATAGTTTACGGCAATATTAAGGAAGAAAGCGGAACGGTAAACGCCCCGATAGGACGTCACCCCGTTGACCGCAAAAAAATGGCCGTTACCGAAAAAAATTCAAGGTTTGCTATTACACATTGGCGTGTTTTGCGCCGTTTTGGCGAGTTTACGCATGTGCGGCTTATTTTGGAAACCGGCCGAACCCACCAAATTCGAGTCCACATGGCGTCAATCGGTCACCCTGTTGCGGGAGACGCGGTTTACGGCCCGAAAAAGGTTATTGAGCGGCTTGGTGGCCAATGCTTACACGCAAAATATATAAAATTTGTTCACCCGAACGGCGAAGAGCTTGAGTTTGAGAGCCAATTACCGTCCTATTTTACCGATTATTTAAAATATCTTGAAAATAAATATGACTAATCGGTATTTTGGATTATTGACATTGTGAAAAAATAGTTTATAATTTTTCTGCGAAATGCTTTCGGCGGTCATACGCAGAGTTAAAATTATACCGCTGAAGAATGGGGAGTATTAATGGATACTAACAAGAAACAGCAGTTAAAAATCACTGCAACCAAAGCACGTATGGGTATAATCGAAGGTACCTATAACGCCAAATCGGGACATCCCGGAGGCTCGCTTTCTATTACCGATGTGCTTACCTACCTTTATTTTGAAAAGATGAATATCGACCCGAACGAGCCCGATAAAAAGGACCGTGACCGCTTTGTTCTTTCAAAGGGCCATGCCGCTCCGGCGCTTTATTCGGTGCTTGCTCTTCGCGGATTTTTCTCTACCGACGAGATTAAAAAGCTCCGTAAGCCGAACGAAATGCTTCAGGGTCACCCCAGTATTTCTATCCCCGGCGTAGATATGTCCACCGGTTCTCTCGGCCAGGGTATCTCCACCGCTTGCGGAATGGCTCTTGCCGCAAAGCTTGACGGCGCAAAATATCGCGTATACGCCGCTCTTGGCGACGGCGAAATCGAAGAGGGTCAGGTTTGGGAGGCCGCTATGTTCGCCGCCCATAAAAAGCTTGACAACCTCACCATTGTCGTTGACTTCAACAATCTCCAAATCGACGGAACCCTTGACGAGGTTAACTCTCCCTGCCCGATTGACGAAAAATTCGCTGCCTTCGGTTGGGACGTTACCGTTATCGACGACGGCAATGACTTTGACCAAATTGAAAAAGCGTTTGACCATACCTCTACCGTAACCGGTAAGCCTTCTGTGATTATCGCAAAAACCGCAAAGGGTAAGGGCGTATCCTTTATGGAAAATCAGGTTGGTTGGCACGGAAAAGCTCCCGACGCTGCCCAGTATGCCGACGCTATGAACGAACTTAACGCTAAACTCGCGGAATTGGAGGGCTAAGACAATGAGTGAAGTTAAAAAAGTTGCCACAAGACAGGGCTATGCCGACGGTCTTGTTGAGCTTGGAAAAACCAACCCTAATCTTGTCGTGCTTGACGCCGACCTTGCCGCCGCAACCCAAACGGCTCAGTTTAAAAAAGAGTTCCCTGACCGCTTCTTTAACTGCGGAATTGCGGAACAGAACATGATTGGCGTTGCCGCCGGCCTTGCCGCCGCGGGCAAAACCGTATTTGCAAGCTCTTTTGCAATGTTCGCCGCAGGTCGCGCATTTGAACAGGTTAGAAACACCTTGGGCTACACCAACCTGCCCGTTAATATCGGCGCTACCCATGCCGGTATTTCGGTAGGCGAAGATGGTGCAACTCACCAGTGTAACGAGGATATCGCCGTTATGCGTACTATCCCGGGCATGACTATTATCAATCCCGCCGACGCCGTTGAAGCTAAGGCTGCTACTATCGCCGCCGCAAAAATTGACGGCCCCGTATACTTGCGTTTTGGACGCCTTGCCGTTCCGGTAATTTTCGACGAAAATTACAAGTTCGAGGTAGGCAAGGGCGTTACTCTTGTTGAGGGTACCGACGTTACCATTATCGCAACCGGACTTATGGTTGAGCGTGCTCTTGCCGCCGCCGAGCTTCTTAAAGCCGAGGGTATTTCCGCCAACGTTATCAACATGGCCACTATTAAGCCGCTTGATAACGAGCTTGTGCTTGCCGCTGCTAAGAAAACCGGCGCCATCGTTACCGCTGAGGAACATTCTGTAATCGGCGGTCTCGGTTCTGCCGTTGCCGAGCTTCTTGCGGAAAAATGTCCTACTCCGCTCCGCAGAGTTGGCGTAGAGGACGTGTTCGGTATGTCCGGCCCGGCAACCGAGTTGCTTGACCTTTTTGGTCTTAACGCCGCTAACATCTGCGCAAAGGCTAAAGAAGCTATTGCAATGAAATAATTAAACTTAGCCGACCTTTTTAAAAAAGGTCGGCTGTTTTAAACGCTTTTCGGAGGCGAACCTTATGATATATACCGTTACCTTTAACCCCGCGCTTGACTATGTTATGAACGTTGCCGATTTTTCGGTCGGAAAAATTCATTACGCCGAAAGCGAGCATATTTATTGCGGCGGAAAGGGTATAAACGTTTCTCAAATTCTTGCTAAACTTGGTGTCGAGTCGGTTGCGCTTGGCTTTATCGCGGGCTTTGTCGGCGATAAAATTGAGTCGGAACTGAATAATATGGGGATAAAAACCGATTTTGTCCGCCTTAAAAGCGGAATGTCCCGAATAAACGTAAAGGTGCGTTCGGGTGGCGAAACCGATGTGAATACCAACGGCCCTTTTATTGATAACGACTCCTTAAATCAATTTTTTTCAAAACTTGACGGATTAACCGAAGGGGACGTTCTTATCGTTTCGGGTAGCGTGCCTAAATGCCTCCCCGACAACGTTTACGAGGATATTTTAAGCCGAGTTAACGGAAAGGGGCTTCTTTCGGTGGTTGACGCTTCGGGAAAAAGGCTTGTTAATACGTTAAAATATCGCCCGTTTTTGATAAAACCAAATAACGACGAGCTTGCCGAAATTTTTGAAAAAGAGGTTTCGAGTCTTGATGAAATAGCCGACTGCGCTAAACGGTTGCAGGCAATGGGAGCAAAAA
Organism: Clostridia bacterium; assembly: GCA_017383985.1. Classification (GTDB taxonomy): domain Bacteria; phylum Bacillota; class Clostridia; order Oscillospirales; family Acutalibacteraceae; genus UMGS1976. The sequence continues at coordinate 7,405 of JAFNUO010000074.1, read as the reverse complement.
ATGTGCTTGTTTCCATGGGCAAAAACGGCTCGGTGCTTTTTTGCGAAAACGGAAATATACTTCGTGCCGATTCGGTTGGCGGAAAAGCGGTTAACACCGTCGGCGCAGGGGATTCAATGGTCGCAGGCTTTGTTGCGGGATATATCAAAACCGCCGACTTCGCCTATGCGCTAAAGCTTGGCACTGCGGCGGGAAGCGCAACCGCCGTTTCCGAAGGGCTGGCCACCGCCGAAAAAATAAACGAGCTTATGAAATAAAAAAAGCCGCCTTTAAAAGGCGGCTTTAAATTTTACCAAAAAAGCTTTTTTGCGTTTTCGCTAAGTATAAGTTTTCTTTCCTCGTCGGTGAGGTCCAACTCCATAAATGTTTTCATCTCGTTATAGGGCGACCACATGGGGTAATCGGTTCCGTAAAGAACGCGGTCGGCGCCGTACTTTTTAATTATTTCTAATGCCTTTTCTTTTGAGATAAACGGAAAACTGGACGAACAGTCAACGTACAAATTCGGTTTGCCCGCCAACTTTTCGCAAGCCTCGTCCCAAATCGAGTACCCGCCTAAATGCGCGCCGATAACGGTAAGCTCCGTAAAAATTTCAAGTATCGGCAAAAGCCTGTTCGGGTTGGAGTTGTCATAACGGCTGTCACCCGTGTGCATTAAAATCGGCAATCCTTCTTGCTCGCATAATTCGTAAATTTTAATACAACGGTAATCGTCAATTTTAAAATTTTGGATATCGGGGTGGAGCTTAACGCCTTTAAGCCCAAGAGATACAAGGTGTTTTACGTCGTCGGCAACGTCGGTACTGTCGGGATAAAGGGTACCGAGTCCCGTAAAAAGTCCGCCGCCGTTTTTGACCTCGGCTGCAATAAATTCGTTTATGCTTTTAACCTGCTTTGCGGTGGTCGCAACCGATTGAATAATAAAATGGTCGGTGCCGGTCGATTTATAAAGCTCTTTAAGCTCGCTTACCGTGCCTTTACAATGAGAAGTAACGCCGTAAAAATTATCGGTACCCGCAACGGCCTTTTCGGCTATTTTTTCGGGATAAATGTGACAATGTGCGTCTATGACATAAAAATTATCAACCATTTTTTTTGAACTCCTTGCTGTGAATGTAACTATTATACTACTTTTTCGGCTATGCGCAAGGCTGTTTTTCAAAAAATTGGTCACCGCTATTGCAAAAGCTTTTTCGATTTTGTATAATCAAATAAATATTGTTTTTAAGAAGGTAATTATAATGCGTATCGTAGTAAAGGTAGGTACTTCAACCTTAGCCTATAACACGGGACATCTTAATATTCGCTTGGTGGAATCGCTTTGCCGCGTCTTGTCCGATTTAAAAAACGCGGGACACGAGATAATCCTTGTTTCCTCGGGAGCAATCGGAATGGGCATTGGAAAACTTTCGTTAAAGGAGCGCCCCGACGATATCCCGACTAAGCAGGCGGCCGCCGCGGTTGGCCAATGCGAGCTTATGTACGTTTACGATAAGCAGTTTACCGAATATAACCATACAATTGCCCAACTTCTTATCACAAAATACGACGTTGAAAACGAAACCAACCACGTTAATTTTAAAAATACGGTTTCCCGCCTTTTAGAGCTTGGCGTAATGCCTATAATTAACGAGAACGACACCGTTGCAACCGAAGAGCTTGTTATCGGCGACAACGATACCTTGGGCGCTATTGTTGCCGTAAGCGGCGCCGCCGATTTGCTTGTTATTTTGTCGGATATTGACGGATTTTATACCGCCGACCCCCGTACCAACCCCGACGCAAAGCTTATAAGCGTAGTTGAGGAAATTACCCCCGAAATCGTAGCCCTCGGAAAGGGAAAGGGTACAATGCTCGGCACGGGAGGCATGGCAACCAAGCTTCGTGCCGCTTCAATCGCCGCCGATGCGGGCATTTCTACCGTTATAGCTAACGGAAAAAATCCCGAAAAGCTCTACGATATTGTCGAGGGTAAACCCGTCGGAACTATATTTAAAGGTAAGGAACGTAAATGATTACAACTTCCGAAATTTTAAAAAATGCAAAAGCGGTAAAACCGATTATTGCCGCTTTATCAACCGAGGATAAAAACCGCGCCATTATGACAATGGCCGATTGCCTTGTTGCCGCCGAAGCCGATATTTTAGCGGCGAATAAGCTTGACCTTGACGCCGCAAAGGGAACAATTTCCGACGTAATGCTTGACCGTCTTGCGCTTAATCATGACCGAATTATCGGCATGGCGGACGGAATGAGAAACGTTGCAAAATTGCCTGACCCGGTGGGCAGAGTGCTTAAAAGCCATACCTGCGAAAACGGACTTGTTACCGAAAAAACGGCCGTTCCCATGGGCGTAGTTGCGATAATTTACGAAAGCCGACCTAACGTTACCTCCGACGCCGCCGTTTTGGCGTTTAAAAGCGGAAACGTTTGCGTGCTTCGCGGCGGAAAAGAGGCTTTTCGTACCTCGTCGGCCATCGTAGCGGCTTTGCGCAACGGCTTGGAACGTGAAAACCTGCCAAAAGAGCTTATAAGCATAGTTGAAGATACAACCCGCACAAGCGCAAATGAGCTTATGACCGCCGTTGGCTTTGTCGATTTGCTTATTCCCCGTGGCGGAAAGGGTCTCATCTCCGCCTGTATCCAAAACGCAAAGGTTCCGTGTATCGAAACGGGAACGGGCATTTGTACCGTTTACGTTGACGGCGCCGCCGATTTGGAAAAGGCGGTTAATATCGTCGAAAACGCAAAAACAAGCCGCCCGTCGGTTTGCAACGCCTGCGAAATTTGCCTTGTTGATAAAACGGTAGCCGATAAATTTTTGCCTATGCTAAAAGCTCGCCTTGTTGACGAAAGAACGGCGTCGGGCAAAGCTCCCGTCGAGCTTCGCCTTTGTGAAAACGCAATTAAATTAATTGACGGAACGCCTGCGGGTGAAGATGATTTCGATACCGAATTTCTTGATTATATCTTGGCCGTAAAAATTGTAGACGGCGTAAAGGAAGCGGTCGAGCATATTTCTCTTCATTCCACGGGACACAGCGAAGCTATCGTAACCGAAAATGCTAAAGCCGCCGACTATTTTACCGTAAGCGTCGACAGCGCCGCCGTTTACGTTAATGCGTCAACTCGTTTTACCGATGGCGGAGAGTTTGGCCTTGGCTGCGAAATGGGTATTTCGACCCAAAAGCTTCACGCAAGAGGCCCTATGGGACTTGAGGAGCTTACAACATATAAATATATTGTCCGCGGAAACGGACAAACCAGATAAGAGGTAGTTATAATGAATTATACCTTTGGATTTATCGGCGTAGGTAACATGGGCGGAGCCCTTGCCGCCGCCGCAAAAAAGGGAAACGCCGATTTTTCGGCTATTCTTTCCGATATGAACACAAAAAAAGCCGATTCGCTGGCGAATGAGCTTGGCTGTGTAAGCGGCGATACAAAATCGGTTGCCGAAACCGCAAAATATATTTTCCTTGGCGTAAAGCCGCAGGTTATCGGTGCTGTGCTTGACGAAATTTCGCCTATTCTTGATACCCGTGACGACCGTTTTATCCTTGTCTCAATGGCGGCGGGCGTCGCTATTGATAAAATTTCGCGCGGTAAATATCCCGTAATTCGCATTATGCCGAATGTAGCGGCTTTTGTTGGCGAGGCTATGATTTTATGCGCAAAAAACGAACTTGTTACCGACGGCGAAATTGCCGAATTTAATAGGCTTATGTCTAAAGCGGGAAAAATCACCGAGCTTGACGAAAAAATGTTTGACGCCGGTTGCGCTTTATCGGGCAGCGGCCCCGCTTATGTTTTTATGTTTATTGAGGCTCTTGCCGACGGCGCCGTTGCCTGCGGATTGCCGAGGGATAAAGCCGTTGACTTTGCCGTTCAAACGGTTTTAGGCTCGGCGAAGCTTATGCAAGAAACGGGACGTCACCCGGGCGACCTTAAGGACTCGGTTTGCAGTCCGGCGGGAACAACCATTGCGGGCGTCGGCGCCCTTGAAAACGGCGGATTCAGAGCCGCAACAATCGACGCCGTAAAAGCGGCGTACAACCGTTCAATAGAACTTGGAAAATAAAAATTACCCGACCTTGTTATGAGGTCGGGAATTTTTAATAAATTAAAAAATAAAAAAGCTCGCTTGTCCTTGAAATAATATTGAATGTGGTGTACAATTATATTTTAGTTATGAAAAGTATTTTTGGGGTGTAGATATGTTTAAAAAGGGGTTTGACAACGATAAATATATAAAAATGCAATCGGAGCATATCCGTGAACGCATAGCGCAATTCGGCGGCAAGCTGTATCTTGAGTTTGGCGGTAAGCTTTTTGACGATTACCATGCCGCAAGAGTATTGCCCGGATTTGAACCCGATAGCAAAATTCGTATGCTTATCGAGCTTAAGGATCAAGCCGAAATAGTTATCGCCATCAACGCCGCCGATATCGAAAAAAACAAGGTTCGCGGCGATTTGGGAATAACCTACGACGTTGACGTTTTGCGCCTTATCGACGCTTTTAGAGGCTTTGGCCTTTATGTCGGAAGCGTTGTTATAAACCGCTTTAGCGACCAACCGGCGGCCGACGTGTTTAAAAAGCGCCTTGAATCCCTTGGCGTAAAGGTTTATCGTCATTATTCTATCCCCGGCTACCCCAGCGATATTGCAAATATCGTAAGCGAAAACGGCTATGGCAAAAACGAATATATCGAAACCTCGCGTTCCCTTGTAATCGTTACCGCTCCCGGTCCCGGTAGCGGAAAAATGGCCACCTGCCTTAGCCAAATTTATCACGACCATATGCGCGGAATAAAAGCGGGCTATGCCAAGTTTGAAACCTTTCCGATATGGAATTTGGCGCTTAGCCACCCCGTCAACATCGCCTACGAAGCGGCAACCGCCGACCTTAACGACGTTAACATGATTGACCCGTACCACCTTGAAAACTACGGCGTAACCACCGTAAACTATAACCGAGATGTCGAAATTTTCCCCGTGCTTTCGGCCATGTTTAAGAAAATAAGCGGCGAATGTCCCTATAAATCGCCGACCGATATGGGCGTAAACATGGCGGGCAACTGTATTTTTGATGACGCCGCCGTCCGAGAGGCCGCCAACGACGAAATTATCCGCCGTTATTATAACGCCCTTTGCAACGTAAGAAAGGGCAACAGCGACGGCTCTGAGGTCCAAAAAATTGAGCTGCTCATGAATACCGCGGGTATTTCTCCCGACGACCGACCGGTTGTTGCCGCCGCTAACCAAAAGGCGGCCGAAACCGAGGCTCCCGCCGCCGCAATCGAGTTACCCGACGGTCGCATAATTACTGGAAAAACCTCTAATTTGCTTGGCGCAACTTCGGCGCTTTTGCTTAACGCGCTTAAAGAGCTCGGCGAAATTGACGACAGCGTTGACCTTATCTCTCACGAGGTTTTAAAACCTGTCCAGTCGCTTAAGGTAGACGTGCTCGGCAACCACAACCCAAGGCTTCATACCGACGAGCTGCTTGTTGCGTTGTCAATATGCTCGGTAAGCGACGCTACCGCAAAGCTCGCTATGGAGCAGGTAGGGAAACTCAAAAACTGCAACGTTCATTCGTCGGTCATCTTGTCTCAGGTTGACTTAAACGTGCTTAAAAAGCTTGGGCTCCACGTTACCTGCGAGCCTGTTTACCAAACAAAAAAACTGTTCCATAGATAAAAAATACACAATATAATACTAAAAGACTTCTATATATACGTATAGAGGTCTTTTTTATATGTCAAAAAATAGAATATATTGTGTTATTTTATTTTCTTAAATGGCATATATTGTGTTTTTATTCCAGTTATTTTGTGTAATATGTTCAATTAAACCGGTTATAATCGTATAACATTTACAAAAAAGCGTAAAAGAAAAGTTGACTATTGAAAAACACAAGATATAGTGTTATCATTAGTTGTAGCAAACAAAATAATCAATATGTTCAATATAAAATTAGAAAGAGGGAGTAGTGGAAAAAATGAAGATTATTAAAAGAAATGGCTCCGAAGTTGCCTTTGATATTGATAAAATCAGTATTGCTATCACAAAAGCTAACGAGGTTGTTGACGAAAGCGAACGCATGACTCCGACCCAAATTAAGCGAATTGCGGAGTCGGTTACCTTACAATGTGAAAAAATGAACAGAGCTCCCTCGGTAGAAGAAATCCAGGACCTTGTCGAAAAGCAAATTATGGCTCACGGCGCCTTTGAGGTTGCAAAACGTTATATCACATATCGTTACACCCGTAGCCTTGTTCGTAAATCGAACACAACCGACGACAAGATTTTGAGCCTTATCGAATGCAATAACGAAGAGGTTAAGCAGGAAAACTCCAACAAGAACCCCACCGTCAACAGCGTTCAGCGCGACTACATGGCGGGCGAGGTTAGTAAGGACATAACAAGCCGTATCCTCTTGCCGCAGGATATTGTCGAAGCGCATAATAACGGCATTATTCATTTTCACGATACCGACTATTATGCCCAGCATATGCACAAAAGTTAAGCTCTGCTCTTCTTGGCGAAAGGCTTCTATTACGTCTTTCCCAATTTAGCTTAAACAGTTCTATATTTACTTTGTCAGCAGGGATAGAGGCTATTGGATCATCTGGCTCGTTTATGCGTTTATTCTCCATTTTTAACTTCACGGCAGTTCCAGAGACGGAAACCATAAACATTTGTACACCTTTTCCTGAAATTTCATCAAAGTCAATCTTGAATCCAAGTACAGCGTTAGCCCCCATAGTAGATGCCTTCAATGAAAGAGCATCATATGCCCTTTGGTATAGTTCGTCCATCTGCCTTCGGTATGTTCCGGACATTCCACCAAAGAAATCAGTTAACTGTGCAGTGAAATCCGAAAAGAAGCCTGTGCCAATGACAAGATTAGTTGTTACTACGCCCAGATATTTCTCGATCGTAGCATTCTCAATGGAGTTAGTTGTTGTTATTATCATAGCGTTAGTATTGTGTTACCCCTATTTTGTGTTCACTCTTCTTCAAGATAAGAGTGCTGTTTTGTGTTCGTTTCTATCTAAATGATATCATTGATTATATTGTCATATATTTTAGGTTTATATGATAATAAGATCATTACTTGTCTGTGTCTTCTTTCTTTGGATGCAAACAGAATGACAAATCGTCTTCATCGATCTGATATAGTCTAAACAGGTTCTTCATAATTGCCATCTTGTTCCATGTACTATTGTTTGATGGGCAATAGTACAATCCCTCTCCAAGTTTCTTGTAATGTTTAGAACATTGTTTGGTATCAAACCATACGTTCTTTTCATTTGCAGCCTCACGATATAGGATTGATGGATTCATCACATATAGCTTGCTAACCATTTCCCACATCATATCAGCCCAGTCGTTTACAT
>JAFNUO010000011.1 GCA_017383985.1 Clostridia bacterium | reverse complement strand
ATAATACTACCGATATTGAAGTAGAAGTAAAAGAGTTGTTTAGCTTTAGCGATAAGGTAATAAAGAAGACATTTTCAATAAAATAATATAAAAATCCGCAGTTTTAAAAACTGCGGATTTTTTTGCATCTGTTTTTTGTAAAATGCCTTCACTTTTTAATAGGATATGCCTTTAAAATACTTCTTTTTTTTAAGAGACAAGGTGCTTTGCGCTGTAAACCAAATCTTCAACGGCGTGCATGGCACGTTTTGCGCGCTTTCTTGTGCTTTTCATGCCGCTTGATGAGCACATAAGCGACGTACCAACGACGCCTACAACCATTCCGGCGGCAAGTGACATACCGATATATTTGATGTATCTAAGTTTCATGTTCATTCCTCCCGAAAATAGTATTATCCGAAATTTCTTTAAAATACCGACGGGCGGACTTGAATTTATGCGGCGAGTGTTTTATTATAAAGTAAGATTAATATTCGGAGGATAAAATTTTGAATAAAAACAAAAAAATAATGATTTTCGTTATTTCTGTTGTGCTTATGCTTGTCGGTATAGCAACGTTTACGATTTTTAAATACAAAAGCGACAAAAACGCCAAAATTAATGTTGATAAAATCGTGAGCGTAAACGTTATTGACGGCATAATGAACATTTCTTACGACATGACCGATGAGGAAATCGAGCTGGTTAAGGACACTTTTCCGAAGCTCGCCTTTAAAGAAGAGGGCAAAATGCCGAAATACCACACGTGTATTGTCATAAAAACCGAGTCGGGTAAGGAATATATGCTCAAATACTCCGACACGGAGGATATGCTTTACCTCACCGGCGATATGCAAAACGGTTATTACGGCGGCGCCGCCCCTCTTGTCGATACCTTGGTTAAATACGAAAAGCAATACGGCCACGGTACAATGATAACCTACGGCGGATGACGGAGAACGGCGATGACCCCCATTGGTTTATATATTCATGTGCCGTTTTGCGTAAAAAAATGCGGCTATTGCGACTTTTATTCGGTTGTCGGCGACGATAACCTTATGGACGCATATACCGCCGCTGTTTGTGAAAAAATTGGCCACTATAAAGATAAAATAACCGCCGATACCCTTTATTTCGGCGGCGGAACGCCGTCGGTGCTTGGCGGAAAACGGGTTGCTATGATAATAAACGCCGCCCGCGATATGCTTACCGCCGACGCCGAAATTACGGTTGAGGCCAATCCCGCCGACAACCTTGACGACTTTTTCATTAGATGTTGCGACGCGGGCGTAAACCGCCTTTCGCTGGGGTTACAGTCGGCCAACGATAACGAGCTTGAGTTGCTTACCCGCCGCCATAACCGAAATGATGTTATAACGGCGATAAAGCTTGCCCGAAAAAGCGGGATTAATAATATTTCGCTTGACCTCATGCTTGGTACCGAAGCGCAAACAAAGGAAAGCCTTATTCGGTCGGTTGATTTTTGCGCCGATATGGGCGCAAGCCACGTTTCGGCATATATGCTTAAAATCGAGGAGGGTACGCCTTTCGCAACCCGAAAATTTGCGACGCCTCTTGCCGATGACGACGCCATAGCCGAGCTTTACCTTTTGGCCGTTGACAGGTTGGCGGAAAAGGGCTACGCTCAATATGAAATAAGCAACTTCGCAAAAAGCGGCGCATACAGTCGCCATAATCTTAAATACTGGAATTGCGACGAGTATATCGGGATAGGTCCGTCGGCTCATTCGTTTTTTAAAGGCAAGCGCTTTTACTATGACCGCGACATAAACGGATTTATTTGCGGAATGAACGCCGTTTCGGATTGCGACGGCGGCGATTTTGAGGAATACGTTATGCTAAGACTGCGGCTTTGTGACGGGCTTCGCCGCGACCTTGTAATAAGCCGTTTTAAGAATGGAAACGAGTTATATGATAAAGTTCTTTCCCGAACGGGAAAATTGGCTTTGGCGGGCCTTTTGACGGCGAATAATGAAAAAATTGCCTTAACGCCGAAAGGCTTTCTTGTTTCAAACTCGGTTATATGCGAATTAGTATAATAAAAAAGCGATGATACAAATTTCGTATCATCGCTTTTATCCTTTTTATTCTTCGGTTGTTTCCGATTGTGATATCTCCGGTTCGGTTGTTTTCAAAACGGTTGTGTCTGGCTCCAAAACGGCTTCTTCTGTTTCCTCGTCGGTTTCTTCGATTTCTAAGGTCGGTTCGACCTTTTTAAGCGAGTGGATGAAAACGATAAGGTAAATCGCCATAACGAAAATTGTCGGGGTGGCAATAGATTTATCGTGAATAAGCGTATTGGCCTTACCCATAACGGTCGCGATAACGGTCGGTACCGTGTTTATTAAACAAAACAGCGACGCGGCAAGACCCGCACCGATTATAGCCACGGT
>JAFNUO010000073.1 GCA_017383985.1 Clostridia bacterium | reverse complement strand
GTTTCTGCACGGCCTTGTTTTCTTTGGTGCTTCGTGCTTGTGGATCGAGATTGCCGTAATAAAATTCTTCAATAAACTTACCCATAAAAATATCCTCCTTTAAGTTTCTACAATAATTGTACTTAAAGAGGGCTCGATAGTCGAATGTACGGATATATATTAGTAAAGAAGGGCAAGAAAAAAGAGAGAAGCCTAAACTTCTCTCTATTCTCTTGCCCTTCGCAATGCTCAGCGTTCCTATAAAACATAACTGTCCTTAGCAACCCTGCTCATTTGTCGGCGGATTTTTTATATATACAAGATGCTATGCTTCTTTAACCACGAGCTTTTTCCAACATAAGATTATTTAAAACACACAAACCCTTTAATGGTAAAAAGCCCTTTTATCATACGCACAAACCCTTTAACCGCTAAAATTGCCTTTACTACATACAAACCCTGTGACGCTAAAAAGACATAAAATAAAAGCACTTAAAGTCGCAAATGACCTTAAGTGCTTTTTAAAATTTTAACTAAGTTTTACAAAGCCGTAGCTTTCAAGAATTTGAAAATACTTGGCCAACCGTTCGTACAACGGGTGAGCCTTTTCTCCGAAATGCTCGTCAACCGCCTCGCCGATTTCGGTAATATTCTTTTCTCCGTTAATTATGGGCCAAACAAAGCTTCCCATTTCGTCAAGGTGAATATAGCTTATTTTCGGCTTTTTAAAGACCTTTTGAGCTATGCGGTTAAACAATCCCTTGTTTTCGATTTCAAGGGTTATGACGCCCTTTTCGTCGACGGTATAACCAATATCGGGGTTTCTTGTCGGGATTTTATCAAGAAAATTAGAAGCTATTTTTTGCTTTTTCATGATTTTTTGTTACGCTTTTTCCAAATGGTGAATTTAAGCAATGTAAGAATGATGAGAGCGAAAAGAAGGATACCGCCGATGTTGTAAACAAATTCGGGAACGGCGCCGGTAACCAATTCGCTGAGGTTGAATATCTTGTCAATGCCGGTAATAGCAAGGATAGCCAAAACGATACCTACAAGACCTTCGCCCGCAATCATACCGGAGCAGAAAAGAATGCCGTCGTTTGTGATAGCTTCTTTTTCTTCTTTGTCCTTCTTCATCTTGTCAAACGCCAAGCGAACAAGTCCGCCTACCATGATGCAAGCATTAAGCTGAACGGGGAGGTAAATACCGATTGCGAAGGGGAGTACCGGAATACCGACAATTTCAACAACAATGGCAATAAATACGCCGGTGAATACGAGCGCCCAGGGGAGGTCGCCGCCCATAACGCCTTCGATAATAAGCTTCATGAGGGTGGCCTGCGGAGCGGCAAGCTCGTCTGTGCCGAAGCCCCAAGCTTGGTCAAGAAGATAAAGTGTGCCGCCGATGGCAAGAGCCGCGGCAACAACGCCGATAACTTCGCCGATTTGCTGCTTTTTCGGGGTAGCTCCGAGGAGATAACCGGTTTTAAGGTCCTGAGAAGTGTCGCCGGAAATAGCGGCAACAATACAAATAACCGAGCCAATGGCGATGGCGCTGCACATGCTGGTGATAATAGGAGTTCCTTCGGCGGCGGTGAACTTAAGAACAAGTGTAGCGATAAGAAGGGTAGCAATAGCCATACCTGAAACGGGGTTGTTACTGCTTCCTACAAGGCCAACCATACGCGAAGAAACGGTCGCAAAGAAGAAACCGAATACAACGATGATGATAGCGCCGATGGGGTTAACGGGGATAGCGGGAACAAGCCAAACAAGAAGGGTAAGGATAACAATAGCGATAAGAACGACTTTAATGCTAAGTTCTTTAGCTGTGCGCTCGGTCGAGGTAGCGCCGGCGCCCTTCATGTTCTTCATAGCGCCGCCGAATGTTTTAATGATAAGCGGCAACGATTTAATAAGGCTTATGATACCGCCGGCGGCAAGAGCGCCTGCACCGATGTAGCGGATATAGGAGCTCCAAATACCAGAAGCGCCGCTTGCGGCATAAATTTGGCCAATAGTTTGGTCAACGCTCGGATAAAGAATGCTGTTTTCGCCGAAAAGAACGATAAGCGGAATAAGTACAAGCCAGCTAAGCACGCCGCCCGCAAACATGAACGAAGAAATTCTTGCGCCACAAATGTAGCCAACGCTCATTACCGCGGGATAAATCTGTGTGCCGATTTCGCCTGCGTAGCCCTTAACTCGGCCGGAAACTTCGCCCGGAACAACTTTAAGTCCGTCAATGATGAACTTGAAAAGAGCCGCAAAGCCCATTCCTGCGAATACGGTTGAAGCGTTTGCGCCGCCTTTTTCGCCCGCAAGCAAAACTTCGGCGCAAGCGGTGCCTTCCGGATAGGGAAGAACTCCATGCTCTTTAACGATAAGAGCGTTTCTGAGCGGAACCATGAAAAATACACCTAAAAGGCCGCCGATTAAAGCGATAAGCGTAATTTCAATTAATCCGGGCTTCTCGGTTTTGCCTTCTGCCGCCCAAAGGAAAAGGGCAGGCATTGTAAAAATGGCGCCCGCGGCAAGGGATTCGCCGGCGGAACCGATTGTTTGAACAATGTTGCTTTCAAGAATGGAGTTTCTTCGCATAATAATGCGAATAACGCCCATAGCGATAACGGCGGCAGGGATTGACGCCGAAACGGTCATACCTACTCTTAGTCCGAGGTATGCATTTGCCGCACCGAATACTACCGCCAAAATTACGCCCATGATAATGGATGTAACTGTAATTTCGGGGGTGATTTTTTCGGCAGGAATATACGGCTTGAATTCTGTTTTCTTATCCATGATAACTCCTTAAAAAAATCCTATTTTTTGTTTCGACACGAAACATTAATATTTTAACATAAATGGCGCAATATTTCAATTCTTGCTTTATCGGCAATTCTCCAATATCTTAAGCAATAATTTGTATATTTCTCCTACTGTCTTAATTTCGAGGCGTTCGTTTACCGTGTGAACGTCGTACATTTGCGGTCCGATTGCAATAGCGTCAAAGCCGTCAATTTTATCGGCAAAAACGCCGCATTCAAGTCCCGCATGAATAGCCTCAACCTTCGGCATTTCGCCAAATTGAGCCACATAGCTGTCTATATAAAGCTTTTGCAACTCGGAATGGTCGTTAAACTCCCACGGGGGATAATAGCCACCCCTTAAAATCTCGGCCGAAAGGGAAGAAAAGAAAGCGGTAAGCCTGTCGTCAAGGAATTTTATCGCCGTTTTTTTGTTACTGCGAAGCCCAAAGCTATATGAAACATAGGTTTCCTCGGTTTTTAGTATGCCAAGATTAAGCGAGGTTTCAACCAATCCGTCAATTTCGGCGCTCATTTCGATAACGCCGTTGGGCGCAAGGAGCAAGGCGTAAATTACATTATCCTGACTTTTTTTAACCATTCCGTCGGCGGTTTTGTTTTCCAAAAGGTCAATTTCTGCAAAAAATTCAGGTTCTCTGTGAGCAATTTCCGTTTTAATTTCGTCAATATACTTTTCCGCAACCGTCTTAAAATTATCGTCGGTTGTAATAACCTTAATTTCGCAAATCGGCGTAATTGCGTTAATTTTGTCGCCGCCGCTAACGCTTACAAGACTGAATTTCACGTTATTGTTAAGATGATTCAAAATTCTGCCCGCAAGGAGGTTTGCGTTAACTCTTCCTTCGTTAATGCAAATGCCGGAATGTCCGCCCTTAAGCCCTTTAAGAGTAATTGTAATTTCGTTGCCCGAAACCTTTTCTCTTTCTACGGGTAATTTTGCCGTAAAGTCGCTACCTCCCGCACACGAAACGGTAACGCAGTTAATTTCCTCGGAGTCAAGGTTAATCATTTTCTTTGCGCTTAGTACCGAGCTGTCGAATGCGGTAGCGCCTATCATACCGATTTCTTCGTCGGTTGTAAATACCGCCTCAATAGCGGGGTGAGGAATACTGTCGCTTTCTAAAATAGAAAGAACCATGGCAACGGCGATACCGTTGTCTGCGCCAAGGGTAGTACCGTTCGCCTTAATAAACTCGCCGTCGATTAAAAGCTCTATTCCGTCTTTTTCAAAGTCAAAGCTACTCTCGTCATCTTTTTGGCAAACCATATCAAGATGACCTTGCAAAATAATCGGCTCAGCCGATTCATATCCCTTTGCGGCGTCTTTGTAAATAACGACATTGTTTGCGTTGTCTCTTATAAATTTAAGACCGTGCTTTTCGGCGAAGTTGACGCAAAAATCGGCAATACCGTTCATGTTACCCGAGCCTCTCGGCACCGAGCTTATTTCTTCAAAATATTTAAAAACCTGTTTTGGCTCTGAAGAACTTAAAACAGCCATTTCACCACTCCCAAAACATTATTATATAAAATTATAACATATTTTAAGCCTTCTTACAACCCATAAACAAATATACTTCCTGCTAATATTATACATATAAAAAACCGTCAAATTTAACTAAAATACCGTTATAAGTAAAAAAGGCACACCGTTTAATGATGTGTCTTTTTACTTATATTACTGCTACTTAATCTTTAACCTTGCTTGCTTTTTTAAGAGCCTCGTCAATGTTGGCGCAAAAATTATCTCGGCCAACCTTTCCGTAAAAGCCCGATTTTTTCATGATTTTCATCGGCTGCGGATTAACGTGGGACATAATAAGCTTTACGCCGCTTTTGTAGCATTTTTCCTCTAAATCCTCAAGGTAGTTCATAGCCGTAGCGTCAATGGCCGGTACCGAGCGCATACGCAAAATGAGGCATTTTGTGTAATCCTTTAACGTAATGTCCAAAATTTTGTCCGCAACGCCAAAGAAAAGCGGCCCGCTTATTTCGTAAACGCGAACGTTTTTAGGAATTACTTTTAATTCAACGCTGTCGGCGTCGCTGTCCTCGTCAACGTACTCCCAACCCTTAACCGAGGTTTCGTCGCTCATGCGCTTTATGAAAAGGAGCGCCGTAAGTATCATACCTACCTCAATCGCGATAACAAGGTCAAACACAACGGTAAGCGTAAAAGTTGAAAGCATAACGATTATGTCGGTTTTCGGAGCCGTTTTTATAACCCTTACGAACTTTTTTCGTTCGCTCATGTTGTACGCAACCATAAAAAGTATCGCCGCAATAGTCGGCATGGGGATAAGTCCCGCATACGGCATAAGGAAAAGTAAAACAAGCAATAAAACAACTGCGTGAACCATTCCTGCGATAGGGGTTCTGCCTCCGTTTTTTGCGTTAGCCGCCGTTCTTGCGATGGCTCCCGTTGCGGGTATACCGCCGAACATAACCGAAACAATGTTACCTACGCCCTGAGCCATAAGCTCGGCGTTTGAATTATGCTTTGAGTTAACCATGCTGTCCGCAACAACGCAGGAAAGGAGCGACTCAATGGCCGCCAAAATCGCAATAGTAAGCGCGTCGGGCAAAACGGCCGAAACCTTATCAAAGCTAAAATCCAAATTTGTAAGCGTAAAGGGAGGAAGTCCCGATGGAATGGTATAAAGGTCGCCGATTGTATTAACGCCGTCGCCGAAAACGGGTATAAATTTAACCATAACGGCGCCGATAATAACGGCAATAAGCGACGGGGGAACGCGCTTTTCAAACTTTGGGTAAATAATAAGAACGGCGAGGCTAACGGCGCCGATAACAAGCGCCTGCCAGCTAAATGTACCGATAGCCTCAATGTTTGCCGTGATTTTTTCAATCGTTTCAATCGGCTTAACACCGTCGGCATAGCTAAGACCTAAAAAGTCCTTTATCTGACCAATAAAAATGGTTACCGCAATACCCGCGGTAAATCCCGTCGTAATGGTGTAGGGGATATATTTTATAAGCGAGCCGAATTTAAAAATTCCCATAAAGATAAGGAAAACGCCCGCAAGTATTGTTGCAATAATAAGCCCGTCCATGCCTTGAGTTGCAACTATTCCCGCAACAACCGTAGCGAATGCGGCGGTAGGACCTGCGATTTGCACTCTGCTTCCGCCAAGCAAAGACACGGTAAAACCCGCAAATATCGCCGTATAAACGCCCATAGCCGGTTCAACGCCCGAGGCAAGCGCCAACGCAATCGAAAGCGGTAAAGCGATTATCGCAACGATAATTCCCGCAACAAGGTCTTTAACAAACTGACCTTTTGAATAGGTTTTCATAACCGAAAAAAGTTTCGGCTTAAGATAAGAAGATTTCACTTTAAAACACCTCTAAAAAACAAGCTCTCTAAATTTTCGTCAAAAAGTATAACATAATCAAAAACCGTTGTAAATGCGCGATATAACTAAAAAAGGTAAACTATAAGCGCCCCGTTTTAATAAACGGTACACCGTTTAGATTTTTAACCGCCTGTTAAAAAAATGAAAAAGACCTGATTTTTACGTCAGGTCTTTTTTATAATTAATTTATCGACGGTTTTAATTAGTTCTTTAATTCCCGCCGACGCCGCAATAAAAATAAACGGTATAAAGGTTGTGATATATCGGCTGTTAATTTCCCAAAAGGTTAAAAACAGCATTATGCCGAAAACAGCGGCAAGGAAAATAAGCAATTCTTTATGCTTTTTAACCTCCTTAACCGAAAACAGCATAAGAACAAGCGCCGCAAAAAATACCGCCGTACACCAAGTTTTATACGTTAAATAGTATTCGCCGTCGTAGGTTATATAATCGTGAATTGCCGAGACCTTTTTCGGCGAATCGTCCAAGAAATCGGAAAGCGCAAATGTGCCGTCGCCAAAGGCTCTTGCAAGCTTTGCGGAGAAAAGGTTTATCACCCCGTCAATATTAAGCTCGTCAAGAGAGGCCTTTATATCGGCTTTAAGTAACTCTTTTCTTTCCTCGGGGTCCTCGGTGTTACGTGAAAGCCAGTAAATATCGTTGTTATATGTGCCTTGACCGTGAACGCCCAAATCGAGCCAGTAATATATCGGCGTGTTCATGGTTTCCGCCTTTTCTCGGTCAAGGTGAGTCGCGTACATGTATCGGTCAAACCCGCCAAAACAAGCGACCAAAACAACCGCGCCTATAACCGCGTAAGCGATAAGGCTTTTCCATCTGCTCGTTACTAACAAATAAATAACGGCGGCGATAAAAGCTATTAAAACGGTCATTTTTATAAGCCCGCCAAGCGCAATAATAATCGCCGATAATATAAAAAACAAAAGTTTAAGCGGAACCGATTTTGTGTCCTTTCCGATAAGGAAAAGGTATATCGACGCAACGGGGAATATAAGCGACAACGAATCGGTATAAAAAACCGGCGCAATATAATAAAACGGCGGGGTAATAAGGAAAATCGCAATCAAAATAACGGCCGAATTTATGCCGAAAAGCCTTTTGCTGATGAGCGCCGTTATTACAAATGTGCCCGCAAACAAAACCGCGTTAAATATCGACGCAATAAAAAAGTAATCGGTTAATCCAAAAAATCTTGCCGCCTTAAAAAGCCCTGCGAACAAGCAAAGCGCACCTAAATTGTTCGGAAAAATGTAAAAATAATCGGAGTGGCAGGTTGAAGAATCGTATTCGGTAAATTTGCCCCCTTCGGCCCAGGTTATGCCGCCGTTATAAACCGTTTCCAGGTCAAATTGGGGAGTAAATCTTAAAATATTGATAAAAATAAGTTGTACGACAAACATTAAAAGCGCCGATGATAACAAAATAATATTAAAATGCTTGTCAAAAAACTCGTTTACCGAAAAACTGAACTTATATAAAGAAAATAATAAAACGATAAACGGAATTATAAAGCCGACAAGAAAAAGAGGTACATAGGAATAAACGGCGCGGTTAAAAACGGCGCCTAAAATAATATAACTGAATGAAAACACAAACAGAACGCAAAAAATCTTAATAATAATTTGCCATGTTTTGTCGACGATTTTATTAAAACCCATTTTTTTCACCTTCTTGTTCTCGATTATACCATAGCCGAAGCCAAAAATAAACCCCATGAAATAATAACAACCATACTTAATAAAAAGTATGGTTGTTATAAACTTTACTTATTCAAATATTCCGCAGCGGCAAGATATGTGCCTGCGCTCCAACCCATCATAGCCGGCATTTTATATTCGTTTGAAACGTTAATGTTGCCTTCGACAACGTTGTATTTTTCCCAAATGTTGTCGGTCTCGTCAAACACTTTTTCAACAAGCGATACGTACTTTTGAGCCAAACGCTTTGCTTCTTCTTTGTAACCGTATTTGTCAAGTCCGATTATCGCAATATACTGTAAACATGCCCAACCGTTGGGATAACCCCATTGATATTGGCCGGGGATATCGGTTTTTTCGCATGTGAGAAGTCCGAATTCGGCCTCAAGCTTATAAAGGTTGTCTACAATGGCCTTTGCGTGCTTTTGGTCGGCAAGTCCCGCAAACATCGGGTAGAAGGAGGCCGCCGAAAAAACGGGGCTGAGCTTTCCGGTAACGAGGTTGTAATCAAGCAAAATTCCGTCCTCGTTTTCCATAAGTTCAATCATTTTCGCCTTGCGGTCGGCGGCGCGTTTAATCCATTTTTCGCCGTCGCCGTTGTTTAACTCGTTTGCAAAAAAGGCCATGTTATCCTCAAGCATGTAAAGTAACGAGTTAAGGTCAACGGGAGCAAAATTATATGCGTCAAAATTAAATCTTGGACAAACGTCCCAACCGCTTTCGGCGGTTGCGATGAAATGTCTTGCGATGTCCTCTGAGGGTAAATCGGGAGTAAGCCCTACTCGGTTAATAAAATCGTTTTTGAGCCAATGGTGCTCGTCTGGGTTGGTACTGTCAAAATCATAGTGGTTAAGTCCCGTTTCGCTGCCGCGTTTTTCGGTCCAAAATTTATATTCTTTGTCAAGCGAGCTGTAAGCATGTTCAAGCCATTCTTTGTCCTTGCTATAGTTGTAAACGTCCCTTGCCATGATTGAAAGAAAGGGAGGCTGCGAACGGGAAAGATAATATGTGCGGTTGCCGTTGGGCATAAAACCGTATTTGTTGATAAGGTAAAACATATTATCTGTGTTAAACTTAGCTTGCTCGTGTCTGCCTTCTATTTCAAGGCCTTTATTTGTAAAATAGGTGTCCCAGTAGTACATTTCGTCGAAATGGCCAACCGCAGGAACTGTGTAAGGATAGGGAAGCCCTATAAGATTACCTTCAGAATTGGGATTTTCCTTGATGCAACTGTCCCAGTTGCTGCTTATGTATTCGCGAACTTTATTTGACATAATAAAACCTCGTTTCATTATCAAAAATATATTTAATTAATTATATAATATTTAACATGTAATGTAAAGTTTTTTTGAAGAAAGAAAAAACCTCGGAGAGTCACTATCCCCGAGGCGAATATAACATAAAATATATTCAATAAATATAAAAGCCCGATGAATTATTCACAACGGGCAACAACATAGCCTTTGTTGTATATTTGCTCAAACGCATCCTTTTTATTCGAAATAATATAATCCAAAATGTGCCTATTATCTAATTTAATTTCCAAACTATCCAACATTTTAAGTGTAGTTGGATTAACCCCAAGTGTAACTCTGTGTTCTTTGTCCAAAGCGAATTGCAAGTATACGCCCACGCGTTTCAAGTAATTACCTGTTACAACATTTTTATACAAATGATTATAATAAAACAATTCATCATTTACATACATACCATGCTTATCGAACTTTAGAGAAAATTCTTCAGTAGAAAAATCGTATATTTCAAGAGCATTTTCCTCTGATATGTCAAAATTATATCGCTCTAACTCGGTTTTAATTGCTTTCTTTCGTACAAGCGGAACACAAGCAAGAAACAAAATAGAAATTAAAACAAAAGCACCCAAGCACAATAAACCGGGAACTAAATATTTTTCATCGTCTATTTCCATTAGAACAGCAAACGCGCCTATAAGCAGAAAGCATATAACTGCATAAATAGGTGTTAGTATGTAGGACATTGCGAAATTCAAAGGCAACATTTGAGCTTTTTCGTATGCCACAATTTCATTTAATCCTACTTTATCTTTTTTCATAAATTCACCGACTTTTCTTAATCATATCACAAAAGTGTGTATTAAACAAGTGTGCCATAATTTCGGTGGTTCGAATCCATCTTGACGGAGATTTTAGTGATATTGTGCCTACGGAGTGAACCTCTTCGCTATTCACTATTACTTTTTACTTTCCAAAAATCCTCGTATTCAAGAGAAAAGTGAATAGTGAAGAGGTAATAGTGAAAAAAAGTAAAAATCCCCGTATCTTGCGATACGAGGATTTTTGGTGGGAGAGGGTGGATTCGAACCACCGAAGCTAACGCAACAGATTTACAGTCTGCCCCCTTTGGCCACTCGGGAACTCTCCCATATTTAATTTTGTAACCGGCTAGTGGAGCTGGTGGACGGACTCGAACCCCCGACCTGCTGATTACAAATCAGCTGCTCTACCAACTGAGCTACACCAGCACAGCCGCAAGCAATAATATACCATAACCTTCGCCCCATGTCAACAAAAAAATTCAGTTTTTTTAAAAAAATTATTCTAGCCGTTTTTTGGCCTTTTAAACCGTCTTGACTTTGGAACATGTTTGGTATAAAGTTTAATGTATAAAACCAATCGGGGTGCATTATGAAACAAGTTTTAATTATCATAACCGCGCTTTGTCTTGCGCTTTCCTTGGCGGCGTGCAGTGAAAACGGCCAAACCTCAACCTACCGCGAGGATAATTATACCGACCTCCACCCGCAAATTGACGTAACCGCGTCGGATACCTCGTCTAACGCCGCTCCCGTGCTTGCCGACGGAACAAGATGCGAATATAATACGTTTTACGAATTTGTGGCCGAAAAAGACGCCGACTATTCCTTTGTTATTATAAAGGATAGCGACAGTGCGCTTGAAAACCTTAAATGGTATATTTACGTTCTTGACGAGCGTTTTGAAAACGGTATGAGATATCTTTACGAATCGGATAATCCCGATTATACCGTTACCGCCGAAATGCCCGCTATTGCGTCGGTAAAGGCGGGGCAATATGTTTATTGTTTCTGCTCCCAAAACGCATACAACGTGTCGAGCGGCGCTGAAATTGACGCACATCTTGAGATTGCCGAGGGCAGAGTTGAGTTGCCGACGTCGAGCGACGTATTGTCGACCGAAGGAGATGTAGCAAGTGAAGACTAATTGCGAAGAATGTGCTTATTACGCCTTTGACGAGGAAAGCGAGAGTTATTGCTGCGAAATGTCGTTCGACGAGGACGAATATGCCCGCTTTTTGACAACGGCGGATTACAGTTGCCCTTATTTCCGCCTTGATGACGAATACGCCATTGCCCGAAAACAGTGAGGTAGCTTATGAAAAACGTGTTATATAAAGGTCGACCCGAAAGCTGCGCTGACCGCACCGAAAAGGAGATTGCCGTTTACGACTTTCTTGATAATCTTGGTATAGATTATGCTCGTGTTGACCATGACCACGCCGACACAATCGCCGATTGCGACGCAATAAGCGAAATCCTCGGCGCAAAGATATGCAAAAACCTTGTTTTGTGCAACGCCCAAAAAACCGATTTTTATTTGCTCATAATGCCGGGCGAAAAACCGTTCAAAACGAAGCTTTTATCCCCGCAACTCGGTTGTTCAAGGCTCTCTTTTGCGCCGCCTGAATATATGGAAAAGTATCTTAACTGTACCCCCGGCTCCGCAAGCGTTTTGGGACTTGTTTTTGATACCGAGTGTAACGTGCGTCTTATAATTGACCGAGATTTGCTTAACGAGTCGGTTATCGGATGCCACCCGTGCATAAACACGTCGAGCTTAGCAATAAACAGGGAAAAGATAATCGAAAAAATAATCCCCGCAACTAACCACACACCAACATACGTCGAATTGTAAAAAAAGACCGATAGCCTTATTTTGGCTATCGGTCATATTTTTTTATTTTCCGGTGTTAACAAAATCAAAATTGCCGCGGTTTAAATCGAATATGCAACCCGTCATGGTGGGAGTTTTCGCTATAACCGTTGGGCTAAGTACAATTGGAGAAATATATCCGCCGTTTATAAGCTGCTGTTCGGCTTTGTGAAGCGCGTTTGCCTTGTCGGCGGCGCTTACGGCGTTAATTGCGCTAATCATAAGGCTGTCAAATTTCGGGTCGGAAACGCCGAAAATGTTATCGCTATTATCGGTCATAAACTGTTTTAAAACGTTTTCGGCGTCGTAATCGCCGTAACCGATAGGATAAAGCGCAACGGTGTAATCGCCGTTTTTAATCCTTGTTTTCATTTCTTCAAGGCTGACGCTTTCGGTGTTGACATAAGCGTCTAAATTGCTTTGCCAGCTTGCCGCAATCTTAATTGCGATGTTACCCATTTTTTCGTGGTCAACGTACAAAAGGGAGGCGCCGCTCATGCTGCCGTTGCCTTCTTTTAAAGCCTGCATATATTCGCTTTTTGCTTTCTCAACGTCGGCAACCTGCTGAGTGTATTCCTTGATATGACTGCCGTATTTTTCGCCGGATACAAAAAGGTCGGGCGCAATAACGCCGCTAAAAATACTGTAACCCGTGGTAAGCGAGCGTTCGATTTCGGTGCGGTTGAGCGATTTTATAAGCGCCGACGAGCCAAGCTCGGTGCCCGCAATCGGCGCGTTGGGGTTAATTATAATGGCCCAAACCGTGCTTCTTACCGACGAGGTTTTAAGCCCCGTTTCCTTGGCCAATCCTTCTTTGCCGGCGTCGATAACGGCTACGTCGATAACTCCTTTTGAAATGTCCTCAATTCTCTCATCGCTTGTGCCGCCGAAGGTCATCGTAACCGAAGCGGGTTTAACCTCGCCGCCTGCGTAATCGTTGTTGCGGTTAAGCTTAATGCTTTTTTCGCTCCAACTGCTTACATAAAACGGGCCGCAGTAAAGCATGTCGACCTCGCTTAATCCGTATTTGCCTTTACATTCGGTAAAAAACTCGCGGTTACACGGCATAGCCGAAAGGTCGGCAAGCTTATATTCAATATCGGCAATCTTTTTCTCAAGCGTAATTTTAACCGTCGTGCTGTCGGTTGCCGAAATTCCAAGCTCGGTTAAGCCAACCTCATTGTTGTGAAACTTTTCCGCGTTTTTAATGTAAAAAAGCGAGCTTGCATATGGCGATTTTGTTATGGGGCTTAACGCTCTCGTAATGCCAAAAACAAAGTCGTCCGCGGTTATTTGCCTGTCGTCGCTCCATTTAGCGTCTTTAATTTTAAAATAATATGTAAGCCTGTCGTCCGAAACTTTAACGCTTTCGCAAAGCGATTTTTCCGCTTTTCCATCCTCGCTAATCCTGAAAAGGCCGGTTAAGGTGTTTCTTGCAATTATAAGCTCGCTGTCCGAAACGGCAAGCTGAGGGTCAATGTTTTTCGGCTTTGTATCAACGTCCATGCTTATTATTTTGTTTGAGCCGGAGTTGATATCACAGCCGCACGAAAGCATTAAAATTATAAAACAAAGCGAAAAGGATATAATTTGTATTGATTTTCGCATAAAATCTTCCTTAAAAAGGCGACCGTAAATAAATTTACAGCCGCCGATTAATATTTGTTAAATACCGTCGTCCTCAAAAACAGCCTCGGGCGGTAATAAAAGCTGTTCGGGGTGCCTCAGAAGCTTTTTGAACATTCTTAATGACGACGCATAATAATACCCGTCGCAAATTCTTTCATCACAAACTAATTTAATTTTGACAAAACGTCTTTTAGTTATGTTTCCGTCGTTGTCAATGATATATTTTGTTTCCTTTTTGCCCATCGCAAAAAACACCGAGCAGGTGCCGAACTCGTATAAATGATGATAAATCGGGTCGATACCGATTGAACCAACGTCGGTAACAAAAGCGCTTGTATGGAAGGGCGACGCGCGGCTAATTACTTTAGGCATTAATCCGACTTTATCGAGGTTTCTTGCCCAAAAGACTATGGACGATTTAATAAACGAAGGACAAGCGGCTACCGCCTTTGCAAGTACGTCGGTTTTGTTGCCTTTTTCCTCGTTTCGTTTAACGCTTTCTATTTCCTTTTCTACAACGTCGGCGAATTTTTTGCAAACATCGTAAAGGGTGTCCTCCGGCTCAAATTCCGGCATTATAATAAGTTCGTCCGATTCAATGGTTAAACTCGGCTTAACCGCAAGAGAAATACGTAAGTGATTTCTTGCGTAAATGTTTTTGCCCGCAATAAATCGGTTAAGTCTCGGACGTATGGCGTACATTCGAACAATCCCCGCCATAATAACAAGCAAAAGCGAAAGATTTTCAATGTCGCTTCGTCTATGTTCTCTGATAAACTGTTCAACCTCGGTAATGTCGATTTCATCCTCGAAAAAAACCTGGGAATCGGTTCTTGAACGCATTATGTAGGGTATAAGCTGGAATAGGGCGTCGGTTTTTCGAACCTTGAACCCGTCATATCGGTCACCTAAACGGCGCTTTTTGTCTTTATAAAGCATGTTTCCCTCCGTCAGAAATGCTAAACTTGGACTTGTAATAGTCTCATTATATATGTAAAACACATTTTTATCAAGAACTATTAATTTCTACTTGACAAAAATATAAGAGGGATATATAATAGTCCTTGCTGTAAAGCATTTGGACTTTACAGCGATAAGGAGTGCGTTATTTTATGGGAAAGGATTTTCGTATAAGTTTATTGCTTGCTTACTACGGCCCGCTTATCACCGAAAAACAGCGTTCCTTGCTTGATTTATATTATAACGAGGATTTGTCCCTTGCCGAAATCGCCGAGGACGAAGGAATAACTCGTCAAGGGGTACGCGACTCCATTAAAAAGGCGGAAACGGCGCTTTACGCCCTTGAGGAAAAGCTCCATTTAGCAAGTCGCTTTGCAAATATCGAAGGGGCGCTTGAAAAAATCCGAGATATAACCGATAACGAAGAAATTTTATCTATAATCGACTCAATTTTACGACAGGAGGAGCTTAAATAGTGGCTTTTGATAACCTTACCGATAAACTCAGCGCTGCGTTTAAGCGCCTTAAATCCAAAGGAAAGCTTAGCGAAACCGACGTTAAAGAGGCTATGCGTGAAATACGCCTTGCTTTACTTGAAGCCGACGTAAACTATAAAGTCGCCAAGGACTTTACCAACTCATTGTCCGAAAAATGTATCGGCGAAAAGGTAATGGAAAGTCTTACGCCGGCGCAAATGGTAATAAAGCTTGTTAACGAGGAACTGACCCAACTTATGGGCGGCGAGAACGTCCGCCTTAATACCTCGTCAAAGCTCCCGTCGGTAATAATGATGTGCGGCTTACAGGGCTCGGGTAAAACAACCCATTCGGCCAAACTCGCCAAAAAGCTTAAATCCGCCGGCCATCGTCCCTTGCTTGTCGCGTGCGATATTTACCGACCCGCCGCTATCGACCAGTTAAAGGTTGTCGGCGAGCAGGTAGGCGTTCCGGTGTTCGATCGCGGAACCCAAAAGCCGGAAAAAACCGCCGACGAAGCTATCCGATATGCAAGAGACTACGGTAACGACTATGTTATTTTGGATACCGCCGGCCGTCTCCACATTGACGAAGATTTAATGGCCGAGCTTACCCGAATTAAAGATATAACCAACCCGTGCGAAATCATCCTTGTTGTCGACTCCATGGTAGGTCAGGACGCCGTTAACGTAGCAAAGGCGTTTAACGACCTTTTAGAGATTGACTCCGTATTGCTCACAAAGCTTGACGGCGATACCCGTGGCGGTGCCGCCTTGTCGATAAGAGCGGTTACGGGAAAACCGATTAAATATATCGGTACGGGCGAAAAGCTCGACGATATCGAGGAATTCCACCCGTCGCGAATGGCCTCTCGAATTCTCGGTATGGGCGACGTTTTGTCCCTTATCGAAAAAGCGGAGCAGCAAATTGACGAAAAGCAAGCCGCCGAAATGGCAGCAAAGCTTAAAAATAACACCTTCGACATGAACGACCTGCTTGCCCAGTTCCAAGAAATTAAAAAGATGGGCCCGCTTAAACAGGTAATGTCTATGCTTCCCGGTATGGGTAATAAGCTTAAGGACGTCGACATCGACGACCGCCAGCTTCTCCGTGTCGAATCCATAATTTACTCAATGACTAAGCGTGAACGCGAACGTCCCGACATAATCAATCCGTCGCGAAAAAGACGAATTGCGGCGGGCAGCGGAACTTCGGTCGAAGAGGTTAACCGCCTTTTACGCCAACATGAACAAATGAAAAAAATGTTCAAGCAACTTAACGCAAAAGGCAAAGGCAAACGAGGCAGGGGTATGCAACTTCCTCCCGGCTTTAAATTCTGATTTCATCTTGGTTAAAATCAAGTGAATATACAATTAATAATTAATTAGGAGGTGCTGAAGATGGCAGTAAAAATCAGACTTCGCAGAATGGGTGCAAAGAAGGCTCCCTTCTACCGTATCGTTGTAGCGGATTCAAGATATCCCCGTGACGGTCGTTTCATCGAAGAGGTTGGATATTACAATCCGCTTACCAACCCCGCTGAGGTAAAGGTAGACGCTGAGAAGGTTCAGAAATGGATTGGTAACGGTGCTCAGCCGACAGATACCGTTAAAGCTCTTCTCAAGAAAAACGGAATTCTGTAATCTTGGAGGAACCTTAAATGGAAGAATTGTTGGTTACTATTGCTCGTGGCCTTGTAAAATGCCCCGACCAAGTAACCGTTACAGTTGACCAACCCGACAGCGAAGGCACTATCGTGTACCATTTACACGTAGCCGCCGACGATATGGGCAGAGTCATCGGCAAACAGGGACGCATAGCTAAGGAGATTCGTACTCTTATGCGTTCTGTTGCTAACCGTAACGGCCAAAAAATCATGGTTGAAATCGACTGATTTAATCATGAGGGGCAGGCAAAAGCCTGCCCCTTTTAATTTTTAACGAAAACAAGGAGCGATAACATGCTCAAACAATATATAGAAGCCGGAAAAATCACCGGAACTCACGGAATAAGGGGCGAAATGCGCCTTGACACATGGAGCGATAGCCCTGATTTTATGACGGGGTTTAAAACGCTTTATCTTAACGCTGACGGCACCGAAAAATGGGCCAAGGTAACCTGCCGTCCGCATAAAAACGTTGCTATCGTAAAGGTAGGCGGTATTGACACGATTGAACAAGCGGAAAAATTCCGCGGAAAAATCGTTTACATCAGTCGTAAGGACGCAAAATTGCCGAAGGACAAGTATTTTGTTCAAGATTTGCTCGGTTGTACCGTTTTTGACGCCGACGACGGCAAAGTTTACGGCGAAATAAGCGACGTTTCAAAAACGGGAGCAAACGACGTGTGGCATATCAAAAACGGCGAAAAAGAGTATCTTATTCCCGTAATTGACGACGTTGTAATAAATGTTGACGTCGCCGATAATAAAATTGAAATTCGACCGCTTAAGGGGATATTTGACGATGAGGATTGATATAATGACCCTTTTTCCCGATATGTGCAACGCCTTTTTACACGAAAGCATTATCGGACGAGCTATTGCGGCGGGAACGATTAACGTCGAATGTACCGACATCCGCCCATTTACCGAAAATAAGCACGGTCGTACCGACGACTATCCGTACGGCGGAGGCAGAGGAATGGTCATGTCGGCTCAGCCGATTTACGATTGCTACCGAGCAATTTGCGAAAAAAGGGGAGACACTCCTCCGGTTATTTATATGTCGCCAAAGGGTAAGGTGTTAACCCAGCAAAAGGCGCTTGAGCTTTCAAAGGGCGACGGTTTTATTATCCTTTGCGGCCATTACGAAGGCGTTGACCAGCGTCTGCTTGACGAAATCGTTGACGAAGAAATTTCGATAGGCGACTATGTTCTTACGGGCGGCGAAATGCCCGCCTTGGTGTTAACTGACGCTGTTTGCCGTATGATAGGCGGCGTTTTGTCCGACGACGAGTGCTTTACCGAGGAAAGCCATTTTTCGGGGCTTCTTGAATATCCTCAATATACCCGTCCTCCCGTATGGCGAGAAAGAGATATTCCCGAGGTTTTGCTTTCGGGCCATCATAAAAACATTGCCGCGTGGCGCAGAGAGAAAATGCTTACCGAAACGGCGGATAAACGCCCCGATATGTTGGAAAATGCGGATATAACCGAAAAGGAACGCCTTTTTTTAACAAATTATATAAACAAAAAGAAAGATTTTAACGATTAATATTTATTTTTTAAGGCAGAATAGTGAATAGCTGCATAAAATTGTAGTGAATGTTTACAAAGAAAGGTGCCAAAAAAAGGTCGTGATTTGTTGACAAAACAGAACTTTGCTCATATTATGTTTTAAGTCATTGACCTTGGAGTTTTTTGTGCTATAATATAACTTACCAGAAACTTAGTTTTTAAGGAGCGATATTAATGATTATTAAGGATGTCGTTGTTCAGAATAAGGTCGGACTTCATGCCCGTCCCGCTACTTTCTTTATCCAGAAGGCTAACGAGTACAAGTCTTCTATTTGGGTTGAAAAGGAAGAGCGCCGCGTAAACGCAAAAAGCCTTCTTGGCGTACTTTCGCTTGGTATTGTTGGCGGTACTAATATTAAAATTATTGCCGACGGCGCTGATGAAGAAAACGCTGTTGACGGCCTTGTAGCTCTTGTAGCTTCCGGTTTCGCTGAATAATTATTTGCGCTTAAATACCTGCTGATTTTTCAGCAGGTATTATTTTTTATACAAATAAATCCGAGGTAATGAAAATGAGTAACATGAAAGAGAAATTACATACAACCGAACTATATTTGCCCAATGACGAAACGATTATGACCGAACAACTGAAATGTCTTGACCGACTTTATGATTTTAACATGACTCGGCCAACCGAGCTTGACAAACGCCAAAAACTTATGAAAGAAATGTTTGCCGAGGTGGGCGAAAACTGCTATATAGAGCCGCCGTTTCATTCTAATTTTGGCGGAAAGCATTGTCATTTGGGTAACAACATTTATTTTAATTTCGGTGTAACTTTGGTCGACGATACCCATGTTTATATAGGCGATAGTACAATGTTAGGCCCAAACGTCGTTATCGCAACGGCGGGACACCCGATTTTGCCCGAATTACGCGTAAAAGCGTATCAGTATAATGCGACGGTACATATTGGCAAAAACTGCTGGCTTGGTGCGGGGGTAATTGTTCTTCCGGGAATAACAATCGGCGACAATACCGTTGTCGGCGCGGGCAGCGTGGTTACAAAGGACTTGCCGCCTAACGTAATTGCGGCAGGTAACCCGTGCCGTGTGCTTCGCGAAATAAACGAACACGATAGGGAATATTATTTTAAAGATAAAAAAATCAACTGGGCAGAAATTGAATAACAAAAAAACGGTGATACATTTTGTATCACCGTTTTTTTGTTTGGTTTAATTATTCGTAATCAACTACGTCTACCCAAGAAAGCAAGAACTGTCTTTCCTCGGGTTTGCCCTTAACCGACTGAGAAGCGGCAACGATGGGCATCCATTTCTGGATATACTGTTTAGCGGTGTCGCTCTTTTCGCAGAAAAGGTTAAGATACTTTTCGGCAATCTCGTCGTCACCTGCGAGCTTGAAAAGAAGATAGGTGCGTGCAACGTCGGCGGAAGCGTTACCCTGAGTAGCGTGAGCCCAGTCAAGGACATAAGCTGCGCCGTCTTCGCCAATAATTACATTTGACGGGTTAAAGTCGCCGTGACAAACTTTTTTGTGTTTGGGCATGGACTCAAGACGTGTGTGAAGCTCGTAACGGGTGGTAGCGTCAAGCTTGGTTGCGCCGATTTTGCGGTTCATTTTGTCCTTAAGACGGCTCAACGAGGACATTTCCTTTGAATGAATTTGCATTTGGAGGTCGACAAAGAGATTAAGATACTCGTCAATTTTACCGGGATTTTCCACCATAAGCTCGGCAAGCGTCTTACCGGCAATATAATCGGAAACGATAGCCCATTTGCCGTCAACCTTGGTAACTTCATGAATTTTGTTCATTTTAATACCGGTTTCCTCAACTCTCGCCTGATTAAGAGCTTCGTTAAGAACGTCGGCCTTTGAATAATCGGTGTCGAAAACCTTAATGCAGTTTTCGCCGTCACGGTAAAGAGTCTTGTTTTCTCTTACAACGATAATGTTATCAAGTTTCATGGTCGTTCCTCCTTATTTCTTGGCGGTTTTGGTAGCTTTAAGTTGGCTAACGGTGGGCATAGCCTTTTCTTCAAAATGCTTGCCGTAGTATGCGTTAAGGTACATTTCCTTAATTTCGCTCATGAGCGGGTAACGGGGGTTAGCGCCGGTGCATTGGTCGTCGAACGCCTGCTCAACCATGTCGTCAAGTCTGTCAAGGAAATCCTTTTCGTCGATGCCGTAATCCTTGATGGTTTCCTTAATTCCGACCTTTGCCTTAAGCTCGTTTATGGCCTTGATAAGGTTTTCTACCTTTTCGGCGTCGTTTTTGCCGCCAAGACCAAGATAGTCGGCAACCTCTGCATAACGGGCAAGGGTATGCGGGTGGTCATATTGTGAGAAGGTACCCATCTTAACGGGAGCCTCGCTGGAGTTAAAGCGGATAACCTCTTCAATCATAAGAGCGTTGGCTACGCCGTGGGGAAGGTGGTGGAAAGCGCCAAGCTTATGCGCCATGGAGTGGCAAATGCCGAGGAATGCGTTTGCAAAGGCCATACCTGCCATGGTGGCGGCGTTGGCCATCTTTTCGCGTGCTTCAATGTCAACCTGGCCGTTCTCGTAAGCTCTGGGAAGATACTCAAATATAACCTTGAGTGCGCGAAGAGCGAGTCCGTCGGTGTAATCGGTCGCGAGCATAGCAACGTACGCTTCAAGAGCGTGAGTTACGGCGTCGATACCCGAAGCGGCGGTAAGTCCCTTAGGCGCGGACATGTGGAAATCGGTGTCTACGATTGCCATATTCGGGAGCAATTCGTAATCGGCAAGCGGATATTTTACGCCGGTTTTTTCGTCGGTAATAACGGCGAAGGGGGTAACCTCCGAGCCGGTACCTGCGGAAGTAGGAATGGCGATAAAGTAAGCTTTTTCGCCCATTTTCGGGAAGGAATAAACACGCTTGCGGATATCAATAAAGCGCATAGCCATATCCATAAAGTCGGCTTCGGGGTGTTCATAAAGAACCCACATAATCTTAGCCGCGTCCATTGCCGAGCCGCCGCCGAGTGCGATAATGGTATCGGGCTGGAAGCTTGCCATCTGTGCGGCGCCGTCGGTGGCGTTAGCTAAGGTCGGGTCAGGCTGAACGTTAAAGAATGTTGTGTGCTGAATGCCCATTTCGTCAAGTTTGTCGGTAATCGGCTTTGTATAGCCGTTTTGATAAAGGAAGGTGTCGGTTACGATAAATGCCTTTTTAGCGTTTCTTACGGTCTTAAGCTCGTCAAGCGCAACGGGCAAGCAACCCTTCTTAATATAAACCTTTTCAGGGGCTCTGAACCAAAGCATGTTTTCCCTTCTTTCGGCAACAGTTTTAATGTTAATAAGATGTTTAACGCCAACGTTTTCGGAAACCGAGTTGCCGCCCCAAGAACCACAGCCTAAGGTAAGCGACGGAGCAAGCTTAAAGTTATAAAGGTCGCCGATACCGCCGTGAGACGAAGGTGTGTTAACAAGAATACGACAGGTTTTCATTCTTGCGGCGAACTCGTTGAGCTTTTCGGTTTCGGTTACCTCGTTAAGATAAACGGAGGAGGTGTGACCGTAGCCGCCGTCGGCAACAAGGTGCTCTGCCTTTTGTAATGCGTCCTCAAAATTCTTTGCTTTATACATAGCAAGTACGGGAGAAAGCTTTTCGTGAGCAAATTCTTCGCTAAGCTCAACGCTTTCAACCTCGCCTATAAGGATTTTTGTCGCTTCGGGAACGCTAACGCCCGAAAGCTCGGCGATTTTATGAGCCTTTTGACCTACAATCTTGGCGTTAAGAGCGCCGTTGATGATAATGGTCTTTCTAACCTTTTCGGTTTCCTCCGCGTTAAGGAAATAACAACCGCGGTTAGCGAATTCTTTTTTAACTTTGTCGTAAATTTTATCAAGTACGATAACCGACTGCTCGGATGCGCAAATCATACCGTTATCGAACGTTTTTGAGTGAATAATCGAGTTAACCGCAAGCAAAATATCGGCGGTTTCGTCGATAATTGCGGGGGTGTTACCTGCGCCAACGCCAAGGGCGGGCTTACCGCTGGAGTAAGCGGCTTTAACCATGCCTGGGCCGCCGGTTGCAAGGATAATATCGGCCTCTTTCATAACGGTGTTGGTCATGTCAAGGCTCGGTACGTCAATCCAACCGAAAAGCTCCTCAGGTGCACCTGCTTTAACGGCCGCTTCAAGTACAAGCTTTGCGGCGGTAATTGTGCTGTTCTTTGCTCTTGGGTGGGGGCTGATGATAATACCGTTTCTTGTTTTAAGCGCAAGCAAGCACTTAAAAATAGCGGTAGATGTCGGGTTTGTTGTGGGGATAACGGCGGCGATTACGCCGATAGGCTCGGCAATTTTTTTAGTACCGAACGCCTTATCTTCTTCAATAACTCCGCAGGTTTTGGTGTCTTTATATGCGTTGTAAATATACTCTGCGGCGTAGTGGTTCTTAATTACCTTGTCTTCAACGATACCCATGCCGGTTTCTTCAACTGCCATTTTTGCAAGCGGAATTCTTGCGCTGTTTGCGGCTACTGCGGCAGCTTTAAAAATCTCGTCAACCTGCTCCTGAGTATATGAAGCATACTTCTGCTGAGCTGCACGTACTCTTGCGATACATGCTTCAAGGCTTTCTACACTATCTACGATGGGATACTTGTTGTTTTCCATAACCGTTTCTCCTTTGGTTGTGTATACATTGATAAAATTTTATCAATGTACTTATTATACATTATAAGCAGCACCTTGTGCAATATAAAAAATAACTAAATTATTTACAATAATAACCCTATTTACAGTATAGCTTTTATTATAAAGAATAATCGCATTTAAAATGCGTAAAAAACATAAAAAATTTTAC
>JAFNUO010000072.1 GCA_017383985.1 Clostridia bacterium | reverse complement strand
ACGGCCGTCATAACGCTCGGCAAATGCTTTATGGAAATTTTCAAGCTTTTTAAGAAAAATTTCGTCGCCGTATTCGGGTTCAAAATAGCCGTCAACTATGTTGCCTTTTGCGCCTGCTTCTTCAACCCATTTCGGAGTTGCATAAGGCAAGGTATCGTCGGTTTCCTTGCAGGTTATGCGAAAAGCAAAGCGATATTTACCTTCAAATCGTTTAATTACACGGTCAATCAAATCCCAATTAAACTTTCCTTCTTCCGGCTCAAGATAAGCCCAAGCAAGGCGCAAATAAATATGGTCCATAAACGGAAAATCTTCAAGAAAATCGTCCTCTTTGAGCTTTCCACCGTAATTAAACAGACCGTTGTCGTAAAAATGAACATACCAGCCTTTATGAGGGTTGTCACATATTTTGTTTTCGTCTCGCTTATATTTAAGGTCTATGTATGCCATATTTACTCCTCACTTTTTCAGCCTTTGGAAAATTCGTGGTCAATTTCAATAACGCAAAAAAATGCCGGATCAACTTCCCAAAGCTTATCTTGAATTAAATCAATAAGCTCGCGGTCGGTCATTTTAATTTCATACGGTTTAACAACGTCAAAAATTATGTTTATTCTTTTTTCGCCGTCAACAATACGCAAATCATGATAACTAAGCGTTTCATCTATTGAACAAATTATATCTTTGACAATTAAATCAATGGCGTTTCTGCGTTCATCTTTTGTCGCAATCGGGTCCATATGAATTACCAACACAATGCCGAGTTTATCAAAAACCTTTTTCTCGCAAGCATCAATTTGTTCATGACAACTTACGATATCAACCGTATCGGGCACTTCAACATGAAGCGACGCAAAGCAACGACCGGGGCCGTAATCGTGAACAATAAGGTCGTGCATTCCGACAAATTCATCATTTTCAAGAACGGTTGAACGTATCTCGTTAACAAGTTCGGGATCGGGCTGTTCGCCAAGCAAAGGACTTAACATTTCCTTTGCGGCGGAAAAACCGCCGTACATAATAAATCCCGCTACCAATACACCTACGTAGCCGTCAATATTAATGTCAAAAATTAAACTTATGACCGAGGTTAAAAGTACAGCTGAAGTTGCAACAACGTCGTTAATCGAATCTTTTGCAGTTGCTTTTAAAGCGGCCGAATTAAGAATTTTTCCAAGCTTATTATTAAATAAACCTTGCCACAGTTTAACGGCAATAGAAATAATTAAAATAGTAATTGTAAGCCAATTTACTAATATCGCCTCGGGATTAAAAATTTTAGATACAGAGCTTGTAAAAAGTTCAAATCCGACAATAATTATAACAACTGAGACAATAAATCCCGACATGTATTCCATGCGTCCGTGGCCAAAAGGATGGTCTTTATCAGGCGACTTTGAGGCAATTTTAAATCCAAGCATGGTTAAAACCGATGAACCCATATCGGACAAATTGTTAAATGCGTCGGCCGTAATAGCAATACTTCCCGAAATTATGCCCGCAAAAAGCTTTAATGCGAACAATAAAAGGTTTGAAAATATACCTACAAAACCGCCTAAGTTGCCATATTTACGGCGTACGTTTTTATCCTTAATATTTTCGCTGTCTTTAATAAATAACTTAATCAAAAGCTTTGTCATTTAAAAACACAACCCATTAAAACTTTGAGCCTTTCGCTCCCTTGGTTCCAAAAGAGCCGACCCCGTCAAGAATATTAGTATCATATGTGAACATAAGCTGCTTTTTAGCTCTGTCACGTTTAAAACCTAAAGCAATCATATCGTCAAGCAGTTCGGTATACTTCTTTCCCGTCGCTTCCCAAAGATAAAAGGCAAGCGAACCGGGAATTGTATTTGCCTCATTAACGTATACCTTGTCGCCGTCGGCGGTATCAATCAAAAAATCAATACGAACTACGCCGTTGCAACCCATCGCTTTAAAGGTGCGGCAAGCGTAATCTTTAATCTCGGCGGCTTTTTCCTCGCTCAATTCGGCGGGAAGCTTGCGTTTTAAGGTTTGCATACCCTTTGATGCGGAGGAATCGCTTATATATTTGTCGTTATAAGACAAAATTTCGCCCGTCATAACCGGCTCTTCACATTCGGAAGGATTACATTCGTCCATGTCTCCAAGAACTGAACAGTTAATTTCTCTAAGCGATGTAACCGCTCTTTCGACAAGAATTTTTTGAGCAAAAGAGGTCGCTAAATCAACGGCCTCCTCAAGCGAACGTCGGTCCTTAGCCTTGCTAATGCCAACCGACGAGCCAAGATTTGCCGGCTTAACGATTACCGGATAATCAAAGGTTTTCTCAATTTGTGCAATTATTTCATCTTTTTCCGACGACCAACGCTTGCTAAAAAACGCAATATGCGGTAATACGGGAACGCCGGCGGAATTAAGAACGTCTTTAAATATCGCTTTATCCATTCCTACGGCCGCCGAAAGGACATCGCAGCCAACGTACGGGATTCCAAGAAGCTCAAACCAACCCGACAAAGCGCCGTCTTCAACGTTTGTACCGTGTACAATCGGGAAAGCAATATCAATAGTAGTAAGTGGTTTTCTGCCCTTAAAGCCGGCCTTTTGGTTATAAATATATACGCTGTCCCCGTCGCGGGCAACGATAACTTTTATAAACTCGTCCTTTAACGTATTAAGCGAAGGACGACGGAAGGTTTCGATATCGTTAAGCTTATCTCCGTAAAGCATAATTCCGTCTTTTGTAATATAAATCGGAATAATATTATACTTTTCGGTGTTCATGCTATGCATAGCTTGAACCGCAGAAATAATTGATACCTCATGCTCAACGGAAACTCCGCCGAAAAATACGGCTACATTTGTTTTCATGGTGTATTCCCCTTTTCTTTATTTTGCGTAATTATCCGGCAAATCGTTTTCAAAAAGAACGGCCGAATTATTGTCAATCATATTTTGCATAAGCGCCATTGCATCCTTAAACGACGCAACAACATGCACATGCGAGCTATCAAAATCGGT
>JAFNUO010000071.1 GCA_017383985.1 Clostridia bacterium | reverse complement strand
TTTCGTTAAGCGGATAATCAAGCTTTGAAAGCGAGCCGTCGACGTTATAAACGCCGTTGTTATCCTTTTGGAAATAAAGATAGTTTAGCAAATATGCTTTCACCGAACGAAAACCGTCGCGTAAAGGAAATTGGTCGGCCATATAGGCCGAAAAATCCTCCATGGCTTTTCCGCTTTTTATGGTTTCGACGGTTATTTCGGGAAAATCGGCAAGCAATCGGCGTTCGGATAGCGAAAACTCATTATCTTTAAGAAAAACGCCGAAAAAGGTTAACCCAAAAATTATAACCGCGAACAGGATAGCCGTAACTTTGTATTCGATTGTTTTTTTCATTGTGTCACCTCAAAAACGGAAATACAAAAACGGGTTAAACGAGCCGTCGACCAAAAACGCCGTTACGGCGATTAGCATTAAAGCCAATCCTATTGGCGTTATTACCGACAAGGCAGTTGCGGTTTTGTTGTTTGCATTAAGCTTTTTCGCAAAAAGCGACATAGCGGGAGTTGACAAAAACGCCGCCGTAACAATAATCGGTAAAAAGCTTAAAAGATAATAAAGCGAGGTTGTGTCGGCAAAGCCAGACGTTCCGATACCGATAACGCCCTTTAAATTACGCAGCATTTCGGCAAAGCTCGTTGAGTCGAAAACAACAAAGCTTATAAGCAGTAAAATTATAACATAAGCGTGCTGAATTACTTTAGGCAGTTTTTCAAGCGCCTTTCCCCAAAGCAGTTTTTCTCCGACCAAAAGGAGGCCAAAGTAAACTCCCCATATTACAAAGTTCCATGCGGCTCCGTGCCAAAGCCCGGTAAACATCCATACGACAAAAAGGTTACGTACAAGCTTTAATTTACCAACACGGCTTCCTCCAAGCGGAAAGTAAACGTAATCGCGGAACCAGCTTCCGAGGGTCATGTGCCAACGGCGCCAAAACTCGGAAACGCTGCGGGATATAAAGGGATAGTTAAAGTTTTCGGGGAATTTGAAGCCCATCATTTTGCCAAGTCCGATTGCCATATCGCTGTAACCGGAAAAGTCAAAGTAAAGATGAAGCGTATACGAGATAATATAAAGCCAGTAGAAAAGAGTTGTTGGGTTTTCCTGCGCTTTAAAGGTTTCGCAAAGCGAATAAAGCACGTTTGCGACAAGCACCTTTTTACCCAATCCCAAAACAAGCCTTTTTACGCCCTCGGCAAAGCCTTCAAACGTATGACGTCTAAAGGCAAGCTCCTTTTCCACCTCTTGATAACGGACAATAGGTCCCGCAATTAACTGAGGGAAATAGGAAACATAGGTCGCAAGCATAAAGGGATTTTTTTGTACCGCTACGTCGCCGCGATAAACGTCGACAACGTAGCTTAACGCCTGGAAAGTATAAAAGCTTATACCTATCGGCAAAATTATTCCCGTAAGCGCAAAGGAAGCGCCGGTAAGCGAATTTACGTTACCGATAAAGAAGTCGGCATATTTGAACACCCCGAGCATTCCGAGGCACACACCGATGCTAAGCCATAAAAATAGATTTTTTAGGCCTTTTCGTTCAACCTTATCTATTAACAACGCGCCGATATAGCACGCCGCAACGCAAACAAGCATTAATATTATGCGCGTTTGTTCTCCGTAAAAGTAAAAACCTAAGCTAAAAATAAGCAAAACGTAATTCTTTAAACGGAAAGGTACGGCAAAATACAATATCAGTACAAGGGGCAAAAACCCGTAAAGAAATTCAAGCGACGAAAACAGCATGTTTCGATATTATTAGAAAGTTTGTTCCAAAAGAACGGTGTATTCCGGATAAGCGACCTTAGCCTTGTCAAGAAAAACGGTTATAAGGTCGTTTGCGCCGAAAGCGGAAATAATTGTGTTTGCGCCAACCTTAATAATTACGTGCTTTTCGGGGATACCGCACATCCACTGACGGATTTTGAGGTTATCGCCGATAGTTGTTGCAACGTCCTCGGCCTTGA
This sequence comes from Clostridia bacterium, assembly GCA_017383985.1. Taxonomy (GTDB): domain Bacteria; phylum Bacillota; class Clostridia; order Oscillospirales; family Acutalibacteraceae; genus UMGS1976. The sequence continues at coordinate 14,460 of JAFNUO010000071.1, read as the reverse complement.
CACCCTCTGCGGCATGAACGGCGGCGGCGGAGAAGGTATTAGCGTTCATCATATGGATAAGGGTAGCGGCTTTATCAATAGTAGTAATCTTATCTTCGGGTACGCCGGTTTTATCGTTTACTTCGGCGGTGTCATCAAGGCTTAATTCGCCGGGGCCGTCGGTAACAGGGTTAGCCATTCCGCCGCCCATAGCAGCGAATTTATTTTCGTCCTCATAGTTGTCCCAAATGTTTTTAAGAGCGTCAACAACATCAACCTCGGCGACCGCTTCGGAAGAAGCGTTGTCATCGGCGTTGTTAGCGCCGCAGCCTACAAGAGCAAGTGTAGAGAGAAGCATTGTTACTGCAAGGATAAGTGCAAAAATCTTTTTCATGGTTGTTTTTCCTTTCGGTTTTTAATTTTTTTATTTTTTCAGACTAAGTCTGATTTTGCCTTTGTTTTCGACCGATATAATAAGCTCATATTCCTTTTTGTCGGCCGTTAATTTTACGTTATATTCATTTTCGCCGTCGAAAACGATATAAAGCGACGAGCCTTTTGTAACGGTTGTACCCGAAACAATTTCGGCGGGAGGATTATTCCCGACCCTTGAAGCGAAGCGTCCTTTTTCAAATTCGACCTTGCAATCGCTTTCAAGTTCAATCGGAAGCAAGGCTACTTCGATTACCGACAACGAACGCATACCGTACGCCGCGGTTTGAGCCACGGGAACAAAGTCGAGCGTTTCGACCGAGCATGTTTTATCGGTTAAGATAACCGACGACGAGCCGTTAACTAACGTAAACGTTACGGCGGCGATTATGCAAACGCACGCCGCAACCAAGGAAGCAAAACGAACAACGGAAAATTGCGTCTTTGGTCGGTTTTCTCCTTCAATTCGGTTAAGCGTTTTTTGGTAAAGCTCGTCAGGCGCTTTTATGTTATTATATTTTTTAATCGCTGAGTCAAGATTCATTCGGTTTCATCTCCCAAAGCTATTTTCAGCATTTCACGGCCGCGTTTAAGCCGCATTTTTACCGCCGAAACGGTAAGTTTTAGTATTGACGCCGTTTCTTTTATGTCAAACCCTTCGAAATAATAAAGCAAAAAAGGCGTTTTATATTTTTCTTCAAGCGCCATTACCATATTAAAAACGCCGTCGTCTTGGTCATTTTTTGCGGCAACACTGTCGTCAATTTCAACCGTTTTAACTCGAGTTGATTTTCGGATATGGTCGGTGCATTTATTAAGCAACACGCGGACAAGCCACGCTTTTCGGTGGTTATCGTCGGCAAAGTTGCCCTTATGATAAAAATACGCGATAAAGGTTTCTTGTACGGCGTCTTCGGCGTCATAACTGTTTTTAAGATGGCTTAACGCCAGTCGGTAAAGCAAATCGGCATAAGCGGAATAAATTTCATCATATTCGGTTTTTATTGTTCCTCTCAAGCCTTTTCACTTCCCTTTGGGCGGCCTTCATAAACTATATCGTTCAAACAAACGAAAAAGTCACATAATTTTTTAAAAAATTTTAGCCGCTTATTCTTTTTTCATTATAACCGCTTAATCGCAAATCATCAAGCGGTTATATATATGTCTTTTCGGTATCAAGAATAGAGGCTTATTTCGTTGACAAAAACGCCTTTAAATGGTATCATGAAGTCAAATAATATTGCATCGTAAGAGGTTTTTATGAAAAGAAAGGCCATGTGGGCTTTGGCGATAATTTCAGGTATTGCCGCTTTTTTAATTATATTTTTTATATACAAATGCCCCACAAGATATATTTTCGGAATACCCTGCGCAACATGCGGAATGACTCGCGCTTTTTTATCCGCCGCAAAGCTTGATTTTAAAGCCGCTTTCTATTATCACCCTCTTTTCGGAATTATAGGAATTGAACTTATTTATTTAATTTTAAGAAAACTTATTTTAAAGAAAATTAAAATAAATATTAAGTTAGAAATAGGCGTTTTGATTTTTACGGGCGTGTTGCTTATTACGACATACATAATCCGGCTTTACTTAGGCATTATTCCCTAACGGGATTTTAGATGTTATATACAAATTTTTGGAGGAATGAAAAATGGATAATTCTTTAATCATTAACGTACCGGAAGGCACCACCGTTGACGGCATAGCACAGAGACTTGTTGAGCTTTATAATTCTAAAGGTTTCACCGCAACCGCAACCTCTTTCAACAATTCCATTAGCATTAGCTTTGAAAAAGATATGGGCGGTATTAACACAATAACCGGATTAGGCGTTGCAATTAAAGCTAATTTAACACTTAATAACGGTACATTGTATGTTTCATACACTGAGGCTGAATGGACAAGCAAAATAGTCGGCGCAGTTATTGGCTGGTTCCTTTGTTGGATTCCGATTGTTACCGCTATAATTGGCGCCATAAAACAAAACGATTTGCCGAAAAATATCAGCAACGATATAAGAATGATTGTTGGCTAATTAAAACATTTTTTAACGGAACGGTTACTATTTAACTGTTCCGTTTTTTTATAATTAAGTTTGTAAGAAGCCTTTATTTTTTATTATTTTTGTGGTAAAATAATAAGAATAAATAAAATGGAGGTTTTTGGCCATGGATAAGTTCAAGCTCGTTTCGAAATTTAAGCCCACTGGCGACCAGCCGCAAGCCATAAATGCGCTTGTAAACGGCATTTTAAACGGCGAAAAAGAGCAATCCTTACTTGGCGTTACCGGTTCGGGTAAGACCTTCACCATGGCCAATATTATCGAGCGGGTAAACCGCCCGACATTAATTCTTGCTCATAATAAGACGTTGGCGGCACAGTTATGCTCGGAGTTTAGGGAGTTTTTCCCTGAGAATGCGGTTGAATATTTTGTTTCCTACTATGATTATTATCAACCCGAGGCTTATTTACCCGGAACGGATACCTACATCGAAAAAGACTCGGCGATAAACGACGAAATTGACAAGCTTCGTCACGCCGCAACCGCTTCCCTTTCCGAAAGGCGCGACGTTATCATAGTTGCAAGCGTTAGCTGCATTTATTCGCTTGGCAACCCAATTGATTACCGAAACATGATTATCTCGCTTCGTCCCGGATTGGAGATGTCGAGGGATAAATTATTGCGTAGGCTTGTTGACCTTCAGTATGAACGCAACGACATAAACTTCGTCCGAAACACATTCCGCGTAAGGGGCGACGTTGTTGAAATTTTCCCTGCGTACAACTCCGAAATTGCGCTTAGGGTTGAATTTTTTGGCGACGAAATTGAACGAGTAAGCGAATTCGTTGCGCTTACGGGTGAGATCCAATCGGTTTTGGCTCATGCCGCCGTTTATCCTGCGTCCCACTATATTGTCCCCGCCAACAAAATGGCGGTCGCATTACAAAACCTTTACGACGAAATGATTGAACGCGCCGAATGGTTTAAACAAAACGGCAAGCTTATTGAAGCACAAAGAATAAAACAGCGTACCGAATATGACATAGAAATGTTACGAGAAATCGGTATGTGCAAAGGTATAGAAAATTATTCCCGCGTTTTATCTGGCAGACCCGCCGGAGTTACTCCCTTTACGTTGCTTGACTATTTCCCCGAGGACTTTCTTTTATTCGTTGACGAGTCGCACGTTACTCTGCCTCAGGTCAGGGGTATGTTCGGCGGAGACAGGGCAAGAAAAGAAAACCTTGTTGAATACGGATTCCGTTTACCGTCGGCGTTCGATAACCGTCCGCTTAACTTTGACGAATTTTACGGTCACATTAATCAGGCGGTTTATGTTTCGGCTACCCCCGGCGAATTTGAAAAGCAACACTGTAAAAGCATTGTTGAGCAGGTTATTCGTCCGACGGGACTTATCGACCCCGAAATTTCAGTAAGACCGATTGAGGGTCAAATTGACGACCTTATAAGCGAAATTAACATCCGCATAAGCCGCGGAGAAAGAACGCTTGTAACAACACTTACAAAGAAAATGGCGGAGGATTTAACCGATTATATCGAGCAAACGGGTATCAAGGTAAGATACATGCACCACGACATAGACACAATGGAACGCATGGAAATTATCCGCGACCTGCGTACAGGCGAATTTGACGTGCTTATCGGCATAAACCTTTTACGCGAGGGCCTTGATATACCCGAAGTTTCGCTTGTTTGCATACTTGACGCCGACAAAGAAGGGTTCCTTCGTTCGGAAACCTCGCTTATCCAGACCATCGGCCGAGCTTCACGAAACGCAAACGGCGAGGTTATCATGTACGCCGACAACGTTACTCCGTCGATGGAAAACGCGATTAGAGAAACCAACCGCCGCCGCCAAATCCAAATGAAATACAACGAGGAACACGGCATAAAACCGGTTACAATAAAGAAGGATATACGAGATATCATTGAAATTTCAAGCAAGCCGAAGGACGAGAAAACAGGCAAACGGCTTTCACGCGCAGAGCGTGAACAGCTTATCGCAAGGCTTACTCGCGAAATGAAAAACGCCGCAAAGCTGCTTGAATTTGAGCATGCGGCTTATTTAAGAGACCGAATTGAACAGTTAAGGTCAGGAAAATAATATTTTTGAGGTTAAAAATGGCAGTAGATAAAATTATAATTAAGGGCGCAAGAGAGCACAACTTAAAAAACGTTGATTTAGAAATCCCGAGAGACAAGTTAGTTGTTATGACCGGACTTTCCGGTTCGGGAAAATCGTCGCTTGCCTTTGATACCCTTTATGCCGAGGGTCAAAGACGTTACGTTGAGTCCCTTTCTTCATATGCAAGAATGTTTTTGGGACAAATGGAAAAGCCCGACGTTGATTCGATTGACGGGCTTTCCCCCGCTATATCCATTGACCAAAAAACAACCTCCAAAAACCCACGTTCTACGGTAGGAACGGTTACCGAGATATACGATTACCTGAGACTGCTTTTCGCGCGAGTAGGTATTCCCCACTGTCCCGTTTGCGGCAGAGAAATCGCTCAGCAGACGGTTGACCAAATCGTTGACAGCATTATGGAGCTTGACGAGGGCACAAAGTTTCAGGTTTTGGCCCCGATTGTAAGAGGTCGCAAAGGTGAATACGCAAAAGAATTAGAAAACGCCAAAAAAAGCGGTTTTGTCCGTGTAAGGGTCGACGGAATTATTTACGACCTTACCGAAAAAATAAGCATGGACAAAAACAAAAAGCATAACATCGAAATCGTTATCGACCGACTTATTATAAAGCCCGATTTACATTCGCGACTTGCCGATTCGATTGAAACGGCGGCAACTCTTGCGGGCGGAATAGTTATTATTGACGTTATCGGTGGCGAAGAGCTTACCTTTTCCCAAAATTATGCCTGTCCCGAACACGGTATAAGCGTTGAGGAGTTGTCTCCCCGAATGTTTTCATTCAACAACCCGTTCGGCGCCTGTTCAAAATGCTCGGGACTCGGCACGTTTATGCACATTGACCCGAATTTTGTAGTTGCCGACAAGTCGCTTTCGCTTCGCGAGGGGGCTATCCAAGTAAGCGGTTGGGGTTCGGTAAATAAAGATAACTCGATTGCGACCATGTATTATAACGCCCTCGGAAAAGAATACGGCTTTACGATTGACACCCCGTTCAAAGACATAAGCAAAGAGGGCCAAAAGGCGATTTTATACGGAACAGGCGACAAAAAGCTTAGAATGGAGCGCACAACCGATTACGGCGGCGGATATTATAACACCGCATTTGAGGGCATTATAAACAACCTCGAACGCCGTTATACTTCGTCGTCAAGCGAGTTTGTTAGAACCGAGATTGAAACGGTTATGAGCTCCTGCGAATGTCCCGAATGTCACGGAGCAAGGCTTAATCCCGTTGCACTTGCGGTAACGGTAGGCGGTAAAAACATTGACGATTGTTGTAAAATGAATATCGACGAGGCGTTGGAATTTTTCAGCCGACTTGAGCTTAGTGAACGTGACAACATTATTGCAAAAGGCATTTTAAAGGAAATAAAAGAAAGGCTTGGCTTTTTGAACAGCGTAGGCCTTGATTACCTTACCCTTGCACGTGCGTCGGCGACCTTATCGGGCGGCGAAAGCCAGCGTATTAGGCTCGCAACTCAAATCGGCTCGTCGCTTATGGGCGTTATGTATATTCTTGACGAGCCGAGTATCGGATTGCACCAAAGGGATAACGAAAAGCTTATTGCAACGCTTAAGCATTTGCGCGACATAGGCAACACGGTTATTGTAGTTGAACACGACGAAGACACAATGAACGCCGCCGATTTTATAGTTGACGTCGGCCCCGGAGCGGGTGTTCACGGCGGCAACATCGTTTGTACGGGTAGCGTTGAGGACATCAAAAACTGTGAAAACTCAGTTACGGGCGCATATCTTTCGGGCAGAAGGACTATACCCGTGCCGCAAAAGCGCCGCGACGGTAACGGAGAAAAATTAGTTATTAAAGGCGCAAGGCAAAACAATCTTAACAACATTGACGTTGAAATTCCTCTTGGAAAATTGGTTTGTGTTACGGGAGTTTCGGGGTCGGGCAAATCCTCGCTTATAAACGAGATTTTGTACAAAAAATTGGCCAATGAGCTTAACAGAGCAAAGACATTTGCGGGCGACCACGACGAAATTGAAGGTATTGAACATCTTGACAAAATCATAGACATTGACCAGTCGCCTATCGGCCGCACGCCAAGGTCAAATCCCGCAACCTATACGGGCGTTTTTACCGATATACGTGAACTATTTGCGCAAACGCAGGACTCAAAAATGCGCGGATACGCCGCAAACCGTTTCAGTTTTAACGTAAAAGGCGGCCGTTGCGAAGCCTGCGACGGCGACGGTATACTCAAAATCGAAATGCATTTCCTCCCTGATATTTATGTCCCATGCGAGGTTTGTAAGGGCAAAAGATATAACCGAGAAACGTTAGAGGTTAAGTATAAGGGTAAAAACATTTTTGATATACTTGATATGACGGTTGAAGAGGCTATGGCTTTCTTTGAAAACCATAAAAAGATTTACAGAAAGCTTAAAACCCTTTTCGACGTAGGTTTAGGCTACGTTAAGCTCGGTCAATCGGCAACCACCCTTTCGGGCGGCGAGGCTCAACGCGTTAAGCTCGCAACCGAGCTTGCAAAAGTTTCAACGGGCAGAACCATTTATGTCCTAGACGAGCCGACAACGGGACTTCACACCGCCGACGTTCATCAGCTTACGGCGGTATTATCAAAGTTGGTTGACGGCGGCAACACAGTTGTTGTAATTGAGCATAACTTGGATATCATAAAAACAGCCGATTATATTATTGACCTCGGCCCCGGCGGAGGTACCCACGGAGGCAACGTAGTTGCGGTAGGCACCCCGGAAGAGGTTGCGAAAGAAAAAAACTCGTTCACGGGAATGTATCTTAAAAAAATATTGTAAAAATATTAAGGAGGTGCCGCTTTGTTCGGTTATGTTAAACCTTTTAAAGGGCAGTTGCGCGTTTGTGAACACGAAACCTATAAAGCGGCATACTGCACCCTTTGCAAAAAGATGGGCAAAAACTACGGCCATATAGCAAGAATGACGTTAAGCTATGATTTTACGTTTTTGGCGGTGCTTATGCTTTCCCTTGCCGACAACGACCCCGAATATGCTAAAAAAGGTTGTGTGTACAATCCGTTTAAAAGATGTACATACATGACGGGTCACGACGATATTTTCGATTTTGTTTCGGCAACCTCGCTTATCGCCGTTTACGGAAAAATTATCGATAACATCAACGACACAAAGGGTTTAAAGCGGCTTGGGTATAAAATTGCACGGCTTAAATTTTCGCGAAAATATGATAAGGCTGTAAAATTATATCCTTTTGTTGCAAAAGCCATAGTAAATATGGTAGAATATCAAATTAAGGTAGAAAATAATCCCGACGCGGGCATTGATCTTGCCGCCGAACCGACCGCTAAAGGTATGGAAGAGATATTTTCGCTTTGCTCCGACAACGAAAACGAAAAGCGAATTTTGGCGCAGCTCGGTTACTGTATCGGCAAATGGATATATCTTATAGACGCTGTATGCGACCTTGACGAGGACATTAAAAGCGGTAACTTTAACCCGCTTAAAACGTCAGGAAAAGAAAGCGCCGTTATGACCATGAACGTTTGTTCGGCGCAGGCGGGTGCAGCGCTCGATTTGCTCGATTTAAAACGCTTCGACGGGATACTTAAAAACATTATTTATATCGGGCTTACCGAAACCGCACAAAGCAAAATGAGCGGCAGAAAGGATACTGAAAAATGAGAGACCCTTATGAAGTTCTCGGCGTTTCTAAAAACGACAGCGACGACACCATAAAAAACGCATATCGCGAGTTGGCAAAAAAGTATCATCCCGATAAATACGTTGATAATCCGCTGTCCGACCTTGCCGGCGAAAAGATGAAGGAAATTAACGAGGCTTACGACGCCATCATGGACGAGCGTAGGTCGGGTAAAAAAAGCGGCTCTTCCGGCGGCGGTTATTCAGCTTACCAAAATCCCCAGTTTAGCCAAATCCGCATGCATATACAAAACAACAACCTCGAAGTAGCGCAAAAAATGCTTGACGAGATTTCGATCAACGAGCGCGACGCCGAATGGTACTATCTTAACGGCAGCGTTCAGTACAAGCGCGGTTGGTACGACAACGCTTACACCAACTTCGCCACCGCATACAAAATGAACCCGAGCAACCCCGAATACCGCGCCGCGCTTAACAATATCAACTCGCAACGAAGCGGCTATAACCCCTATCGTTCGGGCGGCAACATGCAGGGTTGTACCATGTGCGACATTTGTCAGGGGCTTATTTGCCTTAACTGCTTATGTGACACTTGCGGCGGTTGCTAAAAAGATGAAAAAAAGTAAGAAAATCGTTTTTTGTGCCATGCTTGCGGCGCTTAGTGTGTTTTTTGTAGCATTAGGAAAATTTATTCCCGTCGGAACTTACGTTTTTCCCGCCGTTGCGGGCATACTCGGCACAATAATCGTTATTGAAATAGGCGTAAAATGGGCTTTAGCCGCATATTTTGTAGCAACGACACTTGCCTTTATTTTTGGTTTAAACGAAGCCGTTTTGCTTTACGCCATGTTTTTCGGTTATTATCCGATTATTAAATCGGTTATAGAAAGGCTTAAAAGCCGAATTTTTGAATATGCCGTAAAGTTTTTAATTTTCAACGTAGCTATGGTTGGCGCTTACGCCGTACTTATTCCCGTGTTTGGGCTTGAGGCTCTTGGTTTCGAGGCCATGACCTTTGTATGGATTACGCTTGCGATTGGAAACGTTGTATTTATACTTTACGATATCGGACTTACAAGGCTTATTACGCTTTACTTTAGCCGATATCATAAACATATATCAAAGTTAATTAAGTAAACTGTGCGGTTATTAACCGCTTTTGGAGGGTAACAATGACAAATATTCCGGAAATTTTTGGTTGTATGGTTTTTGACGACGCCGTTATGAAAGAGCGTTTGCCGAAAGAAACATATAAAGCCGTAACCAAATCAATTACCAACAACACTCCCCTCTCCCTTGACGTTGCTAACGTTGTAGCTAACGCCATGAAGGATTGGGCAATTGAAAAAGGCGCCAAGCACTACACCCACTGGTTCCAACCGATGACCGGCATTACCGCCGAAAAGCACGACAGCTTTATTTCTCCGTCAACCGAGGGTAAGGTTATCATGGAGTTTTCGGGTAAAGAGCTTATCAAAGGTGAGCCCGACGCTTCAAGTTTTCCTAATGGCGGTATCCGTGCGACATTTGAAGCAAGAGGATACACCAACTGGGACCCGACGTCTTATGCATTTATTAAAGACAGCGTGCTTTGTATCCCGACGGCGTTTTGCGCCTATACAGGCGTTGCTCTTGACAAGAAAACGCCCTTGCTCCGTTCTATCGACGCCCTTAACGTTCAGGCCTTGCGAATTTTGCGACTTTTTGGCAACACAAGCGTAAAGCGCGTTATCCCGACCGTTGGACCCGAACAGGAATATTTCCTTATTGATAAAGAACGTTGCGAAAAGCGCCGCGACATTATGTACACGGGACGCACCCTTTTTGGCGCTAAGCCGCCGAAGGGTCAAGACCTTGACGACCACTATTTCGGCGCCATTAAGCCCAGAGTTCAGGCCTTTATGACCGAGCTTGACGAGGAATTATGGAAGCTCGGCGTTCTTGCAAAAACAGAACATAACGAGGTTGCACCCGCTCAGCACGAGTTTGCGCCTATTTATACAACAACAAATATCGCAACCGACCACAACCAGCTTACCATGGAAACCATGAAAAAGGTTGCGGCTAAACACAATCTTGTTTGTTTATTGCACGAAAAGCCCTTTGCGGGCATAAACGGAAGCGGTAAGCACAACAACTGGGCTTTATCCACCGATAAGGGTAAGAATTTGCTTGACCCCGGCAAGACACCCTCCGAAAACGCTCAATTTTTGCTTTTCCTTGCGGCAAGCATTAAGGCCGTTGACGATTATCAGGAGCTTATGCGTATTTCAATAGCCTCCGCAAGCAACGACCTCCGCCTTGGCGGAGACGAGGCTCCTCCCGCGATTGTTTCTATTTTCCTTGGCGACGAGCTTACCGCTATTTTGGACGCTATCGAAAACGGCACACCGTATAAAAACACCGACGCCGCCGACATGGAAATCGGCGTAAGCGTTCTCCCCCATTTTCCGAAGGATAACACCGACCGTAACCGTACATCCCCCTTTGCGTTTACGGGTAACAAGTTTGAGTTCCGTATGCTTGGCTCCTCCGCCTCGGTTGCAAGCCCGAACATCGTTCTTAACACAATTATAGCCGAGGCATTACGTCAATATGCCGACGAGCTCGAAGGCGCTGAGGATTTAAGCGCCGCCGTATCAAAGCTTATTAAGCGCACAATTAAAAAGCATAAGCGTATCATCTTCAACGGCGACGGTTATTCAAAGGAATGGCAGGAAGAGGCCAAAAAACGCGGGCTTCTTAACCTTGCCACAACGGTTGACTGTATGCCCCACCTTATAAGCGAAAAATCGGTTAAGCTTTTCACCGAGCACAAGGTATTTACCGAACTTGAGCTTCATTCAAGATATGAAATTTACCTTGAACAGTATTCAAAGGTAATTAAAATTGAGGCTTTGACCGCTCTTGATATGCTTCGCAAGGAGATTATACCCGCGGTCGCGGCTTACATAAAGGATTTGGCCGAAAGCGCCGCTTGCAAAAAATCCATCTCCCCCGCTTTATCGGTTAAATTTGAGGAACGCATTATTTCCCAGCTTACCGAGCTTGCGGAAAAACTTTACGAAGCCACATCCGAGCTTGACACGGCGGTGCATTTCGTAGGCGAACACTCAAACGCTCTTGAAGAAGCAACCTATTGCAAAGACGTTATTGAAGTTAAAATGAGCGATGCAAGAAAAATCGCAGACGAACTTGAAACACTTGTTGGCGAGAAATACTGGCCTTACCCCACCTATGGGGAATTATTATTCAAAATTTGATTTTTTTATCAAATATATAGTATAATTCTTGCAATTAAATGTTTTATATGCTATATTGATTATAGGATGACAAATTTTATTAAATGGAGGTCATATTTATGATTTGTAAAAATTGTGGAAACCAAATGGAAGACAATGCAGCATTCTGCACCAACTGCGGAACCGCAGTAGCTGAAGCTGCTCCGGAAGCTCCTGTTGTTGAACAGTCTACTCCTGTCACCGCTACCGTTGTTGAACAGCCCGCTGCTGCTCCGGCCGCTCCGAAGTCCAAAAACCATAGCGGTAATCCTTGCTTGGTTCTTAGGCGCTTTCGGCGTTCATAACTTCTATCTCGGCGACACAACTAAAGGCGCTATTAAGCTTGCTATCACTGTTGTTTCCTGCGGTACCCTTGCTATCGTAAGCGCTTATTGGGGTATGGCTGAAGGTATTATGATTCTTACCGGTAAAACTACTACCGACGCTAAGGGTAATCCCCTTGAAATCTAATTAGCGTACATACTTTAAGCGGAGCGCTCAAACCGAGTAGCTCCGCTTTTTGTTTTAGGAGAAAATTATGATAAGATTAGCCACAAAAAACGATATCGCCGCCGTTGGTGTAACTTATGACCAACTTCTTAAACATGAGCAAATTAACGGCGGATTTTCTAACTGGATTTTGGGCGTTTATCCAACCATTAAGATTGCGGAAGAAGCGGTTAAAAACGGCACGATGTACGTTTTGGACAACGACGGCGAGATTTGCGCAAGCATGATAATGAACAACGTGCAAGCCGACGAATACGAATACATCGACTGGTTATATCCGGCCGAAAAAGAAAAGGTGCTTGTTGTTCACACCCTTTGTATTCCGCCGAAATCGGCAAGAAAGGGTTACGGCAAGCAAATGGTCGAATTTGCAAAGGATTTTGCCAAAAAATCAGGTTGTGATGTAATTAGAATAGACACCTATGCTCATAACAAGCCGGCAAAAAGCCTTTATCAAAAATGCGGTTTCAGGATTGCAGGATATCACGAGGCTCTTTTGCACGGGCTGATTTTAGAAGAACTGGCGTTTTTGGAATACAAGTTATAATAAAAAAGCAGTATCCTTTTGGACACTGCTTTTTTATTATAGCTTTTCGGCTATATCGTATATCATTTTTTCGGTTTCGTTCCAACCAAGACACGGGTCGGTAATTGATTTGCCGTAAACGCCGTATTCGTCGATTTTTTGACATCCGGGTTCGATATAACTTTCGACCATAAAGCCCTTTATCATCTTTTTAAGCAAAGGCTCGTACATCATGCTGTGCATAACCTCGGACGCAATTCTAGGCTGTTGTTGATATTGCTTTCCGGAGTTGTTATGGTTAGTATCAATTATTATTGCGGGGTTCAAGAGCCCCTTTGTTTCATATTGACTTGCAATACGGAGCAAATCTTCGTAATGATAATTCGGGATATTACGGCCGTGCTCATCAATACTTCCGCGCAGAATAGCGTGTGCATAAGGGTTGCCCTCGGTGCTTACTTCGTGCGTTTGATAAATAAAATCATGGCCGTGCTGGGCGGCATAAATTGCGTTAAACATTACGCCTACATCGCCGCTTGTTCCGTTTTTCATTCCAATTGGCATATCTACGCCACTTGCTACAAGACGGTGCTGCTGGTTTTCTACCGAACGGGCTCCAACGGCTACGTAGCCCAAAATATCGTCAAGATAAGAATGGTTATCGGGGTAAAGCATTTCATCGGCACATATAAAGCCCGTTTCCGACACGACACGCAAATGCATTCTGCGTATCGCTTTAAGACCTTCGAACGCATCAGGCGCTTTTACAGGATTAGGTTGGTGCATCATGCCTTTATATCCCTCGCCGGTTGTACGGGGTTTGTTGGTATATATTCTCGGCACTATGAAAATTTTATCGGCGACCTTTTCCTGTACCTTGCAAAGGCGCTGCATATAATCAGCAACAGAGTCCTCGTTATCCGCCGAACACGGTCCAATAATGAGCAAAAGGCGGTCATCGTTACCCGAAAAAATATCGCACAACTCGTCAAGCCGCTTTTGTCTTGCTTTTGCCAAGTTTTCAGGTACCGGCATAAGCTCCTTTAAATGTTCCGCCGACGGCATTTGTTTTTTATAGTTGAACGGCATTGTAATCAGTTCCTTTGGTTTGCATTTTCAAATATTATACTACCCTATCTTTTGCTTTTCAAGTAATATAACAAGTTTATTTTCACTTTAAAAGACACTCATTTGACGGTATCGTCATCTCAACTGCGTAAATTGCTTGTCGAGACTCAGAAAATATGGTGTGAATGTTTATAACCAACTTCAGACGCGAGTTTAAAATTATAAAAAAAAGAGCAGCATAAAGTGCATAAAAAAGAATGTTCATAACGGTCAAGTCCGTTATGAACATTCAACATGGTCGAGGTGACAGGACTTGAACCTGCGGCCTCTGCGTCCCGAACGCAGCGCTCTACCAAACTGAGCCACACCTCGATATTTAATTTTTAAAACGTGAAAATTTAGGTCATAACTTTAAAAACATTCACATTTTCAACACCTACATTAGACGACCAGTAAATTATATAAAACAAGTGACAAAATGTCAAGCCCATTTGCGATATTTTAATCATTTTTTAAAAATTTATTTTTTCAACAAGCTTTGACATAAGGTTACATAAAATCAAGTTACATAATTAACTGTCTATTTTTACATTTGGGCATGAATTTTAACATTTTCAACAGAGTTTTCAACAATGATTTGCTTGTCAGAGCTCATTTTGAGCCAGTTTTGGCGCATAAATTGTTAAAATCTATTTTATTACAATTAAAAAAATAATAATGTTTTTTGTTTACATAACCACATTTTTTATTAGTTCACTGGCAATTATTTTACATGTTGTGTAACAAAATTAAATACCATAAATTCGCTTTGCAATTTTAATTTTTTAACGATTTTTTATCAAAATAATAAA
>JAFNUO010000070.1 GCA_017383985.1 Clostridia bacterium | reverse complement strand
AAAGTATCATTCCGATAAATAAACAAACCAACACCGATAAAAGCATGGTTAAAACGTCGTTAAATGCGTTTATTAAGGCGGAACTATTATCCGACGAATGTATAAACGAGCAAAGCTTAACCGCTAATTCCCAGAAAAGAAGCTCGGCCAAAAGCGGCACAAATAATATAACTATAACGACAATCACAAAAAATCCCAACCCAGACCGCATAACGGAAATTCCGCCGATTACTGTATTTAAAACCTCGCTTACATATCCTCCGACAACCGGAATAGAGGTTCCGAATATAAACTTTCCCGTTTTCATAACAACCGAGTCGGCGGCCGACGCAACAACCGTTTGTACCGACGTCATCGCCGCAAAAACGGTTGTAATTAATGTTAGACACCATATAGCCGTTTTTTTAAGTGAGTTTAGTAAATCCATTAAAATATTATCGGCTATAATCGAGGATAAGCTAAGCCCAAAATATCCAACCGAAAAAGGAACAATTATATTATCGGATAAATACATAAAAAGTTGATTAAACAAATAAATAGATGAGGTATATAAAACAGAGCCGGTTGTATTTTTGGACAAGGTCATAAACGCCGCAAATATAGGCAAGAAAGAATAAAGAAATACTCCGCATGAGTTAATACAATCGGCCGTTTTTATTAAGATATCTTTAAACGGCGCAATTAACAGTACGCAAATAATAAGAGTAAAAATTATATCGGTTATTTTTTTTAATTCGTTTCGTTCAATAAATATATTAATTACAGCTCCGAAAATTGATACGGCCATAACCATAAACATCGACGAAAACGGAAGCCGTATATTGTTTAAGGCTATATCAAATATTATTCCAATACCGTCGTTTTGAATTTTTTCTATTAAATCCGGTAAACTTTCAATTCCGTTATCTTCAAACGAGTCTTTAACATTGTCGGGTAAAATATCATAAACTTCAGTATATGCTTTATCGTCATCGGCTAAAGCAAAAACAGGAACAAAAAATAATAAGAGCAAAAGAAAGGTTATTAAAAAAATAAATATTCTTTTCATTAATTAAACAAATCCTGAATTATTGTAATCAAATATTCAACAAGCGAAAAAGCAAGGGCAAAAAGAATTATTTTAGCGGTAACGTCAACGCAAACGGCTAAGCTTGAGTTACCTGAATCCTTACATATATTACTCGAAATTTCGGCCAAAACCGAAATGCATACCGCTTTTATAAGCAATTTTAATAATTCCGCCGTTTCCCCTATATCGTCAACAACCGAAAACACATTATCAAACAAGTTGGCGGCTTTTGACGCCATAATCGCAATAATTATTATTGCGGCGGCGATTACGGTTACAAGCGAAAAGGTAGCGTTATACTGCTTTAAAATCGCCGCCAAAATCGCCGCAACAACACAAACAAAGATAACCGAAACCGTACTCATAGGTCAAAAAGCGATTTCACCGTATCGAATAAGTTTCCAATTTCGCCAATAAGCATCATCAAAACAACGATAAGTCCCGCAATTGTTGTCATCATTGCCTGGTCCTCTCGACCCGACCGGATTAATAACTGGTTAAAAACGGCAACTATTATGCCAATTGCCGCTATTTTAAATATAAAATCAACTTCCATTGATATCCTCCGATTTTTTAAATAGCCAAAATGAATATTACAATTCCTATACAAACGCCCGACGAAACGATAATTTTTCCGCGCTTGTTAAAATCGTTTATTGCCACTATTAAGCGTTGGTCAAAAAATAAATTTAAGTTTTCACAGCTACCCATAAGCATATCGGAGCCGGTTTGGGAACAATCGTTTAAAAACGAACAAAAAAGAGAATATTCTTCATCGGTAAGCATATTCAAATTTTTATTAATTTCGGGCATTTTAAAAGATTTGATTTGAAGTAATTGTTTTATTTTAAATACGGTTTCCTTGGCGTATTTTAGTTGATTTATCCGCTTTATCATATTTATGTACATCATAATTGTCACAAACGCGGGACAAAGACTTATAAGCAAAACGCCAAAGATTTTAGCGATAAACATAGGAATAATCAAACTTAGGCATTTCGCCTATCTTGTCCATTTTTAATAGGGTCGCAAAAAAGCCGTATTGCCTTAGCTTTTCGAGGATAAAAGAATTTCCCGTATCGCTAAAACTGTGAAAACTTGCAATCACCTTTACGCCGGCGTTTGAAATTTTATGCATGGTTTCGCAATCGTTAAAGCCTATTTCGTCAAAAATTATGACGTCGGGAGACATTGTCCTTAGCGCAATTTCCGAAGCGGTTGCTTTTGCACAATTTGAAATTACGTCGCAAAAAGCGCCAAGCTCATACCCTGTTTCGCCGAATGAATTAGCGGCAATTTCGTTTCGTTCATCAATTACGCAGGTTTTAATTTTTTTATCAGAAAGGCACCTTGCAACGTCGCGTATAAGGGTTGTTTTGCCGCAAGCGGGTTTTCCGGATAATAATAAATGATTTCCGTCGTTTAAAAATCGGTCAACAACGTCTATACCAAAGGATTTAACAAAGCGTGCAATACGAAAATTAAAGGAATAAATATCGTTACAGGAAAGAATAACGCCCTTGTTTGAAAAAGAGCCGCATATTCCAACTCGGTGTCCGCTTTTTAGGGTTATATAGCCGTTATTTATTTGGTTTTCATATGCGCAAAAAGAATAACCGCACATACGTTTTATGCACTCGTTAAACTGATTTCTGTCGGTACAAACGCAGCGATTGGTCAAAAATTCCGAAACGCCGTTACCGTTAAGAAAGTATCTTCCGTCGGTTGTGACTATAACAATCGGTTTATCTACCTTTGCTCTTATTTCAATTATTTTTGATTTAACCGTTTCAGGTATGTTAACCAAACACTCGCCTACCGAATCGCAAAAATATTCCGTAATGATTTTAAAGCTGTCCATTCTTGTCCCTCCTGTTGAAAAATATGAAAAGACATGCTATAATATGATAAATAATTTTTCCGGAGGATAATTTCTGTGGATAAAAAACTTAAAACAAGACTTTTGGGCTTTTCACGAAAGGATACTTTAAATTATATCGAAAGCTATCAAGCCGAATGTTACGAAAAAATAACCGAATTAAAGGCTGAGGTTGACGCTTTACAAAAAGAAAACGATAGTTTAAAGGCCGAAAAATCCGCCGTTCAAGCCGAAATTAATAGCATGAAGGCCGAGCTTGATAATCTTTCGGCTCAGCTTGAAGAAGAGCGCAAAAAAACCACCGAAAATGAAAACATTAAAACCCGTGTTGGCGAAATTTTTATTGACGCAAAGGAAAGAGCCGATTCAATAGTAAACACCGCCAAAACCGACGCCGAAAACATTCGCAGCGCCGCAATTAATCAAGCAAAAAGCACGGTCACAGACATTGACGCTACCTATTCCGAGCTTGAAGCCTTGCGCAACAACATGAAAACCGTATTTAACGATTTTTGCGACCGAGTTGACAGTATAAACGGAATTTTAAAATCGGCAAAATCGAATTTAAATATGGATAGCACATCAGAAAACACAGAGGTTAAAATTAAATACCTTTAAAATCAGTTTTTTTAAGAGTGATAACTATGAATATAAAAGTAATGTTCGACGAAAAGTCGGTAATTCGCACCCTTGCACGTCTTTCCCACGAAATTATCGAAAAAAACGACCATGAAAACGAAATTTGTATAATCGGCATTAGGTCACGAGGCGTTTCTATTGCAAAAATTCTTGCCGAAAACGTAAGGAGCTTTTCAGATATAAAGGTAAATTTGGGCGAGCTTGATATTTCTCTTCATAGGGACGACGTTGACAAAAACGAGGTGGGCGAATCAAAAACAAAAATTGATTTTTCGGTTACGGGAAAAACCGTCATACTTGTTGACGACGTTTTATATACCGGCCGTACCGTTCGAGCCGCGCTTGACGCAATAGTTGAGCTAGGCAGACCATCTTGCATTCAGCTTTGCGTTTTGGTTGACCGCGGACACCGAGAATTCCCCGTTCACGGCGACTTTGTCGGAAAAAATATTCCAACCTCACGAAACGAAAAAATCGTAGTCAACATGAGCGACTACGATAACAAAATCTCTATTGAATTGTTAAGCAAATAAAAAATTCCTGCAGAAAAAAATATCTGCAGGAATTTTTTTATTTATACAAGTTTCCGCCGCGACAATCAATTGCTACAATAAGCGGGAAATCCTCTAAAACTAATTTTTTTACCGATTCGCATCCCAAATCATCATATGCGATAACTTCACACGACTTAATACATTTTGCGGCAAGAGCACCTGCGCCTCCGACGGCGCAAAGATATACCCCTTTATTCTTTATTATCGCTTCGCAAACGGCGTCATCGCGCTCCCCTTTGCCTATCATTCCCTTTAAACCGTTATTCATAAGCAACGGCACATAAGGGTCCATTCTTGATGAAGTCGTAGGGCCGCAGCTTCCGATAGGCAAATTATCGGGCGTAGGAGTAGGTCCCGCGTAATAAATTACGGCGTTTTTTAAGTCAAAAGGCAAACTCTCGCCCGACTCAATGGCCGCTTTAATTCGTTTATGAGCCGCGTCACGCGACGTATAAACAACGCCGCTTAATTTAACTATATCCCCCGCCGAAACCGTTTCGGTCCAACTTAAAATATCGGCGGTATTAAACGAAAATTCTCTCAATCAAAAACACCTCACAGATATTATAACTGTGAGGTGTAAAAATTACAATAGCATTATGATACTTTAAGTCTAAGGCGCAATTTGTCGGCTATCATGGCAATAAATTCACTGTTTGTGGGCTTGCCTCTTTCGTTATGAATTGTATAACCGAAATAGGAATTAAGTACGTCAATGTCACCCCTGTCCCACGCAACCTCAATGGCGTGACGAATAGCTCGTTCAACGCGCGACGAGGTTGTTTGATACTTCTTTGCTACGGTAGGATAAAGCTGTTTTGTAACCGAATTTATTATATCGGCGTCGTTTACCGCAAGAGTAATAGCTTCTCTTAAATAATGATATCCCTTGATATGAGCCGGTACGCCGATTTGATGAATAATTTCGGTTATCATAAGCTCTAAATCATTGTTTTTGTTATTATTAAAGCTATGTATTACGGTAAAATCTTGGTCGTGGATTGTTAACTTTATAATTCGTTCGGCAAGTATTTCAAAATCAAACGGTTTAATTAAATAATAACTTGCTCCGCCAGATAACGCCTCTTTTTCAAGTCGCGGATTATCATAACCCGACATAATTATAACAACCGGCATAGCGAGTCCCACTGCTTTTATATTATCCATTACGCCGAGAGAATCAATATTCGGCATAAACATATCCATTAAAACTACGTCCGGCTTCGCTCTTTCAACCTCGCTTAAAACTCGACTTCCGTCTTTTGCGGTAACAATCACCTCAAATCCGTAGCTTTTTAATACATTTGCGCAACCGATTCCAAATTCGGTCGAATCGTCTGCGATTAACACTTTAATTTTCTTATCCATCATGTTTCCTCCTTGGTAATATTTGGTAATTAAATTTATACCATATATTTCCATTTATTTCAAGTCTTTATTTCAAGATTTTTTAAAATTCATTTT
>JAFNUO010000069.1 GCA_017383985.1 Clostridia bacterium | reverse complement strand
CTTGCTCCCTCGGGAGTCGATTTTACCATAATCGGGGTTTCAATTTCGACAAAGCCGTTTTCATCATAATAGTCTCTTGCGCATTTTACAACCTTGTGGCGGAACATAATTGCATTCTGGACAGGAGGACGGCGCAAATCGAGATAACGGTATTTAAGACGAAGCTCCTCCTTAACGTTTGTGCTTTCCAAAATTTCAAAAGGAGTAGTTTCCGAAATCGATAAAACGCGAAGCTCGGTCGGCACAATTTCGATATCGCCCGTCGGGATATCTTTATTAATCGAAGAACGCTCCCTAATCTCACCCGAAGCGATAAGCACGTATTCCGAGCGGATATGGAAAGCCTTTTCAAACATTTCACGGTCGGTAGAGTCGTCAAAAGCGAGCTGGACAATACCTGTACGGTCGCGCAAATCAATAAAAATAAGCTGGCCCAAATCTCGTTGGCGCTGTACCCAACCGCAAACGGTTACGGTACGGCCGATATCCTCCTTACGCAAGGTACCGCAGTAGTCGGTACGTTGCATATTTCCCATTTTTTCTATATTCAAAGCCATGTTTTTACCCTGCCTTTATAACTTAAAATCAAAATTGTCCAACGCGTCGGTAAGTTGACCCAAAGAAGCGTTTATCGAAAGGTCGTAAACCGCCGAAATAAGCCCGTCGGGCAACGAAACCTCGGTTTGTTCGCCCGTTTCCATGCATTTAAGGTTGGCCTTTCCCGCGGCAATTTCATCGTCGCCCAAAACAACGGTATATTTAGCGCCGATTTTGTTGGCGTATTTCATTTGAGCCTTAAGTCCCCTGCCGACAATGTCGGTTTCGGCAAAAAAGCCCTCTGCGCGAAGCATTTTGGCAAGCTTCGACGCCATTGTTGCCGCCTTTTCTCCCATCGGCGCAATATAAACGTCGCACGGCTTAGTTTCGGGGAACTCGCATTTTTGAGCGTCCATAATCATAAGCAAGCGCTCAAGTCCTACGGCGAAGCCGAGAGCCGGAGTTTTCGGGCCGCCCATTTGTTCGACCAAGCCGTCGTATCTTCCGCCGCCGCATACCGTTGACTGCGCTCCGAGGTCTCCGGATACAAACTCGAAAACAGTTCGAGTGTAGTAATCAAGGCCGCGGACAATGGTCGGGTTAACGGTATATTCAATGCCCATAGCGGTAAGATAGGACTTGGTTTTTTCGAAATGGTCGCGGCAATCGTCGCAAATATAGTCAAGTACGGTCGGCGCTCCCTCGGCAATCTTTTTGCATACCGGAGATTTACAGTCCAAAATTCTCATCGGGTTGCGTTCAAGTCGGCCCTTGCAGGTTTCGCAAAGTTCGCCCTGGTTAGAGCCGAAATATTCACGAAGCGCGTCATAGAACTTGGCTCTACATTCGGGACAACCGATTGAGTTAATTTCAAGGGACAAATTTTTTATTCCAAGAGCCTCGAAAGCGGCGGCGGCAAGAGAAATAATCTCTGCGTCGGCCTGCGGCTCGGCGGCGCCGAAGCATTCAACGCCAAACTGATGAAATTCACGCAAACGTCCCGCCTGAGGCTTTTCGTAGCGGTAGCAGGAGGTTACGTAGCTTACTTTTTGGGGCAAAGCCTCGTTATGAAGCCCGTGTTCAAGGAAAGCACGAACGGCGCCCGCCGTACCCTCCGGTCGAAGGGTAATAGAACGTCCTCCGTTGTCGTCAAAGGTATACATCTCCTTTTGAACAACGTCGGTTGTGTCCCCTACCGAGCGGACAAAAAGCTCGGTATGCTCAAAAACCGGCGTACGGATTTCGCGGAAACCAAAAAGTCTTGCCGTTTCAAGCATTGTATTTTCGACAAACTGCCAACGGTGGCTGTCGTTCGGTAAAACGTCGCCCGTTCCTCTTATTGCTTGTGTTAAAAGTGCCATTTTATCACCTTTTCTAAAAAAATAAAAATCCCGAACAAACCCTATCGCTAAAATAAGGTTTGTTCGGGGACGAATTTATATTTCGCGGTGCCACCCCGATTGATAAGGCTTATTACCCTATCCATCTTTATCTCCTTAACGCGGAAAACGGGGCGAAACGCCCGACTCGCGGATATCTTCGGTATAGGCTATTATCCGAAACGCGCTTTCAGTCGCGGCGCATTCTCCCTGTCGGTAGCGGATACCTACTACTTCCGTTCATTGTCTTTTTTTATGTTTATTTTTAAGTTACACCCTCTGGATTTCGCGCCAATCAAGGTCGCCGCGTTCAAGGCCGTGGATAAGCATTTCGGCGGTTGCAATATTGGTCGCAACGGGAATATTATGAACGTCGCAAAGACGTAAAATATTCTTTTCGCTTGGCTCGTGATCCTTTACGGTAAGCGGGTCACGGAAAATCAAAACCATATCAATTTCGTCACAGCCGATACAAGCAGCAATCTGCTCCGCTCCGCCCTGCGATCCGCTTAAAAAGCGGTCAATCTGTAATCCTGTAGCCTCGGATACAATTTTTCCCGTGGCTCCCGTAGCACAGATACGATGTCGACTTAAAATGCCACAGTAAGCTATACAAAACTGTACCATAAGTTCTTTCTTTGCGTCATGTGCCATTAAAGCAATTTTCAAGTCTCTCGCTCCTTTATCATAATCCGTGTTTTTATAACCATTTAAGTTTTTTAAGTGCGATATTCATACCGCAAATGCGTTTTACTATTCGACCGCAAGCGCTTGCCGCCTTTCCTTTTAAAAGCGGCGCTCCGACCTTCATTATTTTTCGGTCAAACGGGACAATGCCTAACATTTGAATTCCCGTTTCGTCAATTATTTCGTCAATCGCGCGTATATCCTTGCGTTTCATATAGCGGCGGTCAAAGCGGTTAATAACCATACGGCAGCTTTTTTCGCCGTCCATATCGTCGATAATGTCGTTAACGCGGGCCGCGTCGCGTATACAAACGGCGTCGGCGCTTACAACGACGATTATTTCGTTTGCGCAGGCAACAGCCGCTTTAAATCCGCGGCCGATACCGGCGGTTGAGTCGATAAAAATATATTCGTACTTCTTTCGAAGCTCGCCGCAAAGCGACATAAATTTCTCTTGGTCAATTTCTCCGAAGGCCGAAGGCGCTCCGATAAAATCGACGCCCATCGGCGAAGAATAAACGGCGTTTTCGGCGGCGCATCTTTCTTCCAAAACGTCGGAGAGGTTAAAAACCATATTTTCGGTAACGCCAAGCATAATATCAAGGCAACTAAGCCCCTCGTCGGCGTCGATTAAAAGAACCTTTTTCCCTTGTTTTGCAAGCTGAATTCCAAGGCCGCAGGTAAGAGTAGATTTGCCAACGCCGCCCTTGCCCGAAACAACGGCAAATATACGTCCGAGGTGTCCAACTAACACGGCAATATACTCTCCTTTTTTTCAAAATTCCTAATCATATCTTAGTTTAGCACACTAAAACGAAAAAGTCAAAAACATTTTTATTACGGCAACAATGTATTGGTCTCCTGGCCGATATAAACATCGTTTAAGTTATAAAAATATGCGTCGAATATGCTCTTTGCGACCGGCGCAATTGTAGAGCCGTGACCGCCGTTTTCGATTATAATCGAAATCGCAATTTCGGGGTCATCGTACGGCGCAAAGCCGATAAACACGGCGTTATCAATACCGCTTGACGACTGGGCAGTACCGGTTTTTCCCGCAACCTTTATGGAATAGTCGCCAAAGGTGGCGTGGGCCGTACCGTCCTCGGTAACTCGAAGCATTCCTTCCTTTACCGCGCGATATGCGTCGGCGGAAATATCGGTTTGGTTAAGCACCGATACAAAGTCGCTCTTAACCGTTTTGTTAAGCGAATAACTGCAAATTGATTTTATAAGATGATTTTTATATCTTGTCCCTCCGCTCGCCAACGTAGCGGTATACTGAGCAAGCTGAAGCGGGGTAAAGTTGTTGTCCGACTGGCCGATTGCGGCCTGAATGGTATCGCCCGCGTTCCAAGTCTTGCCCACTCGGTCGGCATATTCGGGGCCGGCCAAAATCCCCGTTGATTCGCCTATTTCTACGCCCGTTTCGGCGCCCAAGCCAAGCTGCTTACAATATTTATTAAGGTCGGTTATACCGATTTGGTATCCAAGCTCAAAGAAAAAGCAGTTGCACGATTTTGAAATAGCGGTTGAAACGTTAATATAACCATGGGTTCCCAAGCACGACGGCTGGTAATCGTCAAATCGGGTATAAACCTTGTTACAGCCGAGAAGCGAGTCGGTATTAATTGTATTGGTTTGTAATCCGATAAGGGCAACGGCCGGCTTAAAGGTTGAGCCCGGCTCGTATGCGCCGTAAAAGGCACGGTTGAAAAGCGGCATGGTTTTATCGGTTGCAAGCTTTTCGTAATTTTTCTTATAATCGTCCATGCTATAATACGGATAGCTTACGGCGGCAAGAATTTCGCCCGTTTGAACCTCGGTTACTACTACCGCCGCCCCCGTAACGTCGTGTTCGCTTGAGGTTTTGCGGTTTTCCTCGTTTATTTGGGTTATCGACTCCTTAAGCGCCTGTTGGGCTACCTTTTGGAGGTTTTTATCAATAGTAAGCTGTACCGTGTTTCCGGCGATAGACTCTCTTATAATTTCGGTCGTGGTTTCGCCCGATGCCGTTTGGACAATGGCGATTTTGCCGTCCTGGCCTTTAAGATATTCCTCGGCGGCGTACTCAATTCCCGATTTACCGATTTTGTCGTTCATGTTATACTTGCCGCTATCCTTTACGTCCGCCCATTCCTCGGCGGTAAGCAGGCCGACGGTACCGAGCAAGTGGCTCGCAACCTCAGGGTCGGGATATTCGCGGAAGGTGGCCGCTTTTATTACAACGCCGGTAAAGTCAACCGAGTTTTCCTCGATTATTTCGACAATTTTTCGGTCAACGTCCTCCGCAAAAGTAAACGGCAAGGATATCGAATAATCGGCAAGCTGCATTGAATAACGAACGCCCATGATAATTCGCTGCTGGCTCGCCGTATACCCCTGAAGCTTGTAGCGGGTAATCATGGCGTCGAAGCAGTTTTGCGCCGTGGCGTAATCGTTAAGCTCAAGCTCGCTTTTCATAACGCCGATTGAATAATCCATGTCCTCGGAAAATCCGTAAGGCTTAGTAACCTTAAGCGGGAGGTTATCGGTCCATTTTTGCTCGTTTTCGGTAAGCAAATCGGTCAAAATCAAAATAGTATCGTTTAGCTTTGAGGTAGGCAGATACGCCGCGTCAAAAACAATATTAAATCCCTCGCGGTTTATAACAAGCGGTCGGCCGTATCGGTCGATTATCTCGCCTCTTGCCGCGGAAACGGTAAGGGTACGGTAGCTGGAGGTATCGGCTTGGGCCAAATAGGTGTCGGCGTTGACAATTTGAAGCTCGACCATTTTTCCCGTAAAACAGAATAGCACAATTACAAGCGCACTTATAAGCGCAATAAACCGTTTAAAAAACGGCTTTTTCTTTTGGTAATAATACTTCATTTAAGCGCGATTCCTCCTTTCGCATTAATTTTAAAAAAACAAAAATTAATCGTTTCGGAATTTATCGGTCATAAAGCCGACCAAAAAATACGACGGTATTGTAAACACCCACGTGTAAACAGCCATTGGCAAATAGATTGAAAAAAGGCAATATGCCGTTTCTTTAAGCCCCGCAAAAACGCAGAAGCAAAGCCAGTAAATAAGAAAATATATAAGGCATATTATTCCGCTCAGCATAAGGGTTGAAGCAAGCGAGCGATTGAAAAGAAAACGGATTAGAAGCCCCAAAACAGTACAAATAACAAATAACGTAAGCGCGTTAAACCCGCTTGTCCGCGACCAGCTTATGTCCATAACAAGGCCCGCAACGACGCCGTAAATTATTCCGGCGGTTTCGGGGTTAAAAACCGTTATGCAAACAATAAACGGGATAAGCGGCAACGCTCTGAATCCCGCAATTTCGGGGAACGCATTAATCGAATTTTGCCAAAGATAAAGCAAGGCGGAAATAAAGCAAAGCAAGGTATGGTAAACATATTTGCGGTAATATACACGTCGCATTTTGCTTCACCTCCGTTTAAAATTTTTGGTTAAAAATTAAATTCTGTCCTTTAACATTGTTTGCCCCTCAAAGGCGGTTATGACCATTACGTTTCTTAGCTTTTCGAAGTTTACGGCGGGGTCTATTACGGCGTAATACATGATATCGCCGACGTCCTGACCCATTGTATTAACGGTACCGACCATTAATCCTTCGGGGAAAATTCCGCCGCCGCCCGACGTAACAATGCTGTCCCCGATTGCAACGGTGCAGTCGCGGGTAAGGTCGTTCATGCGGCATTGGCCGTTCTTTGCAAGCTTTGCCGAGCCAACGACAATGCCGCTGTCGTCGGTACGGGTATCGTAGGCACCCGCCTTAACCGTCGGGTCAAGCACGGTTACAACCGTAGAACTTGTAAGCGACACCGATTTTACGTATCCGACCAAGCCCTCCGCCGTTATTACGGGGTCGTATGGGCTTATTCCGTTAAGGCTTCCCATATTTATCGAAAAGGCTCCGTATGCGTCAACGGGGTCGATTGACACGACCTTTGCGGCGCAAAACTCAAAGTCCTCATGGTCTTCTTTTAAGCCAAGATAGTCCTTGTAAAACTCGTTTTCTACAAGGGCGGTTTCATATTCGGTTTTTGCCTCGGTCAGTTCGGCAATCTGTTCGCGAAGCTCGGCGTTTTCAAGCTCAAGCTCGCGTATTCTCGACGGCGCCGAGAAAAGGTTGGTTATATATTCCCACGTGGAATTAAAACCTTGTTGAACGGGGGTAACAACCGAGGACGCAACGCTTGATAAAGGCGAGGTCCAGCCGCCAAGCGCACTAAACACAACAAGCAGCACAACCAAAACGGCAAGTATTATCGCCAAAACCTTAAACCTAACGCTTCTCAAAAAGGCTCTCATTCAAATTCAGTCCTATAAATTAATATTTTCTGCGTCTGTAGTATGTATTAAAGGGCAAATCGGCGTCAAGACGTTTTCCGATACCCTCGGCTACACAGTCAATCGGATTGTCGGCAACGTGTACCGGTATATTGATTTCCTCTTCGATAATTTTATCAAGACCGCGAAGCTGGGCTCCGCCGCCGGTAAGGACAATTCCTCTGTCAATTATGTCGGCGGCAAGCTCAGGCGGAGTTTTTTCCAATGTTTCGCGTACCGCGCCGATAATTTGACGAACGCAGCCGTTAATAGCCTCACGCACGTCGTTAGTAGTAACTACAACGTTTTTCGGTAAGCCGTCAACAAGATTTCGGCCGCGAATTTCCATGCTTTCATTAATAGCGTCGCGGTGAGCCGAGCCGATAGCGATTTTTATTTCCTCGGCGGTACGTTCGCCGATAAGCAAATTGTGCTTTTTGCGGATATATGAAATAATGGCCTCGTCCTGACGGTCGCCACCCGCACGAGCGGTACAGGCGGTAACAATATCGCCAAGCGACATTACGGCAACCTCGGCGGTACCTCCGCCGATATCAACAACCATACAGCCGGTAGCGTCCCATACGGGCATTTCGGCGCCGAGGGCCGCCGCCATAGGCTCTTCAATAAGGTCGATTTCGCGGGCGCCGGCATAGTGAGCGGCGTCGTAAACGGCGCGGCTTTCAACCTCGGTAACGCCCGACGGTATGCTTATTATTACACGGGCGCGTGAAAAAAACGAGCCCTTAAGCGCTTCGCGGATAAAGCGGCGGAGCATAGTTGCGGTAACCTCAAAGTCGGCAATAACGCCGTCCTTAAGCGGTCGAACGGCAACGATTGAGCCGGGGGTACGGCCAATCATTTCCTTAGCCTCGGTACCTACGGCGCGCACCGCCTGATTTCGTACGTCAACCGCAACAACCGACGGCTCACGCATTACTATCCCTTTTCCTCGAACATAAACAAGAGTGTTCGCCGTTCCGAGGTCTATTCCGATATCACGAGTAAACATATAATGTCCTCCCGACAAAATTTTATTTAACCAATCTATTATACCTTAAATTCGCTTCCACGACAACCGTTTCGGCGTAATTTATTCAGGTAATATTTGAAATTTTTTAAGCGCCCTGAAAACCTCCGCGCAGGGAAGCCCCATTACGGTAAAATAATCGCCGTCGATTTTCTTTACAAGCACCGAGCCTTTGCCCTGAATTCCGTAGGCGCCGGCTTTATCGTACGGCTCATTTGTATCAAGGTACCATTCGATTAAGGCGTCATCAAGCGGATAAAACTCAACCTCAGCGGCCGATACGAGTCGCTCGCATTTTTCGCCGTCCATGACGCAAACGCCCGTATAAACGGTATGTTTCTTTCCCGAAAGGCGGCGCAGCATTTTTTCGGCGTCGGCGCGGTCATTTGGCTTACCCAAAATTTCGCCGTCGCAAAAAACAACCGTATCCGACGCAAGTATTACGCCGTCGGGTTTAATCGCCGCGACCGTTTTCGCCTTTCGGTAAGCGAGCTCGTAAACCGCGTTGTAGCCGTCTATCCCCTTTTCCAAGGTTTCGTCGGTGTCGGCCACAAGGCATTCGAATTTATATCCTAAATTTTCAAGCAATTCTTTCCGTCTCGGTGAGGCGGAGGCTAAAATAAGCATTTTTAAATCTCCTTAAAGTACGCCGCGGTCGTAAAGCCCACGGGTAAATTCGCCGTGAGGCTTGTCCCCGCCGAGGTAAGCCGAAATAACATATCCTGCTTTCATCTTGTCCTCGTCGGTGAAATTAAGCATTATAAAACGATAACCGTCGGTAATATCCCGTCGGTCGGCAAGCCACAAAACCTTTGAATTAACAAGCTCGCTCATTCCGTAGTTGCAATCGACGTTAAATCTTTCGCCCATTCGGTCAACAACAACTCGGTTATGCGAACAAACGTCGCACTTTCCTTTTTTGCCCGAAACGGGACAGTTTCTTGTCAACATAAGGGGCAGTTTGCCGTATCCCACAACGCCCAAATTATCCCCCGCAATCGCCGACATTTTTCCCGACGAAAGTTCGAACGATAAGGTGACGTATTCGGCGCCCATATCCTTTGCGGTTAAAACGGCGGCCGAGTTAAAGACGTTAAGCCCAAATCCGCCGACAATTTTCATTCCGCATTTTTTAGCAACGTTTACGGCGGCGATATTGTGACAAAGCGCATATTTAACGCCCAGCTCCTTCGCCGAACTAAGCCATTTTTCGCACGGCTTTTCAAGCGAAAACATAGCCCTTGGCAGTTCGACGCCGATTTCGGTGTCGGCGGCTCGGTTAATTAATTCCAAAAGCTTGTCGGCGCCGCTATTTACGGGAACAAAAAGTTTTTCAAGCCCCGATAAATTGTCGGGGACACGGTCGATATCCGAAAAGCGAGCAAAAAGCGGCGTATTATTATACTTGGTCGGCTTTTCGGGTTTTAATCCGGCGCAATTAAACTCTATGGCTTTCGGCTTTCTTGCGTCGTTTAGTTTTTCGGCACATTCACGCCTCATTGCGTTAAGCGCCGACGCGGACAAGGCGATATTTTCGTCGATGTCACATTCAAAGTCGGCGCAATAATATGCTGTTCCGCCAAGCTTTTCACACTGGCCTTTTACATAATCGTAATCGGCGGCTCGTCGGGCGGCAATTTGCGGCTCAGCTCCGAAAACATTAACGCTATGTTCCCCGTCGGTTACGGTAAGCCGCGACTTTTCGCCAAGTTTGGCGTAAAATTTCATTTTTACGCCAACCCTTTGTCTTTCGGCTCGGTAAAGCTGACGCAAAGAGGATAAAACCTTTTCGGAGGCGGCAACGTCGGTTTCGGTTCGGTGACCGAACATATCGTTACCCAAAGCGCCTTTATAGTACCCGTCGGTATGACCCGAACGGGCAAAAACGTTACTCAAATTTTCAAGCAAACCTTGGTCGGCGTGGCCCGTGTCAAGCATTTGCCTAAACGCCGAAGCCGAGGCGGCAATATATTCGGGGCGTTTCATGCGTCCCTCTATTTTAAACGAATCGACGCCGATATCGGCCAAATCCTTGACATACGATATCAGCGACAAATCCTTTAAGCTAAGCGGATATCCACCTTCACACGGCAAACGGCACGGCTGGGCGCATTGACCCCTGTTTCCGCTTCGTCGGCCGATAACGGCGCTCATATAACATTGGCCCGAAACGCACATGCAAAGCGCGCCATGAACAAATACCTCGGTTTCCATTCCGAGCGAATGAGCCGTTTCGCAAAGCTCGGCTATCTCTCGCCGTGTCATTTCCCTTGCCAAAACGACGCGAACAAAGCCGAGCTCCTTAAGCTCGTACAACGCCGACGGCGAGGTTACCGTCATTTGGGTCGAGGCGTGAAGCGGCATATCGGGGCAAGCCGATTTGAGCAATCGGGCAAGGCCTATATCTTGGACAATAAAGCCGTCGGCACCGGCGGCACAAGCATTTTTCGCAACCTCAAGGGCGCCGCTTATTTCGCCGTCGCTTACAAGAGTGTTAAGGGTAAGATAAACCTTAACTCCGCTTATGTGACAGTATTCGACAGCCTTTTTAAACCCGTCGTCGTCAAAATTTTGAGCCGAACGGCGGGCGTTATAGTTTCCGTAGCCCATGTAAACGGCGTCGGCGCCGCTACGAACGGCGGCTATAAGCGAATCGGGAGAGCCGACGGGCAAAAGCAATTCGGGCATCATCTGCCGGCGAGCTGCTTTCTTAAGCGGATGTTTTCCATGTTAAGGCGCTCAATTTCGCGGCGAGCCTCGTCAACCTCAATTATTGCGTCAATTGACTTTGCGTCGGTGGCCTGCATTTTGCCGGTCATTGAATCAAGTGCTTTTTTGGCTTTTTCGGCCTCGTCGCAGCATTCAAGCGCAGCAAAAACCGCAACCATTGTAGTTGAAAGATAAGGATTTTGCTTTGCTAATTGGTCAAGGCGATTGTTGAGCTTTGCGCCTATTCCTCGGATATAGGTTTCGTCCTCGTCGGTGTTGATATAATAATCAATACCGCCGACCATGATTTTTACCTTTTGGGACATAAAAACACCTCATATCTATATAATTTAGTTATACACTATAATAATATAACATATTTCGCCATTAATAAAGTCTTTTTTTCATTTTGCGCGATTTTTTATTAAAACTTTTATTAAATAAATTTTATTAAAATTCGTCAAGTTGAATAAATTTGAAAAAAATTTCGTAAATTTTATTATACCCCTTGATAATTTGCGCCTTTTGGATTAGAATTATAAAGAAAATAAGTCTTTATGAATAGGAGTCCTGCGTTTTGAATAACGCCCTGTCTGTTTCTTCACTACTCGATTTATCCCATACGGTTGCGGCTTCGCTTTTTGACGACGCTAATTTCCCGTGGGAGGTTTTGCCAAAAATATCCGAGTTTATTTTAACGCTCGGCCCCACGCTTGACGAAAATATTTTTGAAAAGCGCGGCGAAAACATTTGGGTTGCGCGGTCGGCGAAAATCGCCCCGACGGCAAGTCTTAACGGTCCGCTTATTATCGACGAGGACGCCGAAATTAGGCACTGCGCTTTTATTCGAGGAAGCGCCATTATCGGCAAGGGCGCCGTTATCGGCAACTCAACCGAAGTTAAAAACGCCGTTATTTTCGACAAGGCTCAGGTTCCTCATTACAACTACGTTGGCGATTCGGTGCTTGGCTTTATGGCTCACATGGGCGCCGGCGCCGTAACCTCTAACCTTAAATCGGATAAATCCAACGTAACCGTTTTATGCAACGGCGAGCGTGTTGTTACAGGACTTAAAAAATTCGGCGCCGTTCTTGGTAATCGCGCCGACGTTGGTTGCAACAGCGTCCTTTGTCCCGGAAGCGTTTTGGGCGAAGGTTGCCGCGTTTATCCGCTCTCGTTAGTACGAGGTCACGTTCCCGAAAACCACATTTATAAAAATAAATCGGAAATAGTTGAAATCCACGAATAATTATTTAGTACTTTACTGCTGTTCTAAAATTTTGCCGCCAGAACGTTCAAGCAGTAACAATAAACATTTATACCGCACGGCAACGGTATGGAGGAATTTCTAATGAAAAGAATTATTGCGGTGCTTTGCGCTGCGACATTGCTGCTTTGCGGACTTACCGCATGCGAAGATAAGAACACCGGAGACGCTTCTTCCGAAGTATTCACCAACAACGCGTACGAACCCATTAAGCGAGCAGAAATTAAGTACGAAGAAATTGGCGAACCTTCCGTTAAGCCGGAGAATACATACAAATCCGGTGACGTTAAGGAAATCGGCGTAAAAATTGAAGGCGCCGACGAAAACGACAATCTTTCCCTCTTTGTAGGTAAAAAGGTGGCTCTTAGCTACAAGCTTTTCCCCGAAAAGCCGGCTATCACCGCCGTTCACTGGGAAAGCTCTAACGAAAAAATTGTTAAGATTGACAAAGACGGTCAAATCCTCGGCTTGGCTCCGGGTTGCGCTACTATCGCTTGTACCACCGTTCTTGGCTACTCCGACACAATCAAGGTTTACGTTTACGAATACGAAG
This sequence comes from Clostridia bacterium, assembly GCA_017383985.1. Classification (GTDB taxonomy): domain Bacteria; phylum Bacillota; class Clostridia; order Oscillospirales; family Acutalibacteraceae; genus UMGS1976. Next base: position 7,702 of record JAFNUO010000069.1, on the reverse strand, counting down.
GCAACGCCGAGCTTTCGGGTCAGCTTTTCACTCTTCTTAACGACGCAAGAGTAAAGGCTCTCTCCGCAACCGCTGACGCTGACCAGGCCGCTACCGAAGGCGCCGCTTCCGAACAAGCTGCTACCGATGAAACCGCTACCGAAGAGGCCGCTACCGAAGAAACCGTTTCTCCGTATGCATTCATCAACACCGACGTTGCTCTTCAGCAGGCAGTAAACCAGCGCGTATACGAAGAAGCTTGCGAAGGTAAGATGGATTCTACCCGTCCTAACTTCTACGGCATGGGCGACGACAGACAGCACACCACCATTTTGACCGATTACGATATTCATTCACGCGGAAGCACATGTCTTAACGGAATTTGGGGCGAATACACCGCCGAGCAGGTTGCTGAAATCTTACTTAGCAGCGAAGATTCCAAGAGCATGATTACCAACGAAAAATACGAGTACATGTCGGTTGGTTGCTACAAAAACGGCGAAGTTACCTACTGGCTCGTTATGATGTTCATTCCGTTCTAATGACAATTAACGCGTAAATATTTTATCCCGCCTGAAGTTTCAGGCGGGATTTATTTTTTTATATCGTAAATGAAAAAAGACTGCTTTTTACGGCAGTCTTTTTCCATAGGGTATAAATCTGAGGAGGGTAGAAAAGCACTTTTAAGCGATGCGGCTTCGCTTGTTTCAAGTGCAATTATAATATATCAAAGCATTTTTACTATCATTTTGTTTGAATATGAAATATTTTTTAACAATTATGACAGAAAGGTATAAAACTTTCCTTTTAAGGCAAAAATAGCTTTGCAGGAGGAATGATAGCATGAAAATAAGCGGACTTAAGAAATTTAAAGGCGCCGGTACTTATATAGCGCTTGCGGTGTGCATGATAGGAATAGGTGCCTGCGGCTGGATTACGATAGGCAGAAACATCAACAAAAATAAGCTTGTATCCGCCGACACATATTCGGTAATATCGGACAGGGCGAGTTCATATAATGATACTGTCGACGTAGGCGTTACCGTAAGCGACGTTGCGGAAAACATTATATCTACGCCAAATTCGGTAAGCAGCGCCGTTTCCAAAGCCGAAAGCGCGCCTACCCAAAACACCGTTGCGGAATATTTTGTTTTGCCTTTAACGGGCGAAATTTTGAAGCCGTTTAGCTTAAAGGAAATGCAATATTCCGAAACATACGCCGATTGGAGGCTCCATAACGCCATTGACATTGCGGGCGACCAAAACGCTATTATCCGCGCGGCGGGCGACGGCATAGTTACCGATATTCACATAGACGCTCAGCTCGGTAAGGTGCTTAAAATCGACCACGGAAACAACGTAAAAACCGTTTACTGCGGGCTTGGCACCGTTTATGTTGAAAAAGGCGACGTAGTAGGAGTAAACCAAGATATAGGCGTTTTAGGCGAAATTCCAAGCGAATCGGCCGACAAGTCGCACCTGCATTTCGCCGTTATTAAGGACGAAGCGTATATTTCTCCGCTTGAAATAGTTAACATGGAATAACTCGCCCACGGAAAAATTATAAACTGGTACGGGCGGCAAAGGGGCAGTTGATTTAATCAGCTACCCCTTTGTTTTTTTGATACTACCCCTTTGTTTTTTGGATACAAAAAAGGCTTTACGATAAATTCGTAAAGCCTTTAATTATGCTTATTCGATTAACCGATTCGGCCGTACATCGGGCCTTCGCCGGTTTCATTCTTCGGCTCGGCGGCGGGCGTTGTATTAGCCTTCGGCTTGCTTCCATAAGAGGAGCGACGTCCGTTACCGCCGCGGCCGCCGTTACGGGGTCTTGGAGCGGGCTCGCTTCCCTTTTCAAAGCCGATAATTACGCGGCGATTTTTACCGTCGCTAACCGACCAAGAGGTTACGCCGTCGATATCCTGAACGGCGGTGTGAATAATTCTGCGCTCGTAGGGGTTCATGGGCTCAAGCGACTGATTTCTACCGGAGCGGAGTACGTGACGGGCGGTTTTTGCGGCAAGCGCCTGTAACGTCTTTTCGCGCTTATCGCGGTAGCCGCTTGTATCAAGGACAACGCGACGGAAATCGCCTTCTTCGCCGTGATTACAATGGAGCGAAGCAAGATACTGGATAGCGTCGAGGGTTTCGCCTCTACGTCCGATTACGGCGCCCATTCCTTCGCCGTCGATGTCGATTTTAATACCGTTTTCGATGTCGGTTGAGGAAATTGTAAATTCGCCGATATCCATTTTGGAAAGGATATCCTTTACGAAATTAACGGTGCTTTCGGCGTTAGTTGCGCCGTAAGTAACCGGTTTTTCACTTTTCTTTTCGGGTTTTGCTTCTTCCTTTTTAGCGGGCTTTTCAGCCTTTTTTGCGGGTTGAGCCTTTTGCTCGGCGAGTTTCTTATCGGCCGGCTTTTTTTCAGCCTGCTTTTTGGCGGGCTTATTGTCAAGAGCCTCAACATAGGCTCTTACTTTAGCCGGGTTGCCGCCGAAAATGCCGAGAATCTTCTTTTGGGGAAGGTCGATAACCTCAAACTCAACCTCGTGGTTGCCGATGTTACCGAGCATTTCGACAGCTTTATCCTTCGCTTCTTCAATAGAAGCGCCGGTAGCTATTGCCTCTCTCATTTTATTAGTTTCATTCCTTTCATAGTGACCGAAAAAAGCGTCACTCTGCCGTATCCTCGACCAAATTCGCCGAGGCTATCTTACTTTCCTCGTACTTCATGCGTTTTAAAACGGTTTTAGCCTCAAGCTGGGCTATGGTACGGGACGGATTATTAAACTTGTTTGTAATAATGCTTATTAACATGCTTACAAGGTTAGAACAAGCCCAGTAGAAGCCTACTGCGCCCGGTACGCCGAACGCGATAAATAAAGAGAAAAACGGCATAATGACATACATACAGCCGGCTCCCTGCGCTGCGCCGGGGTTGGTTTTCTTTTGCATTTGGGTGGTTACAAAGGTAGAGAGAATAGAGGTTGCAAAAGAAAGCAACGGGATAAGCCAAATAAGACTCGGTTGACTAAATACCGGCTGTTGGGTAAGGTTAAGACCAAAAAAGTCAAAATTAATGTCAGTAGCTAAATCGAAAATTTCGCTTCCCTTAAGCTTTTCAATATTCTCCAATACCGCCATTTCGGATTTTACGCTAAGAGTCTTTTGTGCGGCCTCGATAAGCTCCTTTGACGCACCCAAAAGGAAGGTAAGCGGTCTTTGAACAGCAGTATAAATAGCAACAAAGAAAGGTAAACGGATAAACATAAGCAAGCAACCGCTCATGGGGTTAGAGCCCGATTCCTGCATAAGCTCTCCCATCGCCTGCTGCTGTGCGGCTTTGTCGTCCTTATACTTTTCTTTGATTTTATCCATTTTATTTTTCATTCTCGCTTGAGACGCCATGCTTTTTTGCTGCTTGATGTTGAGCGGCATAAAAATAACGTTCATGATAAGCGTGAATATAAAAATCGACAAGGCAAAATTGCCCCCGAATATGTCGCACATTTGCGCGAGCAGCCAGCCTATTGGCTTAGCAAAAAAATCGTAAATTCCTTGAAGCATTGTTATCCTTTCCGCAAGCGTTTTCGCTTGCATTAGGGACGGGTGCAGCCCTATTTTTTAAGTATTCCTCCATCTTCCTTTGGGAGGTACGGGGTCGTATCCGCCCTTAAATAGCGGATTGCACCTCAATATTCTTAAAATTGCAAGGAGCGACCCTTTAATCGCTCCGTGAGTCTCCAGCGCATCTATTGCATAGCCGGAGCAGGTCGGCACATACCGACAGCTCGCCCGCGTATGCGGCGAGATTTTCTTTTGATAAAATCGGATAAGCTTAATCAGCAGTTTTTTCATCATTTTTTTCACCGAAACAGCCGAGTGCCGTAAAATGACGGCGCATATCGGTACAGATTTCGCGGCTTGTCCGCGCCAGAGTACATGAACGAGCGACAAAAACTATGTCGTATCCGCCGACAATATCGCCGCAACATTCCGCAAACGCAGCACGTATTAAACGCCTTGCACGGTTTCTCTCTACGGCGTGTCGAAAGGTTTTCTTACTCGCCGTAATTCCAATGCGACAGCAGCCCGCACGGTTACGCATTACATAGGTAACAAGTGCGGGACTGACAAATCTTTTTCCTCGTCCGTAAAGGCGTCTGAAATCTCTGTTTTCTTTTAAAGTGTTTTTCAAGACGATTCTTTCCGTTATATCAAAATAAATGTGTTAGCAGCGAATTAATAACAAAGCTGCTTTCTGCCCTTTGCTCTGCGGCGGGCAAGCACCTTACGACCGTTAGCCGTAGACATTCTCTTGCGGAAACCGTGTTCCTTCTTGCGGTGAAGCTTTTTGGGTTGATAGGTTCTGAACATTACATACCCCTCCGTTTCTTTCCCGAGCCGATTACTCGGATAATCTTTTTTTGGTTGTCTATTTAAAAAGCGAAAATCCGCTTTCAGATACAACCCTGCAATATAAGATTATATAATAACTCACCCGTTAATGTCAACATAAAATTTATTTTCGTGGTTTTCAACATAAATCGCTCCCGTTTACAGTCGTTTCATCTTACAGCCCGTATAATACCACGATAAAATTTCTATATAAGTATACCCCTGCTCGGCAAGATAGTTTGCTCCGTATTGGCTCATGCCGACGTTGTGGCCGTGGCCTTGAACCCTGAAATTAAAACTGCCGTCGTCAAAGTTGACCGTAAACACCGACGAACGCAAGCCAAGCAACGAACGAATTTGGCCGCCGGTAAAGGTTTTTTCGCAAAAACTGATTTCGGTCACGGTACCCGAATCGGAGGTTTTTATTTCCCCAATCCAAAGCGACGGAGAGCCGTCGTTTTCGGGTAAATCAAGCCTTTTTGCAATTTCTTCGGGAGTAAAGCTTTTTTCCGATAAATAATTTTCCGCCGTTAAATCGCCGAGGGAGTCGACGGGTTGTAAATAGGAATATTCGCTTCCCCAAACGGTTTTTGCCGATTCGGTGCGACCCGCCGATATATTATGGTAAGCGGCAAGAATGGGCATATCATTTTCGTCAACCATTACGTAGCCGGCGACCGACTTGATCACGGCGTCGATTTTATTTGCGTATTTGTCGTAGCTGTCGCCCCATTTTTCGCGGGCTTCTTTTCGGGTTATAAAGGCTTGGTCGGTTGAGGAATCGTCAATAACGTCGTATTTTTCGTCCGACCTTTCGTTTGCACGAAAAAGAAGGTATGTGTACGAGGCAATGGCCTGCGCTTTAAGCGCCTCCTCGTTATACGACGCGGGCATTTCCGCCGCAACAACGCCGAAAAGATATTCATCAAGGTCGATTTTTGTCACATTTCCGCTTTCTTTATCCAAAACACGTACTTTTTTAGTTTTATCGGCAAGGTCGTCGTACATGTTTTGGCCAATTTCGCCCGACGGCAACTTTTTTGTTTCGCTTGAAAGGCAAATAAGCGGCATGGCGGCGCCATAAACAAAAACAAGTAACGCCGCTATTATATATATTCTTTTCATTGTAACCTCCTTATTGACTTAAAGGGCTAATTGGTGTAAAATAACTTATTAATATTAATACACTTTCAGAAAGAAGGTGCGTGAATGGAACTGAGTAGTAACATCTTGTCCAATTTATGCAATGAATTCAAAGAATATAACAATATCAGCCCCACTGATTATAAAAAATATCAGGTTAAATGCGGCCTTCGTAACGAGGACGGTACCGGCGTTATGGCCGGACTTACCAGCGTTTGCAACATCAAAGGCTACGTTGTAGACGACGGCGAACGTGTGCCGGTTGACGGCGTGCTTAATTACCGCGGTATTAACGTTAACGATATAATCAAAGGTTGCGCAGACGATAAGCGTCTCGGCTTTGAGGAGGTTGTTTGGTTACTCCTTTTCGGAGCCTTGCCCGATAAAGATACTCTTAACATGTTCCGCGCCGTACTTGCCGATAACCGTGAGTTGCCTCAAAACTTCGCCGAGGACATGATTATGAAAGCGCCGTCAAGAAATATCATGAATAAGCTTGCCCGTTCGGTGCTTGCCCTTTATTCATACGATGACGACCCCGATAATATTGATATAAAAAACGTACTCGGTCAATGTATAAGCGTTATCGCAAAATTGCCGATCATCATGTCCCACGCATATCAGGTTAAGCGCCGTTACTTCGACTCTAAGTCGATGTTTATTCACCCGTTACAGCCCGAACTTTCCACGGCGGAGACCATTTTGCGTTCGATAAGGGCCGATACTCATTACACCGAGGAAGAGGCGCGTTTGCTTGACCTTTGCCTTATTCTTCACGCAGACCACGGCGGCGGTAACAACTCCACCTTTACCACCCGCGTGCTTACCTCGTCGCACACCGATACATACGCCACCCTTTCGGCGGCAATCGGCTCGCTTAAAGGCCCACGTCACGGCGGCGCCAACCTCAAGGTTTCGGAAATGCTCAATTACATGATGAAGGAGCTGCCCGACATCGAGGACGATACGGTTAAAGATTATCTTGCCAAAATTGTTCGCAAAGAAGCTGCCGACAAATCGGGACTTATTTACGGCATGGGCCACGCCGTTTATACAAAAAGCGACCCGAGAGCCGTTATCCTTAAAAAGGAAGCCGAAAAGGTTGCCGTCGGCACCGAACTTGAAAAGGAATATCGACTACTTGAGAAAATCGAAAGATTTGCTCCCGAGGTTCTTAACGGAATTAAAGGCACCGACAAGACAATTTGCGCAAACGTTGACCTTTATTCAGGGCTTGTTTACCGTTCGCTGAAAATTCCGCCCGATTTGTTCACTCCCCTTTTCGCCGTTGCAAGAATGTCCGGTTGGTGCGCTCATCGCTTAGAGGAGCTTGCAACCTGCAAAAAGATTATACGTCCCGCTTACAAGGCGGTTGCCAAAAACCAAATTTACATTCCCATGAACGAACGATAATTCGAGGGTGATAAAATGAAAGACATTCGTACTTCGTTAGTTGCGTTTTATATTCTTACGCCGCTCCTTACCGTTGCCCGAATTTTGCAACAGTTTTTGCTTATCGACGCGGAAACCGGCTTTTACACCGCCGAGGGCGAATTTATTGCAAAAATAATTTCCTGGACCTTTTTAGGCGCGTTTGTAATAATATTGCTGCTTGCCTTTTTAACGCCAAAAATTTGTTTTGCGGCCCCTAAAAAGTCAACGCCGCTTGGAATTGTGTCATTTGCGCTTGCCGCTGCCCTATTTTTCGACAGCGCAAAAATGCTTATGAACATAGGCGGCGGAAAGCTCAACCTTGTTGTTGCAATTCTTGGCGCTTTGTCGGCGGTAAACTTTGTGATGTACGGACTTAGCCACGTTGCGGAAATTAAATTTCCGCCCTTTTTGGCGCTTTTCCCCGTATTTTGGGCGACGGTTGACCTTATTGCGCAGTTTATGCGATACACCGGCCAAAGCTCGATTATTGACTACACCGTTTCGACCGTTACTATGTGCCTTGTGCTTTACACCCTGCTTACCCATTCAAAAATTGTTATCGGCGAGGTTAGCCGCAAGCTTACCGTGGCTATAATCGGCACCGGTCTTGCCGCGGCGCTGTTTTGTTTAATAAACACGGTTCCCGCCGTTATCGCTACCGTTATGGGTAAGGCTAACACGCTTATTCACGATAAATCTATTGCCACCCCGACAATTTTCGTTATGGCGATTTACCTTATCG
>JAFNUO010000068.1 GCA_017383985.1 Clostridia bacterium | reverse complement strand
GCAAGCTTATGCTTATTGATACGGGTGACGAAAACCACGCCGCGTCGGTTTTTAGGTATATAAAAAGCTTGGGCTTTGAAAAAATCGACACCGTTGTTGTCACTCATCCTCACGCCGACCACATTGGCGGACTTGATATGCTTACCGAAAACATGACGGTCGATAGGGTTTATATAACCGACGATATTCCCGACGGCGAAGAGGATAAATCGGCGTATATGAATTTCACCGACCAATTTGGCGGCGAAATTTTACCCGTCGAGGATATGGGCAGCTTTGTTTTCGGCGAATTTAATTTGTCGCTTGTGTTGTGTGACAGTATGGCCGCCGACGAAAACGACCGTTCGGCGGTAATTTTGATTAAAAAGGGCGAAACAAGCTTTCTTATAACGGGCGACATTTCGGCGTCGGATAGCAAAATTGACCTTTCGGCCGACGTTTTAAAGATTGCCCATCACGGAAGTAAAAGCGGAACCTCCGCCGAAATGCTTTCGCGCGTAAACCCGAAATATGCGGTAATTTCGGTCGGTTCGAGCAACACCTTTGGTCACCCGACCGCCGAGGTTTTAACCCGCCTTAAAAACGCGGGGATAAAGCTTTACCGTACCGATTGCAACGGCACCGTCACCTTTGATTTAACCGACGGATTAGAAATAGATACAGAGTATTAAGGAATGATGTTCTTTTGAAAAAACAACAGCTGATAAGCTCGCTTTTATTATTGCTTACGGCGGTAATTTGGGGCGTTGCTTTTACGGCGCAGTCGGAGGCCGGCGAAACAATCGAAGCCTTTACCTTTACCTGTGTTCGAAGCATAATCGGCGGCATAGTTTTGTTGCCCGTAATCGCGATATTCGGAAAAAAGCCGCCCGCCGATAAAGCCGTCCGCCGAAAAGAAAACAAAAACGCGCTTATTGCGGGAATTGTTTGCGGCGTGCTTTTAATGATTGCGCAAAATTTGCAACAGCTTGGCATTAACATGGGCGCTTCAAGCGGAAAAGCGGGATTTATTACCGCCTGCTACATAATTTTTGTACCGATTTTTGGCATTTTTTTAAAACGTCGGTGCTCGCCGCTCGTTTGGATAGCGGTTGCCTTGGCGGCCGTCGGACTTTACCTTTTGTGCGTAACCGACCGACTTTATTTCGAGCCGCAGGATATTTTGCTTTTTGCCTGCGCGATAATGTTTACCTTTCAAATTCTTGCCGTTGATCGTTTTTCGCCAAAGGTCGATTGCGTAAAGCTTGCCTGTGTCCAATTTTTCGTAAGCGGAATTTTAAGCGGAATTTTAATGCTTATATTGGAAACGCCGAACCTAAACAACCTGCTTGACGCATGGTTGCCTATACTTTATACCGGCGTTCTTTCAAGCGGCGTTGCCTATACCTTACAAATCGTTGGTCAAAAGGGGCTTAACCCCGCCGTTGCGTCTATTATAATGAGCCTTGAGTCGGCGATTGCGGCCATTGCGGGTTGGCTTATTTTAGGCCAAAATCTGTCTCCCCGCGAAATAATCGGTTGCGTTATTATGTTTGTCGCAATTATAATTGCCCAGGTTCCAATAAAATTAAGAAAAAAAGAAGTCTGATTTTTCCAGACTTCTTTTTTTGCTTTTTTTAAAAAATCGTTTCAATCATTTTGCGGCACCCGTCGGGCGAATATTGCCAATAATCCAAATGTCCGCTGTCGATAAAATAAGAAAAGTGGGAGGGCTCTTTTTCCGCGTCAAACACGTCAATTATAATCAGTTTAACCTTCATTTTGTCTTTGATTATACTTTTTATGTAGACGCTGACCTTTTGGCCCGCCTCTACGTTTTCTCTCGGCTCGGCAAGGCCGGCAAGGTTTGGCGCAAGTTCAATAAAAACGCCGTATTCCTCAACGGTACGCACTACGCCCTCAACCGTTTCGCCCTGCTTAAACCTTTCGGCGTTTTCTTCCCATGTGCCAAGCAGCTCGCGGTGAGAAAGCGAAACTCTTCCAAGCTCGTCAACCGATTTTACAACCGCCTTAATGCAGTCGCCGGCCGAAAATCGGTCGCTCGGATGGGAAATACGCGACACCGAAATTGCATCAATGGGCATAAGCGCCGCAATACCGCAACCAATATCGCAAAACGCGCCGAAATTTTCAAGATGGGTTATCTTGGCGTCGATAATGTCGCCCACGCTAAGCTTTTCGATATATTCCTTGCCGCATTTTTCTTGAGCCGCTCGGCGCGAAAGGGTTGCCGTTACCTTTCCGTTTTCGGTTACAATGTCGGTTACTATAAAGGCGACCGACTTGCCTACACGGGAAATAAGCGCAATGTCACGCACACTTCCCTCGGCTATACCCACGGCGCCCTCGTTGCGCGGTATGATACCGCGAATTTTGCCGAGGTCAACGATAAGGTTGTGCTCGGCGTCGCATAATGTTACAACCGCTTCAAGGATTTTTCCCTTTTCAAGCGACTCCTCAAGCGCTCTTAAAGAAAGCTTGTCGGCGCCGTCGGTTGTGTTGTGCATAAATCCCTCGGGATAAAATTTATCCATTTTGTTTTCCAGCCTTTCCGTTGGATAATCTTTTTGTTATTCGTCTTGAAAATATATGCAAAAACGAATTACTGTATAACCGAGGAGATTTTGGTTGCTCCCGAATTGTGCAATATTTTTGTTGCTTCGGCTTTGTTTTCGGCGATAAAATGAAGCTCGCATTTTTCGCTTAGCGACGGCTCAAAGTATCCGCTTTTGGTGCCGTATCCGTACCCTTTCGGTAAAAGAATGTCGTCGTCCATTCCGTAAACGGGTGGATAGGGTAGCACAAAGGGAGAAACGGCGGTTTTTTTATATTTAGGTTTTGTGATGGTAAACTTTTCGGTGTCAAGTCGGCTTTTTATTATATTTGCGGCGTTTTCGGCCTCTTCAATGCGCTCAAATTCCGCGGAAATTGCAAATGACATAAAATTACTCCTTTTTTGCGTTTGAATGTATTATTTGCCGAAACGGGCGGTAAAATAAATGGGACGTTAAGGTAATATTTCGTCGCCTTACGCATAAATTTTTTTGTAAAAAATGCGTTTTCGGGGGGACATAATATTATGATTAACATGACCGTAAGATTGCCGTCAAAAAAAAGCTTTGTTATTTGTGCGGTTTGTACAATAGGCGTTTTAATAATATTGGGCTTTGCGATACAGGGCGGGGTTACTTACGGCGTGTACGATAACCCGTCGGCGCGGCTTGCTTATATAAAATCCCGCGGCTACGAGGTGGACGAAACTCCGCTTTTGCAAAAAAGCTTTACAATCGCCGACGAGTTTGACCACAGTATGACTATGTATAACGAAATTCAGCGGTCGCAGGGCTTTGACCTTAACGAATATAAGGGTTGTACGGTCACTCGCTATACCTATTCTCTTAAAAATTACCCTAATTATACCGAGGGGATAAGACTTAGTCTTATTATATATAAGGGAAATATCGTCGCCGGAGACATACATTCCACAACAGGTAGCGGTTTTGTTCACGGAATTGATTTCGGTAACACAAAAAAGTGATATATAAAAGACTTAACAATTTGGACATAAGTCACCATTTTTTACACCAATTTTCAATATAGCGCAAGTTTTTTTGTGTAATCCGCTTAAAAGGGCGTTTTTCGTTAGTAAATATAAATAAATAGCGGGTTTTAACTTTGTTTGATTGGGGAATAGTAATCTTAACTTGACTTTGATATAATAACCATTGTAAAGAAAGCGGAACTATATCCGCGTAAAATTGGAGGTCATTTTAGTGGCAAGTTTGACTTTAAAAAACATCACAAAAAGATATGCAGGAAACGTACTTGCTGTATCCGATTTTAACCTCGAGATTAAAGATAAGGAATTTATCATTCTCGTTGG
>JAFNUO010000067.1 GCA_017383985.1 Clostridia bacterium | reverse complement strand
CGTTGACGGCGGACTTATCGGCGGCGCCTCCCTTAAGGCCGAGGATTTCTCTATTATCGTAAAGGCCGCAAGTAAGTAATTTTTTGAGGAATGAACAATATGAAAAAACCGGTTGTTTTAACAATAATGGACGGTTTCGGTATTAATAACGAAAAAAACGGCAACGCTATTGAAGCCGCCGCAACGCCGAGACTTGACAAAATTTTTGACCAAAATCCTACCACCGCAATTGGCGCGTCGGGAATGGACGTCGGCTTGCCCGACGGTCAAATGGGTAACAGCGAGGTTGGCCATACCAACATCGGCGCCGGCCGCGTTGTGTATCAGGAGCTTACCCGAATTACAAAGGCCGCCAACGAGGGCGAATTTGATAAAAACGACGCTTTTGTAAAGGCTATCGAAAACTGCAAAGCCAACGGAGGAGTGCTCCACCTTATGGGTCTCCTTTCCGACGGCGGCGTTCATAGCCATATTGAGCATCTTTACGGCTTGGTCGAAATGGCTAAGCGCGCCGGACTTACCGAAATTTACGTTCACGCCTTGCTTGACGGACGTGACGTTCCTCCCGCCTCCGCCGCTTCATTTATCGACGACTGTAACGCCAAATTGGCCGAAATCGGTGTAGGCAAAATCGCCACCGTTATGGGCCGCTTTTACGGAATGGACCGCGACAACCGCTGGGACCGTGTAGGCAAGGCTTACGCCGCGCTTGTTTACGGCGAGGGTATCCATACCGCCGACGCCGCGGCCGCCGTTCGCGAATCCTATACCGTAAAGGACGAGGACGGCAAGTTCCTTACCGACGAGTTTGTTTTGCCGACCGTAGTTGACGGCACAAAGAGAATTTCAAACGGCGACAGCGTAATTTTCTTTAACTTCCGTCCCGACCGCGCAAGAGAAATTACCCGTACCTTTGTTGACGACGCGTTCGACGGCTTTGAGCGCAAGGGTGGCAAGCTTGACCTTTTCTATGTTTGCATGACCCAGTACGACGCCACAATGCCTAACGTTGAAGTTGCCTTTAAGCCCCAGTCGCTCGTTAATACAATGGGCGAATATCTTGCAAAGAACGGCAAGACCCAGCTTCGTATCGCCGAAACCGAGAAGTACGCTCACGTAACCTTCTTTTTCAACGGCGGCAAGGAAACCCAGTTCGACGGCGAGGACAGAATTCTTGTCAATTCGCCGAAGGTTGCAACCTATGACATGCAACCCGAAATGAGCGCCGTTCCCGTATGCGACAAGGTTTGCGAGGCTATTGAAAGCGGCAAGTACGACGTTGTTATCCTTAACTTCGCCAACTGCGACATGGTCGGCCATACCGGCGTGTTCGACGCGGCCGTTAAGGCGGTTGAAACGGTTGACACCTGCGTTGGCAGAGTTGCCGATTCGACCGTAAAAATGGGCGGCGTAATGCTTCTTACCGCCGACCACGGTAACGCCGACCGCATGGTTGACACCGACGGCACCGCCTTTACCGCCCATACAACCAACCCCGTTCCGTTCGCCGTAATCGGTATGGATTGCAAGCTCCGCGAAGGCGGCAAGCTTTGCGATATCGCACCGACCATGCTTAAAATTATGGGCATGGAAAAACCCGCCGAAATGGACGGCGAGTCGATTATCGTTGACTAATTAAATTGATATTCCGCCGCCTGTCGACGGCAAGTCAATTAAGGTTGACCGACTAAATTTTGATACAATAAAACGCCCGAGTGGATTTATTCCGCCCGGGCGTTATTTTTTGTTCTTATTTTAACAAAACTTGACTGTTCGTGCCGTAAAAAATGTCTTTGCGGCCGCTAATTTCCTTGCAAAAATCTTCAAACCAGGCCCACTCGTTGTTAATATCAAACTCGTAGGAGTGACCCCAAATGTAAAAAATCTTCGGCTCGGTCGGCTCAAGGCGTAAAAACTCCTCCGCAAGCCTTTCCATAGCGTCTTTTTCGCGGTGATATACCGTCGGATTAAAACGGTAAAGGTTGTCCTGCAAATCAAAGTTATAGGTCGACGTAATTGTACGGGAAAAACGAACCCCCGTGTTGTTTTTAATAATTTCGGCAACGCGGTCATCGTTGTTTACGCCGCCGCAGGGGTATGCCATGCCTTCAACCTTGTAGCCGACAATTTCGGACAACGCCTTTCTGTCCTCCTCAACCTGACGTATAATTTCCTCATCGGAAAGCTCGGGAAGGAGGGGGTGGGTGAGGGTATGTACGGCAACCTCGTGGTTTTGATAAATCTTTTTAACCTCGTCGGGGCGTGGCTTACAATGGGCAACCGTAACGTTGTCGCAATTAAGCGAAAAATGGGTGCCGAGCAATCCCGAATTGATGTTAAATGTGGACTTAAGTCCGTATTTATCAAAAATTTCAATTAATCTTTGGTCTTGAGTAATTCCGTCGTCATAGCTAAAGGTGACCGCCTTCATTAATCCGTTAAACATGTTTTTTTTCGCCCTTTCTTATTTTAAATGTTCCGCTATTTTCTTAAGATATTCCTTAAAATCCTCTCCGATTTCGGGGTGCTTTAACGCAACCTCAACCTGGGCCTTCATAAGTCCAAGCTTGTTGCCCATGTCGTAGCGCTTACCCGAAAACTCAAATCCGACCATACCCGTTGTGCGGGCAAGCTCGGCCATGGCGTCGGTAAGTTGAATTTCGCCGCCAACGCCCGGCTTTGCTCGCTCTAAAATGTCAAAAATTTCGGGCGGCAAAACGCAACGTCCAAGAATGGCATAAAGCGACATAATTTGGTCCTCGGTCGGCTTTTCGACCATATCGTAAACCTCAAAAACGCCGTCGAAGCTTCCCGCGTCAACGATTGGCTCAAGTCCAAGGGAACAGTATTTTCCGATTTCCTCGCGTTTGCACGGCTTTATTCCCGCAACGCCCTTTTGATACTTTTCATAAACCTCGCAAAGCTCTTTTGTGGCGGGATTTTTTCCTATAACAACGTCGTCTCCGTAAAGTACGGCGAACGGCTCGTTTCCAACAAATGAGCGAGCCTGCAAAATTGCGTGGCCGAGACCCTTTGTCTCCTTTTGGCGGAGGTAATAGATGTTGGCTAAATGGGCGAGGCCGCCAAGCTGGTCGGCGATATCGTCCTTGCCCTTTGCGCGAAGGTTGGCCTCTAACTCAATCGAATGGTCAAAGTGGTCCTCGATTATTTCTTTACCGCGGTTGGTGATGATAAGTATATCGGTTATACCTGCGGCAACGGCCTCCTCGACAATGTACTGGATAGCGGGCTTGTCAACAAGGGGCAACATCTCCTTTGGCATAGCCTTTGACGCAGGAAGCACTCGTGTGCCAAGCCCTGCGGCCGGTATAACAGCTTTTTTAACAGCCATGTTAAAATCTCCTTTAAATGGTATAGTTCATGTTGTTAATAAGGTTAAAAGTTATAACAAAACTACCGATAAAAATAATCGCAAAGAGTATAACAAAGAAAACAGCGGTAACCGTAATCCAGACCCAATTTTTAGTACCGCCGCGGGAAACAAGCTGATTATTATAATCGTTTTGGTCAACGGCGATAATTGATTTTATGGTTTTTACGGCGTGATTTTTGTAAAGATAGTTTGCGAAAAGTCCGCCTAAAATGCCCATGGTAAAGGTAACAATACGCGTAAACGAGCTTATAACGCTTAGCAAGCTGTAAAGTGCCGAGCCGGTTATAAATTCAAGCGCATATTGATAGGTTTCGGTCGGGGTCATTGTGCCGCCGATTATTCCGCTTTTTATCATTTCGGAATATAACGTGTCCATAATAGGGAAGGTAATGCCAACGGTTAAAAGCTCAAGAAAGGCCAAAACGCCGAAAAGCAAAAAACCGATTTTGTACATTTTTTTATGGATAAACCAACAGGGCGCAAAAAACGGGGTAACAACGATTGTCATAACGGCGAAAAGCCAGTTAAAGGATACCGTCGAACGGTTAAGCTCCATTTGGCAAAATTTCGGGATATATTTGGGCGCCGCTTTGCCGACAAAGGCGGCAACGTCGGCCGTTGCAACGCCGTCGATTGTGTTGGTATAAATGGGTTGCGGTCGGTACATCGGTTGAGCGTAGCCGTCGGCCTGACCGATTACTTCAAGCGGATTACCGCATTTTTTACAAAAGCGGTAATCGGGCAAGTTTTCGGTACCGCAACGGGAACAAAGCTTGTTATCCATGTTACATTCCTCCTGTCAAAAGCCAAACGATAACCTGAAAAATAAGGGAACCGCATTGGTATATCATGATAACCGAGGGATAAAGAGCGAACATACCAAGCCATTGATTAACGCCGCCCTTTTGATGTAAAACCTCGTCCTTGTTATCAATTTCGTCGTCGGTTTTAATCTCTTTAAACTTGGCGCAAACCCGTTCCTTGTACCAATAGTCGCCGTAAATTGCGCTTATTATTCGGGAAACAAAGTCGATAATAATGCCTGCGCCGAAAATTACCCAATGCATAGGCGTAACGGTTGCGTATGCGTCAAAAATTACCGACGGAGTAACTTGAACGTCGACGGGAAGGGTGCCGATATATGAATTAAGCGCAAAAACAAGCGAGCTTACAAGGTAAAACGCCGATAAAAGCACGGCAAGAAGTACCCCCGCCGCCATATAATTTTTGCGGTATGCGTTCCATGCGCAGGGGAACAAAAACGCCGACCAATTCCAACCCGCCTTGCTTTTTTTGCCGTCCATGGCCTTA
The DNA here is from genome assembly GCA_017383985.1 of Clostridia bacterium. Taxonomy (GTDB): domain Bacteria; phylum Bacillota; class Clostridia; order Oscillospirales; family Acutalibacteraceae; genus UMGS1976. The sequence goes on along the minus strand of JAFNUO010000067.1, from coordinate 22,231 downwards.
AAAAGGGGCATATATCGGCGGGTATTTACCCGCACAAAGGAGGCGAGCTCGCCGGCCTCTATGCCGTCGATTTTTTCTTTTTTGTCAACGCCGCCCATAAGGTCGATATGGAGCATAAACGGCGTTCCTGTTTCGCCGAACGGCCCGTTTTTTTCGCCGAACGGGATGGCTCTTTCTCCGAGCGGCCCGTTTTCCTCGCCGCTTGGGTTTTTCTCGCCGTTTTCCTGCGCCTCAATAAACGGAGTGCCGCAGTAGGGACAAAAAATTGTGTCGGCACTACTCATTTTTTCGCATCGGCGGCAGGTATGCCCCTTTCGGTCGCGTCCAATTTCGCCGTCGGTTTCTTTATTTTCGGGGTGAGGGTCATATTCGTCGGCCGTTCCGTGAAAATGCTCAAGGGCGCAGTGGCCGCTTTCGTTGTAGCAGTCCTTGTGATGAGGCGCGCCGCAAACGGGGCAGTAAACAACCTCGTCGTCACTGAAAAGCTTGGCCTTGCAGTATACGCACTGTTTTTCGTGTTGGCTCATGCTTGGGGCTCCTTTTCGGTAATATGCTCAAGTCCTAATGAAAAAATATCGTGAACGTGGCTATCGGCGAGGAGGTAATAAACCGTTTTGCCGTCGCGCCGCGAACGTACAAGCCCCGACGAGCGCAAAAGGCGAAGCTGATGGGAAATCGCCGATTGGCCCATGCCGAGCATGGCGGCGATATCGCCGACGCACATTTCTCCGTCAAGCAGGGCGCAAAGAATGCTAATTCTTGTGGAATCGCCGAACATTTTATATAACTCGGCAAGGTCGTAAAGGGTTTCCTGCTTAGGCATTTTTTTAAGCGCCTGTTTAACTCTATCGGAGTGCACACAACAAAGCTCGTCCATTTTTTTCGCCTCTTTTTCTTATAATAAATTATACGGTGTATTTATAAAATGTAATTCCCGGATAGTAATGAGCCAAAATTTGTTTATAATTCCATCCGCGCTTTGCGTAGCCGTTGGCTCCAACCTGACTCATGCCGCAGCCGTGGCCCCAACCGATGTTGGTAAATATAAATTCCTTTTTTTCGCTGTTATATTGTACGTGAAAAGCGGGGGAGCGCAATCCGAGCGAGTGATACTCGCCGTCGGCGCGCATATTTTTGGTAAGGCCGCCGTAATTAAGCGATTTAACAAAGCGGTCGTTTTCATCGTGAGTTAGCTTAATCCATGAATTTCTGTCGTCGACCGAGTAAAGGTCAACATTGTGTTTACGTTTAACATAAGCGGCTATCTCCGCCTCGGTTTTTATAACCGTTTGCTTATAGTTGGCGCCCTCGTAATCGTAGGGAGAGGGGACGGGGATAAGGTAAGGAATTTTGCTTCCCCAAATATGCTCGGCGTCGGCGGAATAGTCGGCGTGAATTGCGCTATATACGGCGTTAATCGGCTCGTTATTGTAATACATTATTTCGCCGATTACCGATTGGGTTACCGCTTTTACAAGCAGCGACGCGTCTTTCATCGGGGCAATAGCCTTTGAATTGGGCTTAAGCCCGCCGTGGTAAACAACGTAGGTAAAGGCCGCAACCGCCTGCGCTTTAAGGGCTTCAACGGCGTAAATGTCGCCCATTTCGGCCTCGACAATTTGGGAAACAATGTCTACCGCGTCGCCCGAATAAAAGTTATTTCTTGTTGTAGTAACATAAAGGGTTATACCCGTTTTAAAGTTCGGGTCGTAGTAATAAACGTTGTCCTGCGGAGCGGTTATGTCGGTGTTACCGTCTACCGTGATAACCTGAATATGTTGGTTAATTCCGGTGTCGAGCAAAGCGTCTCTGCCGGTAAAGTCGGGGACGTTTATAAATCCGGCGTAAAGCCCGTCGTGGTCGCCGAGCCGCGCAACATATGACCTTGAGGAATGGATAACGGAGCGATAGGTCTTTGAATAATCGGTTTTTTGGTTAAAATCCGAATTACTCGTTATCCTGCCGTAAAAAAATCAAGGTAGTTTTCAAATCCTGCGCCTTTTCCGACGGCGGCGGTTATTGCGTTGGTTTTTCTTGCCGTTTCGTTGTATGTGGCGGAGGAGGCGTCGGTGGTTGCCGATTCGTTGTCCCTTACTCTGCGGGCGGTGACAACGATATTAATGTCCTTATCCTTCGAATACGGGGCGATAAGGGTTAACAAATGGTCCTCGGTGTCGGCGGTATCGGCGCAGTTTATGAAGGAATAGGTTGAAAGCGCGTCGATATAATCCTTTGGTATGGAGGGTTCGTCGGCGTACGACTTTGTATAGTCAACGGCGGCGGTTTGCAAATTTTTATCCATAGGCATTACGCTTACGATTTTCCACGTATCGTCGTAAAGAATGGAGTTCATGGTGATAATGGGGTGCGCCTTGTAATATTCAAGGTCAAGATATTTTTCGATATCGCTAAACATGTTGCCGTCCTCGGTATTGTTTCCGAAAATGGCAAGATTAAGCGGATAAGCCGCATCAAGGCTATATTCATGCTTTATATACGGGGTACCATAGTCGCCGTAAATGCCCGAAAAGGTGCGCCTTTTGTAATGGCTTTCGCTTCTTTTTGCGGCGCTTACTACGGGGTAATCAATGCCCGTACCGTCGATGGTGAGCCAGCCTATCATGTCGTTATTCATTTCGTAAAGCTTGCCAAATTGGACAATTTCGTTTTTGTGCAAAAGCGATTTGTCGCCGTCCTGGTCCTTATATGTGCGCAAAAGGGCGTAGTCGTTGCGGCATTTTGACGGCATGTAAAATTCGGTATAGCCGAAATATCCGCCAATAATAGCGCCGACAAGCAAAACGGCAATAATCGGGACAATAAGCTTTTTAATTTTGCTCGGTTTTTTCTCTTTTTTCGGCTCGTCCTCTAAAACAAAATCTTTTTCTTCGATAAATCCGATACGGTTACCGTCCGATTTACTGTCAAAAACGTCGTCAACCAAGGTTTTGCCGCCGCTTACGTAATACCCCTTGTCAATAATCTCGTCGTAACCGCCGTCGGGGTATGCGCCGTCGTATACGGCGTTGTAATCGTAGTCGTAATCGTTATTATAATCGGCGTTGTTATCGTCGGCGGTTATATCGCCGAGGGTTACGCCGTCGGCGGTCGAAGCCTTTTCCGCCTCAACCGATTTAAGCCCGATATAAGGCTCAATGTACGTTTCAAGCATTTCGGCGCGCATATCGGCGTCCTCGTTAAGCACGATTATGCTTTGCTCGCCGCTTTCAAGTATCATTCCTACAAGTGAGTCGTTACTGCTTATAAGAGGAACGGCGCCCTTAGGTAAGGCGGCGTCTAAAATCGGCTCAATGCCGATTGCTTGCCAATCAACCTCGGCCATGGGTAACGATAAGCCCTTTGACATTATGTTGATAAGGCCGCTTTTGCCGAAAAGGGGGCCAAGCGCCATTACAACCTTTGAGCGTTCAACTGCGCCCGACAACGCAAGCAAAAAATCCCTTGTGGACTCCGCCTTTACGCTGCCTGTATAGTCGGCAACCGAGCTCATCATGTTGTCAAAGGTGCTGTCAACCTCTGTGTTAAGATAAATGCCCTCAATATACATTGTGTATTACTTCCTTAATGTATGTTTTGATTAATTATAATTTTCTGTAAAATATCCGCCGGTATTGGTTGATGAATCCCACGGATTGGCTATATATTCCGACGAAGTGTCCACCCACGGCGGTATAATCGAGCTGTCATCAATATAAAATCCGTTGCCGCTGGACGTACTGTTTTGCGACGTGCTTGTGTTCGGGTTAAACGGGTTTACAAACGTGTAAGATGTTGTTTCTTGGGAAGTCGTCGGTATTTGCGTATTTGAGCTCGGATTTATAATTTGAACGTGCTCAATGGCGCTTGTGGTTTGTGAAACTGTTTCTCCCCAGGTAATAAGTCCGTCCTCAAAGGTTGGCTTCTTTGAACCAAAACGGTTGTACCATGCTTGGGGATAAAGGGGTTTCGGATTTTGCTTAGCGTTTGTAACGTTAACCGTTTCGCTTTCGCCGTCTCTTACCTTACGCGCCATAACGACAAAACGCATATCCATCGCCGTGCCAAGCTCGTATGTACAGGTGCTTAAGGTAAGGATATCGTCGCCTTCTATAACGTCAACCGACGTGTTGATAATTGAACGGCGTCTTACCTGCTCAACCCAGGCGAGAAAATCGTTTTGGTTAATAAAGCCCTGAACGGCGTAATCAAAGAAATAACCGTTATCGTCGACGGGGTCGGCGTTGGTGATAAAGGCGGCAAAAACCTTGTATTTGTTTTCCTCGTACATCGTGCTAAAGGTTAATGTCGGGTTTTCTTTATAAAACTCAACGTTTTTGTATTTTCTTATTTGCGCAAACATTGTTTGGTCACGCATATGGTGGCCGTAAAGGGTTATGTTCTGGCTGCTGTCCTTTTCGGAAATTGTGCATTTGTAGTCGGCGAAATATGCGCCATAGTTGGATTTTTTCTTTTCGCCGTTGTGGTTGATGTAATAGGAATTGTCAAGCGACTGATAAACAGCGCCCTGAACGTTTGTGTTCGGTATATCAATCCAACCGACAAAATCGTTGTTAGCGGTGTAAAGGGCGCGGTATTTGTTAAGAATACCGTCCTCGCCGGCGGTGGTGTTGGTTTCGTCAAGCAATTCCTCGGTACGGCTTTTGTTTGTTTCGTAGGTAATGCGGTTGGTAAGATACATGCCGAGGTATGAAAAAGCGCCGATAAAAACAACAAGCGCGATAAGGAAAACAAGCTTGCGAAAAACCTCTCTTGCGGGGTCGCCTTTCCAGGGGATAAAGAATTTAAGAAAACGGATACCAAGGCTCGGTTTTTTCTCGGCCTTTGCCGTTTCTTCGGTCGTGTCACCTTTCGGAGCGGAAACCTTTACGGTTTCTTCGGCAATAATCTTTGTTTGGAAATCGTCAACCTTTGTTTGGGAAGCAACTTCGGCTATAAGGTCGTCGGGCTTTTTCTCGGCCAAAACGGCGTCAACCGTAGCCGCAACGGCCGAAAGGTCGGCTTCGTTATTGCCGGCGGTATCGGCAACCTTTTCTTCGGTAACCTTTTTTTCGGCAACTTCCGCCGAAAGTCCAATATCTTCCGCCGCCTCAACAACGGGAGCTTCCTCAGCGACAGGAGCCGCCTCAACAACGGGAGTTTCCTCAACAACGGGGGCCGCCTCGGCTGCGGGAGTTTCCTCAGCGACAGGAGCCGCCTCAACAACGGGAGTTTCCTCAACAACAGGAGCCGCCTCGGCTGCGGGAGTTTCCTCAACAACGGGAGCCGCCTCGGCTGCGGGAGTTTCCTCTACGACTGGAGCCGCCTCGATAACAGGAGCAATCTCGTTCATGGTGTCCTCGTCGGCGAAAATGTTGTCGCCCTTGGTGGCTTTTTTGCCTTTTTTCGGCTTTTTCGGAGCCTTTGTCTCAGCTATCGGTTGAACTGCGGCTTTGTTTTCCGGCGTGTCATATTGTACCGGCTCGCCGGTTTCGGCGAACTCAAGCTTGCTTGGGTCAAATTTCATTTTTTCACTCATTTGATTACACCTCGTAATTTTTGTCAGCTTCCTCGTCGGTCATGCCGCCGCCAAGGAACTCATCGTCACCGCAAAGATAAAGCCGCAACATATCAAGCGCGTGAGATGAAGCTATGTGTCGTATATATTCTCGCTCGTTTGAGCTTCTGCCCAAATTGAGCCTCCTCATGAAAACCTTTTCTCCGTCGGAAAGCGCAACAAAAACCAAACCGGTCGGCTTGCCCTCAAACGAGCTACCCGCAACGCCCGTAGTAGCAATGCCGAAATCGGCGTTTGCCTTTTGACGAACGCCCTCGGCCATCATTCTTGCAACGGGGCCGCTTACGGTGCCGAGCTTGGCTATAACCTGGTTGTCAACTCCAAGCACCTCGTTCTTAATCCGACCCGAATAGGAGACAACGCCAAGCTCAAAAACCTCCGACGAGCCGGAAACGGCGGTAATGCGTTTCGCAACCAATCCCCCCGTACACGATTCGGCCGTTGAAACCGATTTTTTCGCCTTGTTTAACATGGTTACAACCGTTTTTTGAAGGCTTTCGGCATCAACGCCATAAACGTTTTTGCCCAAAATGTCGCAAATTTTGTCCATCATCGGTTTGCAAATTTCGTCGGCTTCCTTTTCGGTTTCGGCTTTTGCCGCAACCCTCGCTCTAACCTCGCCGTCGCCGCAATAAAGGGCAACCGTCGGGTTTTCGGAGCTTGTAATGTCGCCGAGCATTTCGGCAATCTTTGACTCGCCTATGCCAAAAATATTAACGTCGTGGGTAACAAGTACGTCGCCCGATAATTTTTTAAGATAGGGCAAAAGGCAGTTATCAACCATCGGTTGTAATTCTCTTGGCGGGCCGGGGAGGAGGATAATGTGCTTTCCGCCTTTTTCGTACCCAAAGCCGCAGGCGGTGCCCCAATCGTTATCAAAAACGGTACAACCAACGGGCAAAATCGCCTGAGCCCTATTGTTTTCGGTCATTTCTTTATTTTGTCTTTTAAAATGCGCCGCTATTCTTTCAATTTGGCGCTCATCTAAATAGGTTTCAAGTCCCATTTCTTCGCAAACGGCGGCTTTGGTTATGTCGTCGCTTGTTGGGCCCAAACCGCCCGATAAAATAACAAGGTCGCTGCGTTCAAGGGCCGTTCTAACCGTTTGGCGAAGCCTTGATTTATTGTCGCCGACCGCCGTAACAAAGTAGCAGTCGATTCCAAGGTCGGCAAGACAGCGAGAGATATATTGAGCGTCGGTGTTTACAACTTCGCCAAGCAAAAGCTCGGTTCCAACCGAAATAATTTCAGCGGTCATGTTCGCTGTCCCGTCCTTTCGTTTTAGTTAATCCATTCGTATGTTACGCCGCTTATTGCGCGGTCAATAAGCTGGTCAAAATCAAGCGGACTTTCCGCTTCCTGAACCGCCTCGATGGTAGGTCTTGTACGCGGATGCTTGGGGGTGAATACGGTACAGCAATCTTCATACGGTTGAACCGATATGTCAAAGGTGTCGATTTTTCGGGAAATTTGAACAATTTCCTCTTTATCCATTCCGATACACGGACGGAAAACCGGCATGGTACAAACGTTGTCGGTTACGGCAAGGGCGTAAATGGTCTGGCTTGCAACCTGACCTACGCTTTCGCCCGTAATAAGCGCGTGGCAGTTATTGTTCCTTGCCAACTTGTCCGAAATTTTCATCATAAATCGGCGCATGATAAGGGTAAAATATTCCTCGGGACAATTTTTGCTTATTTCCTCTTGAATTTCGGTGAACGGAACAATGGCAAGCTTAATTGAGCCGCAATATCCCGCAACCTTACCAAGCAATTCCTTAACCTTCATCTCGGCTCTAAGCGAGGTGTACGGCGGGGACGCAAAATGGATTGCGGTAAGCTCAATGCCTCGCTTTGCCATCATGTATGCGGCAACGGGGGAATCAATTCCGCCCGAAATAAGTATAGCCGCTTTGCCTCCCGTGCCGGTAGGCATGCCGCCGGCGCCCGGAATTTGTCCCGCGTGAACGTATGCGCCAAAATCGCGTATTTCAACGTTAACCACAATTTGCGGATTTTTAACGTCGACCTTTAAATGGGGATAAGCCTCAAGAAGCTTTCCGCCCATTTCGGCGGCGATGTCGGGCGACTTTACGGGGAAACGCTTGTCGGCGCGTTTTGCCTCAACCTTAAAGGTGCGGGCGTTTTCAAGCGCCTCTTTAAGATATGGTACGCCGTTTTCGATAATGGCGTCCATCGTCTTTTCACATTCAAGCGCCCTTGAAAAGGCGGCGATACCGAAAACTCGGCTAACTCTTATCAACGCGCGGTCAAAGTCAAATTGGTCGTCGCTCGGCTCAATATAAATGGTCGACTGCGCTTTTTTTATTGTGGCCGAGCCGTATGGCTTTAATGCGTGGCGAAGGTTTTTAATCATAACGTCCTCGAACGAGCTTCGGTTAAGCCCTTTAAGTACAATTTCGCCGTTTTTAATAAGTATAACTTCTTTCATCGTTTGCTCCGTGTAAGTTTATTAAATCCGTCCTTTATTCCCGATACTAACGCGTCTATGTCGTCTTTGGTCGAAAATCGGGAAAAGCTGACTCTAATGGCGCTGTCAATTCTTTTATCGCTAAGCCCCATGCTGCGCAAAACGTGACTTTTTTCGCCTTTTGCACAGGCGGAGCCGCTTGAAACAAAAACGCCGCTTCTTTCCAAATGATGTAACATGGTTTCCGAGCGAATACCCTCGCACGAAAAGTTGAGAATGTATGGCAGTCCGTCGTCGGGCGAATTAACCGTAACGCCGTCAATTTCGCTAAGCTTTTCTCTTAAATATCGGTTAAGCTCGGCCACCTGTTCGGCCGCCTTTTTTTGATTTGGCAACGCCGACGCGGCTCCCGCAAACCCTTCGATAAGTAGGGTTGACTCGGTTCCCGAACGAAGGCCTTTTTCCTGGCCTCCGCCCAAAATAAGCGGTAAAATTCGAACGCCCTTTTTGATATACAACGCGCCGATGCCCTTTGGTCCGTGAATTTTATGGGCGCTTACGGTTATAAGGTCGGCCCCATTTTTAAGCGGGGATAAATCGGTTTTACCAAACGCCTGAACGCCGTCGATATGTATAAGCGCTTGACTTCCCGCGTTTTTAACGGCTCGCTTTATACATTCAACGGGGTTAACGGCGCCCGTTTCGTTGTTTACTGCCATTATACTGACTAATATTGTTTCTTTTGTGACAGCGCTAAAAATTTTTTCTTCGGAAATTTTGCCCTTTTCGTCGGGGGTAAGGTAAATTACCTCAAACCCGTCCTTTTCAAGTTGCTCCATGCAGTTAAGCACCGAATGGTGTTCGGTCGCCGTGGTTACAATTCGGTTTCCGTCGCGGCGCTTGGCCTTAACGGCGCCGAAAATGGCGGTGTTGTTGCTTTCGCTGCCGCAGGAGGTAAAATAAATTTCGTTTTTATCGCAACCAAGCTTGTCCGCAATTTCGCCGCGACATTTTTCAAGCTTAACGCTTGCGTTTATGCCAAGCAAATGGAGCGAAGACGGATTACCGAAATCGCTTTTCATGTACTCGGTCATGCGAAAAATTGCCTCTTGACAAAGGGGAGTGGTGGCGGTATTATCGAGGTAATGAATCAAATGGGCACACCTCTTCAAGATATAGTTCTACATTATATTATTATACACCATAACTGCTACCAGTACAACTGTTTTTATTAAAAAATACCTCTTGTATAATTATGGTTTTTGCCTTAAAAACGCATAGGACAAATCGGTTGCGCAATAATGATATGAAAGGGAGGTCGAGAAGCTTTTATGGATAACGAATACGGAGTGAAACAAAAGGCGTTAATGGCCGTTTTGGTTGTTGCAAGCGCTGTTATAGTTTTGGGCTCGTTTATATACGGGCGTATGATTGGCACCTACTACCGAACGACTATTGAGTTTGCGGCGGCCTCCTTTGTTGACGATATAAACGGCTGGATTGGCGAGGCGGAGGGATACTTTTACGGCGTACTCGATTTGGCCGAAAATCCGAAATAAAAATAAAAAAGCTGTTATACCAATTCGGTATAACAGCTTTTTTAACGCTAATTATTCAATTTCTTCGGTGTTTACGGTGATTGTTGTGCTCTTTTTTCTTTTGATGAAAACAATTACCGCAACGGCCAAAACGGCAACCGACGAAGCTATTGCAATAATAAGGAGCCAGTTGCTTCCGCTTTCTTCAACCATAACGAGCGAAACGCGGTCAAGGTTAATTAAGTAAAGGAGGTCGCTTTTTTCAACGTAAATGTTAATCACGTTTTCGCCGCGCTTTAATTCAACGGTTGAGGTATATTCGCGAATAACCTTGTCGTTGCAATTAACCGCATAGCTGTCTGCGTTTTCGCCGTTTACGTCGATAACCATCATCGCCTTACCGCCTGCGTAAACGGTAAGCTCGTATTTGCCCGCTTTTTCGGCGTTAAAGGGTATTTGAAGACCGCGCTCAAGGCCTACGCCCGAAACCTCAAAAACAAGGTTGTTGGAGGCGTAGCGGTCAAGCGCCTTGTAGCATTTATCGGCGGGATAATCCTCGGCCTCAAAGAAGGTGTAGTTATCGTAAGCGGTCGAGAAATCGAGGTCATCCTTGCTGATAATTGCGGCAAAGCCTTGATTTCTTCTAAGGTTAATGGCGATATTGTCTTTTGAAGTAACCTTGGATTTTTTCATTTCAAGTCCGTTTTCGCCGTCAACAAAAAGGTACATGTTGTAGGTGCTTCGGTTTTCAAGAAAAGAAAGGCTTGCGGCGGTTGTACGGTCTTCGTTGGTAACCGAGCTTACGAACCAGTTGCCGCCGTTTCGTCTTGCGACGGTGGCGTAGCCGCTAAGCTTGGATTCAAGTATTTTTGATTCGTTCCATGCGCTCGGCATAAGGTTAAGATAGGGGAGCGCAGCGTTTCCGCGGTATACGCCGGGTGAGCTTGCATAGTGGGTGATACCGGATTGGAATATGGCAACGGTAGCAAGCTCAAACGCCGAACTGAAAACTTTGTCGGGAATGTAGCTAAACTTAATTTCAACGGCGTTGGGGGTAAAATCGGCGGGGCCTACTGCGTTACGAATAAAAATCTGGTTAATAAGGCTTTCGGTGGGTAAAGCGGCCCACTTTGCGTTTTCCATGCCGTAAATACCTTCGTAAGAAACAATGTTCGGGTATGTACGCATTTCGCCTCTCGGCGCCTGGCAACCGTGGTATACAACGGCAAGCTTGTTTTTAAGCGCTTCCTCGGCAACCTTTTTCATAATCTTCATGTCTTTTTGAGAGTCGGAATCGAAAAAGTCAACCTTTACGGCGTCAAATCCGATATCTCTTACCCAAGCCATCTCGCGTTCAATGCTTGCGTCGTCTACAAGCGAGTTCGCGGGATAGGTAACGTGGTGATAGTTGTTAACGCCGTACCAAAGGCTAAGCTTAATGCCCTTTTGCTTTGCGTATTTTGCAAGCTCGCGAAGAGTTTCCTCGTATCCGTTCCAAACGTACCAGCCGTAGTCGACAAGGTACCATTCATAGCCGTTTTCGGCGGCAAAGTCGATATAATCGCGTTGCTCATCGGGAGTAATCGGGTCGCCCGTTGTCCACCAGGACCAGCTTGAACGTCCGGTAGTAATCCAGCTTGTATCCTCGGCTTTGCTTTCGGGGGCAAGAGAGGTGACAAGGGTGGACATGGAAACCTCGTTTATGTCCTTGCTAATTACTGCGAGTCTCCACGGGGTGTTAAAGGGATATTTCATGGTAACGTTGTTGTTTTGTTTTTGGCCGAAAATTACTGAAAATTCGTTTGTGCCGGGGGTTTTACGTAAATTTGAGGCACAGTAAGGCTCGTCGCCCCAAACGTTGCTTTCGGTAACAAGAACATAGTATTTCTCGTTTCCAACGGGTGTTTCGAACATGGCGGGCATAAGAGCTTCAACTATTGCACTCTTTTCGTTGCCAAGATTTTTTTGCTCGTATGAGCTTTCATAGCTAAGGCTGAGGGGCTGATATGTAACGGTTGCGTTATCGTTAAAACTAAAGCCGCTAATTTCGCCCGTTATTGAAGCCTCTCCCTCGCCGTCCACGGAATAGCGGTGTGCGGCGCCGTTGTCATATACTCTAAAGGTAACGGTCAAATTTTCGCCGCCTTTTGTAAAGCTGAAAACGGCCTGGTTGCAGGCGTCGGAAACAGCATCTTTTTTGTCGGAGATAAGGGTGTATTTGTCGGTAACCGAATCAATTTTAAGGTCGTTGTTAAATTTAAGACCTCTTGACATGTCGCAATCGGTGGTAACTATACCTAAATTTGAAAATTCGATAACTCTGCCGTCGGTGCTGTCGACGGTATAGCCGATTTTTCCGTCTTTATTTGTGTAAAGGGTTACCGTTAACACGTTTGAAGGCGAATTTACGCTTAAAAGTGCGCTCCAACCGGTTGGAATTTCGCTTGATTTAACTTCGGTGACTGCAAGGCCAATAGGCATAGCTGTCAGCGTAATTGCAAGGGTCGTAATAACGCATAAAACAAAAACAAAACTTTTTTTAACCATACAAGCCTCCAAAAAATATTATAATTTTAATTATATTCTCAATTCACCTTTGATTGTATCAAAGAAATTATTAATTTTCAGTTAAGAAGTGGTTAAAAAAATAAAATCCGGTAACAAAAAAATTTAATATATTTTATATATTTTCACTAAATCACCGCCTAACAACTATTTTATATATAAGTAACACCCGCCTTCCTGCAAGCGCACCGACTCCACAAGCGCACCGACTCCACAAGCGCACCGACTCCACAAGCGCACCGACTCCATGGGCAACGCCGCCCCCACAAGCGCACCGACTCCATGGGCAACGCCCGCCTTGTGTGGGGATATGTACTTCCCGCCGATGACGACTATTCCTCGCGCTTACAACCGCCTTTTTCGAGGTTTACGCCATAAAAAAATAAAAATCCCGACGTTTATTATCATGCAAAAATAAAAATCCCGACGCACGTTACCATGCATCGGGATTTATTTGCGTTTTTATTTAGTTCTATTTAAGTAAAATTACTTAAGCTCAACCTTTGCGCCAACTTCTTCGAGCTTAGCCTTCATGTTCTCAGCTTCGTCCTTAGCAACAGCCTCTTTGAGGGTCTTCGGAGCAGCGTCAACGAAAGCCTTAGCTTCAGCAAGGCCAAGACCGGCAAGATCCTTAACAGCCTTGATAACCTGCATCTTGTTCGGGCCAACTTCAGCAAGAACAACGTCGAAGTCAGTCTTCTCCTCAGCAGCGGCAGCGCCACCGGCAACAGGAGCAGCAACTGCAACAGCAGCAGCGGCAGATACGCCAAATTCCTCTTCTACAGCTTTAACGAGCTCAGAAAGCTCAAGAACAGAAAGAACCTTAAGTTCTTCAACAATAGCAGTGATTTTTTCAGATGCCATTTTAAATTACCTCCAAAATTTTAGTTTGTAATAAATTTTAATTTAAAAAATGTGGTCCGCTTAAAATTATTCAGCGGCGGGGGCAGCTTCTTCGCCGTTCTTATCAACGATTGCCTGAACAACACGGGCAAAGGATGCGATAGGAGCGTTGAATACGTTGCAAACGGTAGCAAGGAGAACCTCTCTGGACGGGAGCTTAGCAAGAGCCTCGATTTTCTCAAGACCGATTACTTCGCCGTCAAGGAAGCCGCTCTTTACTGTGAATGTATCGCTGGTTTCAGCGTATTTGCTGAGGATACGGGCGGCCGAGGTATAATCGTCGGCGCTGGTTGCGATGGCGGTGGTTCCCGAAAGAACTTCGGAAAGGCCGCTAAGCGGAGTACCCTCAATAGCGATGTTAAGCAGGGTGTTCTTAACTACGGTGTACTGAACGCCGTTTTCACGAAGCTCTTTACGGAGCTTTGTATCGTCGGCTACGCTAATACCGCTATAGTTAACAAGAACGCCTGCGCAAGCGCCGTCAAGTCTCTCTTTGAGCTCGGCAACTTGCTGTTTTTTAGCTTCTAAAACTTTTGCACTTGGCACTTTGGTTTCACCTCCGGTAAATAAAAACGCCTGTTCCCGACGAGGAAACAGGCACTGCAAATCAAATAAACGGCATAAAACCGGTAAAATTCAAATTTACAATCCATCCCTCGGCAGGCGGGTCACTAACCCATTAAACCGCTAATAAAAGCGGCACCTACTGTCTCAGGTCAAGAACAGCTTTGGTTATAATATCACAAACCTTGCGGTCTGTCAATATTTTTTATTAAAATAGGGCGCGGATTTCGGCTTTTTTATATAAAACCGAAATCCTTACACCGAATTTTAACTAACTGACGGAATTAGGCTTCCAACTTAGCGGGGTTAACCTTAATTCCGGGGCCCATGGTGTTAGCAACAACACAGGACTTGATATACTGACCCTTAGCGGCAGCCGGCTTAGCTTTTACGATAGCGCCGAGGAGAGTATCGAAGTTCTCCTTGAGCTTTTCGGGGCCGAAAGAAACCTTGCCGATGGGGCAGTGAATGATGTTGGTTTTGTCAAGACGGTACTCAATCTTACCTGCCTTAGCTTCTTCAACAGCCTTGGCAACGTCAGGAGTAACGGTACCTGCCTTCGGAGTAGGCATAAGACCACGCGGGCCAAGTACCTTACCGAGACGACCTACAACGCCCATCATGTCGGGAGTTGCGATAACAACATCGAAATCGAGCCAGTTTTCGTTCTGGATTTTAGCTACGTAATCGTCGGAGCCTGCGAAATCAGCTCCTGCGGCAAGAGCCTTGTCAACGTTGTCGCCCTTGGCGATAACGAGAACGCGAACGTCTTTACCGGTACCGTTCGGGAGAACTACTGCGCCGCGAACCTGCTGGTCAGCGTGGCGAGAGTCAACGCCCAAACGAACGTGAACTTCTACGGTTTCGTCAAACTTAGCGGTTTTGGTCTTGATAGCAAGGTCCATAGCTTCGCTGACGTCATAGAGTTTAGTTTTCTCGACAAGCTTTACGCTGTCGGTATATTTTTTACCATGTTTCATATTAAATGTGACCTCCCAATAGAGTGGTTAAATCGGAATTTTCCTCCCACCCGGGATTAAAGCCCGGTTGCAGATAGGTTTTATCAGTCGACAACTTCGATGCCCATGCTTCTTGCAGTACCAGCAATCATGCTCATAGCTGTTTCGATGGTAGCAGCGTTAAGGTCGGGCATTTTGGTTTCGGCGATTTTTCTTACCTGCTCGCTTGTGATTTTAGCGACCTTTGTCTTGTTCGGAACACCCGAACCGCTTTCGATACCGCAAGCCTTCTTGATAAGAACGGCGGCGGGCGGTGTTTTGGTGATGAACGAGAAGGAACGGTCAGCGTAAACGGTAATAACAACGGGGATGATAAGACCAACGTCGTTCTTTGTGCGTTCATTAAAGTCCTTTGTGAACGCCATGATGTTTACACCGTGCTGGCCGAGTGCCGGACCAACAGGGGGGGCCGGAGTGGCCTTGCCTGCCGGAATTTGAAGTTTGATATAACCAACGACTTTTTGAGCCATTGTTGAACACCTCCGAAATAATGTGGTATGGCGGTACAGCTATTCTTTCCGCAATAAAATGCGTTGCTGCCCTCCCACGCGTCAAGCGGATATACCGCATAACAGCAGTTTTTGCCGGATTATCGAATTAATTCAATTAATCCAACGGTTCGACCTGGTCAAGCTCCAGCTCAACCGGAGTTTCACGACCGAACATAGAAATTTTGACCTTGACGTAGTTTTTAGCCGTGTCAAGCTCTTCTACGACGCCTTCAAAGCCTTCAAGCGGGCCGTCGACAATGCGAACGTTGTCGTTTACGTCGTAGCCGACTTCGATTACGCGCTTCTCGATACCGAGAGAGGCAACCTCGTCGTCGTTAAGGGGTACGGGGTTGGACGAAGGACCGACAAAGCCGGTAACTCCGCGGATATTGCGTACTACAAACCAAGAATCGTCGGTGACAATCATCTTGATAAGTACGTAACCGGGGAAAACCTTTCGTTCATATTCATGCGTTTTGTCGTCTTTGATTTCGGTAACCATTTCCGTCGGTACCTTAATATCAAAAATAACATCCTGCATATTTCGGTTTTCTACAAGTTTTTCAAGGTTTTGCGCTACCTTGTTCTCATAGCCCGAATAAGTGTGGACAACATACCATTTTGCTTCATCCATGATTAAAACCTCCAGTCAGTAAATTGCCAAACGCAATTATTTTTTAAGACTGAGAACAGTTTCAAGTAACCAACCGAGACCGAAGTCCAGCAAGAAGATGAACACACCTATAATTGCACATACAACAAATACAACCAGTGTGTTTTTAGCGACCGTGCTTACGCCGGGCCAAGTAATCTTCGTAATTTCGCTCTTGTACTCGCGGATAAAGGTTACGATGCGGGCAAAGATGGTCTTTTTCTTACCGTTGGATTCTTTAACTTCGACAAGGTCAGCGACAAGAACGGCAACGGCGGTAAGAACCAAAGTACCCAGTACAAATGCGAAAAGCAAGTAGAAGCAGGGAAGATACTCACGGCCGGCAGCTGTGGAGACAATCGGACGCCAGTCCACATATGTTCCCGGTGTTGCAGAAATGAACATAATGGCAAGAATAGTTGAAATGATGCTCGATACGAACGAGGCAATCATATAACTGTTCTTCTTGAAAGACAAGCAAGCCATTACAGCAGAAAAAGCAACAGTAAGGAACGCAAAGGTGTAGTAAGAGGAAACCTGAAGGTCAACAGTTGTTCCAGCCCATGAAGTGGTCTTCATACCGAAAGCAAGCTGGTAACCAAAAAGGTCATAGAATGTTCCTGTTCCAACTTCTGCGATTTTCGCAATCGGGAAAAAGAACATTGCAAGAGCCGCTACACTACAACCTATCGCAAAAATGCGACTGATTAACTTAGCAACTTTCATTTTTAGCCCTCCTAATTACTTTGTTTCCTTGTGGAGAGTGTGCTTTTTGCAAAATCTGCAATACTTATTCATTTCAAGTCTGTCGGGATCGTTCTTCTTGTTTTTCATAGTATTGTAGTTGCGCTGCTTGCACTCTGTACAAGCCATTGTAATTTTTACTCTCATTGACGGCACCTCCCGTTTTACGGAAAAATTTAGCCTTCCTCGATAAGCGGATTTATGCGCAAAAAATAAACCCTCTTAGAGGTATTGACCATTTTACCACAAAATGATAGTCAGGTCAAGCATTTTTTTCTACTTGTGTTAACTATGTTTTTGACCGCAAGATGTAGTGTTTAAGCGGTTTTTTCAAAAAAATAACGCACCGCATTAAGCGGTGCGCATTAAAGGCTTTAATTAAAGAACGTAAATTTCGATGTTACGAACGCCGAAGGTTCTGCAAGCGCTTTCGCTTGTAAAGAAAAGGTCAACTACGCGGGGATTGCTCCAATAGATAAATCCGCCGGTATCCTCGGCCGAAGCGTAGCCGTACATATACTTGCCGTCGGGAGTTCTGATGAAAAGCTTTGTTCCGTAGGGGATAATTTTCGGGTTAACGGCAACATAGCCGGGTCGAACGCCTTTGCCGGTGGCGGTTTTGTTACCGTCGCCGTAGGTGTATGCCGAAGCCTTACCGGTAATAAGTCTCTTGTAGTTTACGGGTCTACCGTCTGCGGTAAGCTCAAAATCGGTTGACGGCTTAAGGGTGGATACATATCTGTATCCGGCGGAAGTATAGTAAATCTTGGTAGATGTAGAACCGGTCTCCTCTTCCTCGACCTTATCTTCAACCTTATCCTCGGTTTTGTCCTCGGTTTTGTCCTCGGTTTTGTCCTCAACCTTATCCTCGGTTACGGGTTTGTCAACCGACGGAGTGGTTGCGGGTGTGTTAACTGACGGGGTGGCTACGGGCTTAGAAACGGTGGTGTTGTTGTTACCGCTCGAAATGGTAATCGTCTTTGTTCCGATTAAAACTTCGCGGTTAACCGGAGCTTTGATAACCTTTTCACTTTCAACGGTTTTGGAAATAACCTCGCCGTCGATTACGGTGCAGGAGTAGGTAATGCGCTTTGTACCGTTTTTACCTTCCTTAACAAGCTGGGTCTTGCCCTTTTCGAGGGTAGACGACTTGGAGGAAACGGTTTCGAAGGGGATTGTAACGTCCTCGGTAACGGTTTTTAATTCAACGTCGTAAATTTCAATTTTCATACCGTTGGTAACGGTGTCGTTGATGTTACAGTTAAGTGCGAGCTTGTCGTTAAGAACGAAGCCGGCTCTTCTAACGGCCTCGGCAACGGTAGCTTCGGGAAGGCTAACCTCAACGGTCTCTTCGCGGTAGCTTACGGTAACGTCAACGGCGCGCTTAAGTACAATTTCGCCCTCGCGGCTGTTAAGCCACTTCATGGCATAGGTGTCGTCGCCGTCAAGCTTAATGCCTGCGTTGGCAAGAATGGTGGTCGGCTTGCTGCTTAAAGTGTGAATGATCTGGAAAAAATCATTGTCGATGATTTTAACACGGTTAATCAATGCGCTAAGACCAACCGTTATGGTTGCAAATAAGATTGTCATGCAAAGCAGAACAGCAACACACTTTAAAAGAAGCGCCGTTGTTCTTTTTAACATAGTGTTCATTACGATTAATCCTCATTTCCCCGTGACAAAAAGTAATATTCACGGTTAATTTGTAATCTCTCTGTAATATTTAGGCCTACTGGGAAATTTTGTCCCATATCTCTATTTTATCGGGCCATTGTGAATTATATTCAAATCTATCCACAATGTCAACCTAAAAAACAATATTCCCTTTGTGCAATATGTACAAAGATAATTCTTAAAAAGAAAAATAACTTAAATTGTTACACCTTTGTAACCTTTGTAATCACTCGTTACAAAGATAAATCGGCAACAATTTTTGTGCAACCTTCCAAAAAAGTTCAAAAGCCACCCAAAAACCCCTCAAACCCTTGACTTTCAAGGGTTTGAGGGGTGTGTGAGGCGAGCTGATTTTCGCTTAAAAGAGGGGATAACCCTGCTTTTTTTACAATTTTTTCATGCGAAAAAACGAAAAAACCGCATATAATTCTTTTTTAGAAAAATAATAAGCCGATTTTTTCCTACTTTTTTTAAAATTTTTTTCGGTTTTATTTATTTTTCGCCTATTTTATTACATTTTTAATGGAAATTGCGCGTTTCAGAGCAAAAAACAAGCGCTTGAAAACCGAAGCTTTCAAGCGCCTTTAATTAATTCTCTTACATTATATATATAAAATAACTTACTTTTTGCGGAAAAAGAGGGTAACTGCGCCGGAGATAACGCCGACCGCTATACCCGCCGTTAAACCGATTATCCAGTTAGAGAGTATTACTCCTATAACCAATCCGACGGCCATTACAATAACAAGTATTGTACAAAACAGCTCTTTTGCGTCCAACAGGGGGACTTTCGTGACCTTTTCCTCGGTTTCTATCTGGTCGGCTTCGGTTACATTAATATTGTCCATTTTTAACTCCTAACCTATTTGCGAAATTAAATATATTATAAGCATATGCACGGGATAAAATGCATAAAAGCCGAATTGCATAATTTTCGCCGCCGTTTTGGATTTTGGCACCTTGCCTTTTTCGCCGTTGTAAAGAAAAATCGGTACAAGCGCAAACACGCGGTAAATTTGAATATACATGGGGTTATTATAGAAAAGCGGAGAAATAACGCGTATATCGCGTAAATTAAAGCCCGTTTTTACAATAATAAATTCCGCTATGTTGTAGCTTATGGCCGGCCATGACGATAAAAATGCTATCGCAAAAAGAAGCAACGTTCGATTTTTTGCGTCGCTTGCGTAAAAAATGTGAAACGCAAGCACCGTTAAAATTCCCAAATAGCCGTAGTCGCAGTTGATAATCATAGCCGAAAGGCAAAAAACCGCAACCGGTATCGGCGTCAAAAACACGCTTTTTTCCTTTAATATATCTATAAGCGAAATCATCACAAGCCCCCAAAAAAGGGTAAAAAAGATATTTTGCTTATTGAAATTAAAGGCTTTGTGCGACAAAAAGAGGTCGAAGGGTATCTCCGACAGCAAGGCGAAAATACCCAACCTCAAAATATATTTGTTAAGATTTTTGGTATGGCGATAGCCGTTTACAAGCAAAAACGCAAATATCGGAAAGGCGAGCCGCCCGATAATACGAAGCTCGTTTATGCCCCATGTCAACCCGATATGGTCAATGAGCATGACGGCGCAGGCGATAATTCTTAACAGTAATGCGCTCATTATAATGTAAGCTGGCCGAAATCCTCGGCGTTGTCGCCGTCAAAAACGGTGTTAGCGATAACAACCGGTTTTTGGCCGCCGTGAATTCCGCGGATTTTAACGCGCATGGTAAATTCCTTCGGTACGCGGTATTTTTCGGCAACCTCGGGGCCGCATGAATGTGAACCCATGCCGCTTATCTTGCCGTCAAAGCGGACAACCGTTTTTTCGCATTTATAAAGCTTATAGCTATGCTCCGCCTTTTCCATTTCCTCGGCGGTATAGGGAAGCGCTTGGAATTCAAATCCGTTTTCGGAGCAAAGAACGATACCGTCGCCGTTTGCGTTGCGAACCGCCGCCCATTCGGTGGCGTGGTGGTTACCGTTTTCCTGCGGACGGATATAGTCGTTGTAAAGGTCGGCTACCTTTGCGTGATAACGGCCCATGGTACAAGCCAAGTTTTTGTCGATATAGCTTTCGGTCGGACCCATACCGAAGTAAACAACGTCGTCAAAGGACTTATCCATAACCATGTCAACGCCGAAACGGGGGATATAGGGCCAAACGTCGGCCTTAACGTTGCATTTAAGGTCAATTTCGCCGGCGCGGTTGATGGTCCAAACGGCGTCCGCCTGAACCTTAGCGGGACGCGACGGAGCGTGCATACCAAAGGTTACGTGAATTTTAATCTCGCCGTTTTCCTGGGTAATTTCGTTGGAATATGTGTACGCCTTTGCCATGTTGTATCTTGCGTGATACCAATCTCGCTTAATCCACATATCGTTGTCGGTCGGGGCGCGCCAAATACCGAATTTCATCGGCTGTTTAAGGAGGTTGCCCTTGCCGTAGGAAACTGCGTTAAATGCGCCGGTGTTTTTGTCGTAAATGTGGCAGAAGCCGTCGCCCTTAAACTTAACAAGGTCGCCGTTTTCGGTCATTTCGATAGAAAGCGAGGGCAAAATAGCCTTAACCCTTGTTCTTGCGGTCGGCAACTCAAACTGGGCAAATGCCATTTCGGTGCCTTCCTTAACAAGGCTTAACATGTTAAGCGCGGTAAAGTAAATTTTAATAAAGCAACGTCCGTCGGCGGGCATTTTATAGTCAATGTGTAACTTTTCGCTCTTATGCGCGGGGATAGCAATTACGCCCAAAGAAGCGTCCTCAATCACCTTGCCGTCGCGGGTAATTTGGTAATGAGCCTCAAGTCGGGAAAGAAAAGAGAAATCGTAAAGGTTGTGAACAATAAAATCGCCGTTTTTAAGGTCAACAGCCTCAATTTTTACCGGCTGGATGGCGTATTTAAGCTCTTTAAGAGCGGTGTGCGGTCTGCGGTCGGGGAAAACAAGCCCGTCTACGCAGAAGCAGCCGTCGTTAACAACGTCGCCGTTGTCGCCGCCATAGGTGAAAATGGGCTTTCCGCTTTCCTTATCAATACCGGCGCAGTAGGAGTGGTCGCACCATTCCCAAACACAAGCGCCGATAAAACGGTCCTGAGTATAAATAACGTCCCAGTAATCCTTAAGGTCGCCGGGGCCGTTACCCATGGCGTGACAGTATTCGCAAAGGAAGAAAGGACGCGGGTCTTCGGATTTTTCGCAGTATTCCTTGCACCAATCGGGCGAGGTATACATGCGGGAATAAACGCTTGCGTCGGGGGTAACAAGCCTTGTCGGGGAGTCAACCTCCAACATCGGCTCATAGTGAATCCAGCGGCTTTCGTCTCTTTCCTTGGCGTAAGCAATAACCTTGGAGAAGTTGGTACCAAAGCCCGATTCGTTACCCATTGACCACGAAATGATACAATGGCGGTTTTTGTCGCGTTCAATAAGGCGCTCAACGCGGTCGTGAATGGTGTCGTACCAATCGGGGTCGTTGGCAAGCTTATGCAAATCAAGGTCAGACATACCGTGGGACTCAATGTCGGCCTCGTCAATTACATAGAAACCGTATTTTTCGCACATTTCAAGGAAACGCGGGTCGTTTGGATAATGTGACGTACGAATGGTGTTAACGTTGTGCTCCTTCATCATCTTAAGGTCGCGGAGCATATCCTCAACGGTACAAACATAGCCTGTATAGGGGTTGGAATCGTGACGGTTAACGCCCTTAAGCTTAATCATTCGGCCGTTAAACTTAAATGTGCCGTCTATAATCTCGCTGCGGCAAATGGCTACCGTCTCGGCGATATATTCGCCCATGCCGTCGATAAGCACGCCATAAAGCTCGGGACTTTCGGCGTTCCATAAAATCGGGTTTTTAACGATAATTTCGCAATGGCCGTTTTTGTCGGTTTTTGCCGAGCCGATGTCCTTTCCGTCGGGGTCGCAAAGGGTAACAACGATATCGTCGGGTGACGGAGCCTCAAAATCAAAGGAAATTGTGGCAACCGAATGGTCGGCGGCGATGTCGGTGCGGATTTCGTAATCGCGGATATGGCCTCTCGGACGGGCAAGGAGATATACGTCGCGGAAAATT
>JAFNUO010000066.1 GCA_017383985.1 Clostridia bacterium | reverse complement strand
TTTTAAAATCAATCTAAGCCGCAAATACAGCATATACTTTTTTATTCATGCAAAAATTTCGTATACGACAATTATAGCATTTTTTCGACAATTTTAACATAGGCAATTTAGCCAAATTTTACTCACATAAAAACCGTCGACAGTATAACCTGTCGACGGTTTTCGTCAATTACGGATTATATTACTCTTCAACCTCATAAAGAGCCTTAAGTCTCATTATGTGGTCATAGCGAGCCTTTGAATTTTCAGCAGCCTGCTCGAAGAGGGCGTTTGCACGCTCGGGGTTAGCTCTCATAAGCGATGAGTAGCGAGCCTCGTTCATGATGAATTCCTTATAGTCAGCGGTAGCCGGCTTGGAATCAACGGTGAACGGATTCTTGCCCTGAGCCTTGAGGGCCGGGTTGTAGCGGAACATGTTCCAGTAACCGCAATCAACAGCCTTCTTCATCTCAGCCTGGCAGTTGGTCATACCGCCCTTGATGGAGTGCATTTCGCAGGGAGCGTAGCCGATGATAAGAGACGGACCCGGATATGCTTCAGCTTCCTGGATAGCCTTAAGAGTCTGGTTCATGTCGGCGCCCATTGCGATTTGAGCAACGTATACGTAACCGTAGGACATAGCGATTTCGGCAAGAGACTTCTTGGCGATTGCCTTACCGGCAGCAGCAAACTGTGCTACCTGACCAATCTGGGAAGCCTTGGAAGCCTGACCGCCGGTGTTGGAGTAAACTTCGGTATCAAATACCATGATGTTTACGTCTTCGCCGGAAGCGAGTACGTGGTCAACACCGCCAAAGCCGATGTCGTAAGCCCAACCGTCGCCGCCGAAGATCCATACCGACTTCTTGGAGAGGTATTCCTTGTTTTCAACGATATCCTTGCAGGTATCGCAAACGTCGGCAACCTTTGCAGCCTCGGCAGCAAGCGCCTTGGAAGCTACGCTGTTAGCGTCGCCGTCGTTAAGGGTGTCAAGATATTTCTGGGCAGCAGCCTTGAGTTCGGCAGAAGCCTTGTCGGATTCAACAATAGCCTGAGCGTCGTCAACAAGACGGTTGCGGATAGCCTTTTGGCCGAGGTACATACCAAAGCCGTGCTCAGCGTTGTCCTCGAAGAGGGAGTTAGCCCAAGCAGGACCGTGACCGTCCTTATTAACGGTGTACGGAGAAGTTGCAGCAGGGCCGCCCCAAATGGACGAACAACCGGTAGCGTTGGAGATGTACATTCTGTCGCCGAAGAGCTGAGTAATAAGGCGAGCGTAAGAGGTTTCAGCACAACCTGCGCAAGAGCCCGAGAACTCGAGAAGCGGCTGTTTATACTGGCTTGTGATAACGTTCATAGCCGGGCTGATATCGTTCTTTTCGGCAACGTTAGCTACGCAGTAATCGAATACTTCCTGCTCAGCAATCTGAGATTCAGCGGGAACCATCTTAAGGGAGTTGGTCGGGCAAACGCCGATACATACTCCACATCCCATACAGTCAAGCGGAGAAACAGCAAGAGTGTACTTGTAAGAGGTCTTGAAAATCGGCTTTGTGCCGTATCTTGTGTTAGCGGGTGCAGCGGCAACCTCTTCCTCGGTCATAGCGAAAGGACGGATTGTTGCGTGCGGGCAAACGAAGGCACACTTGTTACACTGTGCACAGGTTTCGTTGTTCCATTCGGGAACCATAACGGCTACGCCGCGCTTTTCATAAGCGGAAGCGCCCTGTTCAAAGGTACCGTCAACGTGGTCAGCAAAAGCGGAAACAGGGAGGCTGTCGCCGTTCATGAGGCTAACCGGCTTAAGGATGTTATCAACCATCTTAACGAGCTTAGCGGGGCCGTTTTCGGTAACAGCGGTGTCAGCGTCAACAGCGTTAGCCCAATCAGCCGGAACGTCAATCTTAACATATGCGGTTGCGCCGGCGTCGATGGCCTTTTCGTTCATTTCAACGATTTCTTTACCCTTCTTCATGAACTTCTGAGCCTTTTCCTTCATGTAAGCGATAGCTTCCTCGGGCGGAAGTACCTTAGAAAGGGCAAAGAATGCAGACTGAAGTACGGTGTTGGTACGCTTGCCAAGGCCGATTTGAGCGGCAAGGTCGATAGCGTTTACGGTATAAAGCTGAACGTTGTTTTTAGCGATGTAGCGTTTAGCTTCAGCGGGCATATGTTTATCAAGCTCCTCAGCGTTCCACTGGCAGTTGATAAGGAATACGCCGCCCGGCTTAACATCGTTAACCATCTTGTAGCCCTTGATTACGTAGGACGGGTTATGGCAAGCAACGAAGTCAGCCTTATTAATATAGTAAGGGCTCTTAATCGGCTTGTCACCGAAACGAAGATGGCTGATAGTGATACCGCCGGTCTTTTTAGAGTCGTACTGGAAGTAAGCCTGAACGTATTTGTCGGTATGGTCACCGATAATCTTAATAGAGTCTTTGTTTGCGCCAACGGTACCGTCGCCGCCAAGACCCCAGAACTTGCACTCGATTGTGCCGGCTGCTGCGGTGTTCGGAGAGGGCTCTTCTTCAAGAGAAAGGCCGGTTACGTCGTCGGTAATACCGAGGGTGAACTGGGTCTTAGGCTCAGCCTTAGCAAGTTCCTTATATACAGCAAAGATGCTTGAAGGAGGAGTATCCTTGGAGCCGAGGCCGTAACGACCGCCGATGATCTTATAGGACTTGCCCATAGAAGCGCAAGCGGTAACAACGTCCATGTAAAGCGGCTCGCCAAGAGAACCGGGTTCCTTTGTTCTGTCAAGAACGGCGATTGTCTTTGCGGTTGCGGGGATAGCTTCAACAAGCTTTTCAGCAGAGAACGGACGGTAAAGGCGAACCTTAACAAGACCAACCTTTTCGCCGTTTGCGTTCATGTAGTCGATAACTTCTTCTGCAACGTCGCAGATAGAGCCCATGGCTACAATAACGCGTTCAGCGTCTTCTGCTCCATAGTAGTTGAAGAGCTTGTAGTTGGTGCCGAGTTTGGCGTTAACCTTGTCCATGTACTCTTCAACGATGCCCGGAACTGCATCATAATATTTATTGCAAGCCTCACGGTGCTGGAAGAAAATATCTCCGTTTTCGTGAGAACCGCGCATTGTCGGATGTTCAGGGTTGAGTGCACGAGCACGGAAAGCCTTTACGGCGTCCATATCAACCATTTCCTTGAGGTCGTCAAAATCCCAAATTTCGATTTTCTGAAGCTCGTGGGAAGTACGGAAACCGTCAAAGAAGTTGAGGAACGGAACGCGGCTCTTAATTGTTGCAAGGTGGGCAACAGCGCCGAGGTCCATAACCTCCTGGGTGTTTGTTTCGGCGAGCATTGCGAAACCTGTCTGACGGCAGGCGTAAACGTCGGAATGGTCACCGAAGATGTTGAGCGCATGAGATGCAACACAACGAGCCGATACGTGGAAAACGCTCGGGAGTAATTCGCCGGCGATTTTGTACATATTCGGGATCATAAGAAGAAGTCCCTGGGATGCGGTGTAGGTGGTGGTGAGTGCACCGGCGTTAAGTGAGCCGTGTACTGTACCGGCTGCACCGGCTTCGGACTGCATTTCGGAAACCTTTACGGTTGTACCGAAAATGTTTTTGAGGCCGGCCGCTGACCACTGGTCAACATAGTCAGCCATCGGGCTGGACGGAGTAATGGGGTAAATGCCTGCAACTTCGGTAAACGCATAGGAAACGTGAGCAGCAGCATTGTTACCGTCCATGGTTTTCATTTTTCTTGCCATGTTTTATATCCTCCTTATTAATTAAGCAGATTAAAAGCAATCGGGAGCTGTCTCCCTATCACTTACTCATACAAATTAAATAATAGCACTTTTCTTACAATATGTAAATAGATAAAATGATGAAAAAAACGTAAATAAAGACAATTTTTTTGCCTTATTGTCCTTAAAAGTCGCAAAAATTCGTTTTCCACGTTTGATTAATGCGCAAGAAACCGCAAATCGTAATAATATGTTGACTTTTTTTAAGATTGATTGTATAGTTACAGTGTATATTTTTACGCATTTTGCGTTATTAGGAGGAAAATTTAATAATGGACGACCCCGGGAGTACTAATATAGTACTGAACATCGTAATTCTCTTTGGACTTATTCTTGTAAACGCCTTTTTCGCCATGAGCGAAATGGCCATCGTCACCCTTAACGATTCTAAAATCGAAAAAATGGCGGAGGACGGTCACAAAAAGGCTAAAAAAGTATTAAAGTTAACGGAGGATTCATCGCGTTTCCTTTCGACAATTCAGGTTGGCGTTACCCTCGCCGGTTTCTTAACCTCGGCCGTTGCGGCAACCTCGTTCAGCGAGCTGCTTACCGACTGGCTTGTTACCGTTTTTGGCATAGAAAGCTCCGCAACCGTAGGCGTTATTTCTTCGGTTTCGCTTGTACTGATTACCCTTACATTTTCCTATTTTTCGCTTGTTTTGGGCGAGCTTTTCCCGAAACGTTTGGCTATGCACAACCCCGAAGCTATTTCCTTCCGCATAGTTGACATTTTGCTTTTTATAAAGGGCTGCGTTCGA
>JAFNUO010000065.1 GCA_017383985.1 Clostridia bacterium | reverse complement strand
ATAATATTTGGTATTTCGAGTACACACTTCCTAATGGCGCAACGGCTCAAATACTTGATATCCTTGATTATATTTCAAACAGCCTTATGTTGCCCATTGTTGCGCTTCTTACCTGCGTTCTTGTTTGGGTTTGCAAAACGACAAGCATTACCGATGAAATTGAACTTGGACTTAATGGCAAAAAATTTGGACGCAAAAAGCTTTACAACATTATGATAAAATTTGTTACTCCTGTTTTACTTGTGCTTATTTTATTACAGTCATTTAATGTTTTTGCGTTTTTAGGTTAAGAATATTGAAATAAATTAACCCCTCACTTATTTAGTGAGGGGTTTTAAAATATAAAATTATTTTATAATTTCGCCTACGCCGCTAAGAACATACTTTGGACGATACGGGAACTTATCAATATCTTCGCGCATTGTTACTCCCGAAAGAACTAAAACTGTATCAACGTTTGATTCAATTCCGGCGATAATATCGGTGTCCATACGGTCGCCTATAAATACGATTTCTCCGCTATGACATTCAAGCTTGCTTATACCATGACGAAGCATTACCGGATTAGGTTTGCCGACAAAGTATGCTTTTTTACCTGTGGCAATCTCAATCGGAGATATAAGCGCTCCGGTTGCTGGCATAACACCTCGTTCGGTAGGGCCTACAATGTCGGGGTTTGTACCAATAAGTCTTGCGCCTTTGTTTACAAGTTCAATGGCTTTTTCAATTTTTTCAAAGCTATATGTGCGTGTTTCGCCGACAACAACATAATCGGGATTTACGTCATTCATATAAATTCCAACGTCGTATAACGCCTTTGAAAGCGCGGCCTCTCCAATAACATAAGCCGTACAGCCCGGACTTTGGTTGTTTAAAAAGCTTGCGGTGGCCATTGCGCTTGTATAAAAATGATCGGCTGAAACCTCAAGTCCCATGCGTTGCAATTTCATGCTTAATTCATGCGGTGTGCGTTCAGGACTGTTTGTCAAGAAAACAAATTTTTTATTGTTTTCTTGCATCCAATTAACGAAATCAACAACCCCGTCAAGAACTTTGTTGCCATGATAAATAACGCCGTCCATATCGCATATAAAACCGATTTTATCCGTAATATTTTTCATAATTTACCTCATTTCAAATATTTATTTCTAAATCTACTCTATTATATCAAATACTTAATCAAAAATCAATTAATCATTTTATCAGAGAATGATAATTTGAGAGAATAGTGAAGAGTGAAGAATTAATAGTGAAAAAGTAAAATCGACAAGTTCCTAAAGAAACTTGTCGATTTTGGCCCGCCCGAAGGGATTCGAACCCCCGCTCTTTAGAATCGGAATCTACTGCGTTATCCAGCTGCGCCACGGGCGGATATACTAATTTAAAACTAATTATACCATTATAAATAACTCGTGTAAAGAAAAACATAAATATATTATACAAAAACAGCCCCGAAAATTCAGGGCTGTTTTATAACTTAGTTAATTACTTAAGGTTAGCCTTAAGGGTTTCAAGCTGTTTGCGAAGTTCTTCGGGAAGCTTGTCGCCAAACTTCTTGTAATGTTCTTCGATTTCTGCAGCTTCTTTGTTCCAAACTTCCTTATCAACGGTAAGGATATCCTTAAGGGTATCCATATCCATATCAAGGTCGGTAAGGTCGATATCTTCGGGCATCGGAACGTAACCGATAGCGGTCTCGGTAGCGTCAGCCTTGCCCTCGCAACGGTCAACAATCCAGTTAAGAACTCTCATGTTGTCGCCGAATCCCGGCCAAATGAAGTTACCGTCGTCGTCGGTACGGAACCAGTTAACGTTAAAGATTTTCGGAGCCTTATCGCCAAGCTTTTCGCCCATGTCTAGCCAATGCTGGAAGTAGTCAGCCATGTTGTAGCCGCAGAACGGGAGCATAGCCATCGGGTCACGACGAACTACGCCGACAGCTCCGGCAGCAGCTGCTGTTGTTTCAGAAGCCATAGCGGAACCGATAAATACTCCGTTTTCCCAGCTCTTTGACTGGTATACGAGCGGAGCGCACTTAGCACGACGGCCGCCGAATACGATAGCGGAAATCGGAACGCCGGCGCCCTTGTCAAATTCCTCAGAAATGCAGGGGCAGTTCTTTGCAGGAGCGGTAAATCTTGAGTTCGGGTGAGCAGCATAGGTGGACTTATCAGCTTTATCAAACTTAGAAGCATCCCACTTATTACCCTTCCATTCAAGAGCGTTGGTCGGGAGGTTCTTGTTAAGGCCTTCCCACCAAACGGTGTTGTCGTTAAGGTCAAGAGCAACGTTTGTAAAGATTGTGTTCTTCTTGGTTGACTCAAGAGCGTTGAAGTTAGATTTTTCGTTAGTACCCGGAGCAACGCCAAAGAAACCGTTTTCGGGGTTAATAGCGTAAAGTCTACCGTCGGGGCCTATCTTCATCCAAGCGATATCGTCGCCAACTGTCCAAACCTTGTATCCCTTTTCACGGAGATATTCGGGCGGAATAAGCATAGCGAGGTTAGTTTTACCGCAAGCGGACGGGAAAGCGGCGGCGATATATTTAACTTCACCCTTGGGATTTTCAAGACCGAGGATAAGCATATGCTCAGCCATCCAGCCTTCTTTCCAACCCTGGTAAGAAGCGATACGGAGAGCAAAGCACTTTTTACCTAAAAGTACGTTACCGCCGTACGCGGAGTTAACGGAAATAATTGTGTTGTCCTCGGGGAAATGAGCAATATATCTGTTTTCAGGGTCAACGTTGCATTTAGCGTGTAAACCGCGAACCCAGTCATTGCTATCGCCAAGAACGTCAAGAACTTTAAGACCAACTCGGGTCATGATAGCCATGTTGAGAACAACATAGATGGAGTCGGTTACTTCGATACCGATTTTAGCAATCGGAGAGCCAATCGGGCCCATGGAATAAGGGATAATGTACATTGTACGGCCCTTGTAGGTGCCTCTTGCAATATCGTAGAGTTTTGTGTACATTTCCTGCGGGTCGCACCAGTTATTGGTCGGACCTGCAGTTTCTTTATCTGCGGTACAGATAAAGGTTCTGTCCTCTACGCGAGCAACGTCGTTGGGGAGAGTTCTGTGAAGATAGCAACCGGGCAATTTTTCCTGGTTAAGCTTAATCATTTCACCGGTAGATACTGCTTCTGCACGAAGAGCTTCTAACTGCTCCTCGCTACCGTCAATCCAAACGACATTATCAGGATTAACGAGAGCCTTTACCTCGTCAAGCCATTTAATTACGCTTTTGTTGGTGGTCATTAGTCAGCTTCCTTCCTTAATTCACTTTTAGCGTGAAATATTTACAATCTAAATTCTACGCATTATATATTATATCTTTTTTTGCGTCAATAAGCAATAGCATTATTGTTATATTTTTGTTAAATTTAATACAATAATTTGTCAATTGGCATAGTTGCAAAGGCATTTAGGTCGGAAATCGCTGTATTTCCCGCCTTAAATTCATAAAAAGCTTGAACTCCAACCATTGCGGCGTTATCTCCGCAATATTTAAGTTCGGGATAATAAAGCGCATATCCCCTCTTGTTGCATTCTTCGGTCATTCTTCTTCGTAATTCGGAGTTTGCCGAAACGCCGCCCGAAATAACAATAGTTTTATATCCTAAATCGTCAGATGCCTTCATAGTTGCGTCAATAAGCATGTCGCAAACTCGAGAACGTAACGCCGCCGCAATATCGGTTTTATTAACAGTTTCTCCTTTTTGCTCGGCGTTATGCAATGTATTAATTACGGCCGTTTTAAGACCCGAAAAACTGAAATCATACGGACAACCTTCAATTTTGGGATAAGGTAACTTGAATTCACTTGCGTCGCCTTGGTCTGCGACCTTATCAAGATGAACGCCTCCGGGATAAGGCATACCCATAGCGCGGGCCGATTTATCAAAACACTCCCCTGCCGCATCGTCATGAGTATGACCTACGATTTTATAATCGGTATAATCTTTTACTTCGACAATGTGGCTGTGTCCTCCCGAAACGACAAGACATAAAAACGGGGGCTTTAATTCGGAGTTGTTGATATAATTTGCCGCAATATGCGAACGCAAATGATGTACCGGAATAAGCGGTTTTCCCGTTGATAACGATAACCCCTTTGCGAAATTCACCCCGACCAAGAGTGAGCCAATAAGTCCGGGAGCGTATGTAACCGCTATGGCGTCAATATCGTTTAATTTACAATCGGCCTCATTTAACGCCTCGTTTACAACGGCTACAATTGCTTCGGCATGACGTCTTGACGCAATTTCGGGTACAACGCCGCCGTATAATTTGTGCTCCTCAATTTGAGTTGCAACAACGCTTGATATTATTTTTCGTTCATCGGTTACGGCGGCTGCCGTTTCGTCACATGAACTTTCAATAGCTAAAATTTTCATTTAATCTAACTCCAAAATCATTGAATACGCATCCTCGGTTGGATTTGAATAAAATCCTTTACGAGTTGCAACGGTTTTAAACCCAATCTTTTCGTAAAGCTTAATTGCGGGTAAATTCGAAACTCTTACTTCAAGAAAAATTTTGTTAACGCCGTTCGATTTAATAAAATCAGCGCATTTATCGGTAAGAATTTTTCCTATTCCCTGCTTTCTTAATGCGGTATTAACTGCGATATTATGCAAATATCCGTCACCATACTGATTTTCAATACAAGCAACGCCGCAAATTTCATCATTATCGTTAACGGCGCAAAAAACGGCCGAATTAGTTTTTTTTATTTCGGATTCAAAAGATGATGTTGACCATATTTCGTCGAAAAACTGGGCCGAAAACTCGGATAATTCGTCAAGTTTTGATAAATCCGCTTTGATTATTTCCATTATCCCTTTGCCTCCAGCCAAGTTTTTCCGATATTTACGTCGGCAACAAGCGGAACCGCCATTTTAAACGCGCTTTCCATTTCCTCTTTTAAAATTCTTGCGGCGGCGGCAGAATCGCATTCATCGGCTTCGACAATAAGCTCGTCGTGCACCTGCAAAATGAGCTTTGCGTTAGGCAACTCGATTTTAAGTCGGTTATATACCTTAATCATTGCGATTTTTATAATATCAGCGGCTGTACCTTGGATAGGCGCGTTTCTTGCAACACGTTCGCCAAACGAACGGAGCATATTATTTGAGGCGGTAAGCTCGGGTAAATATCGGCGTCTATTAAACGCGGTTTCTACATACCCTTTCATTTTCGCTTTTTCAACAACTTTGTCCATATATTCGGAAACGCCCGTATAGGTTTTTAAATAGCTTTCGATATATTGCTTTGCCTCCGAATATGAAACATGAATATCCTTTGCAAGCGAAAAGGCGCCAATTCCGTAAACGATACCGAAATTGACCGCCTTTGCCTTTGAGCGCATAGCGGGAGTTACCTCGTCAACGGGTACGCCAAAAGCTTCGGAAGCGGTTAAAGTATGAACGTCGGTATCGGTTATAAACGCGTTTGTCATGGCCGAATCTTTAGAAATATCGGCAAGAACTCGTAATTCAATTTGAGAATAGTCGGCGTCACAAAGCAATTTTCCTTCGGGAGCAATAAAAAACTTACGGAAAAGACTGCCATGTTGAGTTTTTACGGGAATGTTTTGTAAATTGGGCTCGGTTGAACTTATTCTGCCCGTTCTTGTTTCGGTTTGATTAAAGGTACTGTAAATGCGGTTATCGTCGCAGGTAACCTTTAAAAGACCGTCGCAATAGGTTGATTTAAGCTTTGCAAGTTGGCGGTATTCAAGTAAATATTCAACAGCAGGATGTTTGTCACGCAATCCTTCAAGCACGTCAGCGCTTGTGGAATAGCCTTTTTTGGTTTTCTTTCCGGCCGGAAGTCCTAATTTTTCAAATAACGCCGTTCCAAGCTGAATCGGCGAATTAAGATTAAATTCATATCCGACCAAATCGAATATTTTTGCGCTAAGCTCGTTAATCTTAGTCTCAAGTTGATTTCCGTAATCTTCAATTCCCTTTGAGTCAACCATAAATCCCGACATTTCCATATCGGTAAGTACTTTAGCAAGAGGGATTTCAATATCAGAAAGTAATTTTTCTTGATTATTTTCTTTTACAAGTTGAGTTAAGCAATTACAAAGTAAACTGAACTGGGCTCCGACGTTAATACTCTCGTTTTCGGAGATGTTAATCTCGCTTATCTTATACTCTTGTAAAAGCCTTGTTAAATCATAGTTCGGCGCCGAAGGGTTAAGCAAGTAAGCTGCAAGGGTACAGTCAAATACAACGTTTAAATTTAAGTTAATATGATAAAGCTCTTTTGAATCATAAACTCTTATTTTCTTGTTTCCAATTGAAAACAAAAATTCGTCATCATATTCGGTTGCGGCAATTTTTTCGCCCGAAACAAGAACGATATCGTTTTGGTAATAAATAAGGTCAATTACTTCGTCGGCAAGAACTTCGTTTATCGAAACAATTTTAAAGCTTTGTTTTGTTTCCGTTTCAGTTTCGGTCGCATCAACTCTTTCGTTTTCAAGGCCCATTCGCTCAATAAGCTTAAAAAGTTCCAAATCGGCCAAAGCATAGGCAAGCTTTCCGTTATCATGGGGTTTTACGATATAGTTACTGATATTTGTGTCAATAGGCACTTCGCAGCAAATTTTACCTAATTCGCGGGATAAAAATGCGTTATCTTTGTCGTTAATAAGCTTAGTTCTGACGCCGTTTTTAATTTCGGTTGAGTCGATATTATCATATATGTTTTCAAGGGTTTTAAAGCTACTAATAAGAGCAACGGCGGTCTTTTCTCCAACGCCCGCAACTCCCGGAATATTATCCGACGTGTCACCCATTAAGGCTTTAACGTCGATAAGCATATCGGGAGTAAGTCCGTTATATTTTTCGGCAATTTTTTCGACATCGTAACGAACAACTTCGGGTTTACCCATTACGGTCGCGGTAAGCAATACGTTTGTATTTTCTCCTACAAGCTGAAATGAATCGCGGTCGCCGGTTGCGATATAACAAAAATCGCCGTTATTCTTACATGCGGTGGACAAGGTGCCGATAATATCATCGGCCTCGTATCCTTCTTTTTCAATAATAGAAATACCCATAAGCGTAAGAATTTCTTTTAAAACGGGCATTTGCTGGGCTAATTCGTCGGGCATACCTTTTCTTCCCGCTTTGTATTCGGAATACATTTTATGGCGAAAGGTAGGCGCACGAAGGTCAAACGCAACAGCAATAGCGTCGGGCTCGCACTCGCCGCAAATTTTAAGCATCATATTAAGAAAGCCGTAAATACCGTTAGTAAAACGTCCGTCTTTAGTTGTAAGCAGACGAATACCGTAAAACGCACGGTTTAATAAACTGTTTCCGTCAATTACAAGCAATTTCATTATACTTTCTCCTTATGACACTTTATCATTTAATTTTACTACATTTACGCCGATTGTTCAAGTAAAATAAAAAAACAGCGGATGTCCCGCTGTTAGATTATTAAAATACTGAATTTGCGTTGCTTACTACGTTGCTTACTGCGTTTTTGGCGCTACTCATTACGCCGTCTACCATGCCGCTTTCTGCGCCTGAAGTAACGTCGCTAATAATATCGCTTGTAATATTATTGCTTGTCGCCATATCGCTCATAGTTGAGTTTGTAATGCTTGAAGTAGAAGTTACGTTTCCGCTTTCGCTGTCTACGTTTCCTCCGCCCATACATGATACAAACGACATAATAATAGTCATTGCCAAAATTGTTGTTATAATTATTTTATGCATTTTACTAACCTCCATATAATTTGGTTGTTAGTATTTTGCCTCAAAAAAATTGTATTATTCACTTGAATATGACGAAATTGATGAGTCTGTAATAAGGGTTACGGTTACGTCTCTGTCGGTTCCGTTTATTTTGCGAATGGTAAGCTCAACAGTTTCTCCCGCCGAACAATTGGCAAGGCAATCAAGCATTACTTCTTCCCTATTAATTTCTTTACCGTTTATTGCAATTATAACGTCTCCGCATATAAAATCTTTTCCGTATAAATCGCTGTTGCTGTTAATTAAATCAATTCTTACGCCGCTTGTACAATTATTTTGAATTGCATATACAGGAGAAATATAATTATAGGAAATACCGAGCGCAGGCCTATCGATTATTATTCCGTGTTGAATTAACTGATTTACCGCCTTAATTACCGTATTTGCGGGTAAAAGGTAACTCATTCCCTCAACATCAAGCGCAACTGTCTTACTACAATTAAGCGCAATAATTTTTCCGTCGGCAACAACCGGACCGCCGCTATCGCCCGGATTTACCGAACAATCGGTACGTATCATTTTAACCGATTTTGAATTTCCGTTTGTTTCAAATACATACTCGGAAACTATACCCTTTGTTACACTTCCCTGTCTGCCAATTGAATAAATTTCATCGCCTTTTTTTAGTTCAATTGTATCATCAAATTGGCAAAAAGGTAAATTTTCGGCGGAAATTTTAATTACGGAAATATCATATTTGCTGTCACCGCCGATATATTCCGCCTTATATTGATTACCGTTTTGGTCAAAAACAAGTATAGTCGGAGCTTTTACGTCCTGATATATATGGTCGTTTGTTACTATATATCCGTTCGAGGAAATAATTACTCCCGTCGCTTCGGATAAATATTCGTTATTAAAAACACTAATGCTTACCGTTGCCTTAATAATATCGGTAAGCTCCTGTTTACTTATTTTATTTACGCTTGTTATTACGTTAGCGTTGCTTATGGGTTCGTTATTATTTCTCATTTCATAATTTATAGACGAAAGTTGGTAACCGACAATTAAAAACAAAAACGACAAAATCATAAGAATAAAAAAATAAATAAACAATCTCATCCTGCTTGCAGCAGTACGCTTTTGAGCAGGAAATGAGATTGTTTTATCGTTTAGCGGTTTTTTAATTGATGAAAAAGAACTAATATTTTCGAAATTCGAATTTTGAGTCAAGTTAACATCTCCAAGCGGAATTACTGTTTCATTCCGTTGATATTCGGCAATGTTATTGAAAAGGATGTGGACTTTCCGTATTCGCTTTGTACTGAAACCTTGCCGTTATGTATGTCAACTATTGACTTAACTATGTGTAACCCTAAACCAAAACCGGTTTTGTCCATTGAGCGGGATTTATCCGACTTATAAAATCGCTCAAAAATATGAGCCAAGTCTTCTTCACTTATTCCTTCGCCGGAATTTGTAATTTTAATTTTTATATAGTTGTTGGTTTCGTCTATGTCAACGCTTATTAGCCCGTTTTCGGGGGTAAACTTAATGGCGTTGTCAAAAAGATTGTAAATTGTTTGATATAAAAGGTCGAAATCGCCGTATACATACGATTGCGGAACCTCTTCCATTCCCTCAATTTCAATGTTTTTACTTTCAATTTTCATTGAAAATGAAATAATTATACGACAAATTATATCAGTAATATCAACCTTTGAGCAAGCAAGCTTAGTTTGTCCCGATTCAAGCTTGGATAAACTTAACATCGCGTTAACCATTGATGAAAGACGCTTAACCTCGTCGGAAACAATAAGCAAATACTTTTTGTTTTGAGACATGGGTATTGTTCCGTCTAAAATCCCGTCGACAAAGCCGCCGATAGTAGTCATAGGCGTTTTAAGCTCATGAGATACGTTGGAAATGAAGCTACTTCTCATAACCTCAAGCGATTGTACCGATTGTACCATTTCGTTGAACGATTGTTGTAACTCGCCCAATTCGTCCTTACGGTTAACGGTAATTCTATGAGAATAATCGCCTTTTGACATGGCCTTTGCCGCTATGGACATTTGAACCAACGGGTCGACCAATCGGTTTGTAATAATATAAATTATTACAAACGTAATTAATAATATTGCAACGCCGCAAAAATTTCTTTTGCAAAATCTGGGATTATCTTTGTCTGATCATTATTGGATCAATCCAATAAATCTGCTGTTGGATTGGAAAAATGTGAATTTGTTTACAAATGACTTTAAGGATGAGTTTGGAGAATTTCGTTTTAAAGATAGTTTTTCTTCGGAAAATATGAAAATTAATCT
>JAFNUO010000064.1 GCA_017383985.1 Clostridia bacterium | reverse complement strand
GGTGAGGGCGCAAAAAAGGATTGTTCCCTTTGCCGCGTATATTACAATGTTTCCTCAGCTTATCGCCGGCCCGATTGTACAATATTCGGATATTGAAAAGCAGCTTACCGACCGAGTAATATCAAAGGAAAAGTTTGCCAATGGTATCGTATATTTTGCAAGAGGTATTGGCAAAAAGGTTCTTTTTGCCAATACGATAGGCGCCGTATATACGGCAATTACCGCAAATGGTATAGGCGAAATATCGGCGGCAACGGCGTGGATAGGAATTATATGTTACACGTTACAAATTTATTTTGATTTCAGCGGTTATTCCGATATGGCGGTCGGACTTGGCAAAATGATGGGCTTTGAGTTTGTACGAAACTTCAATTTCCCGTATATTGCTCATAGCATAACCGATTTTTGGAGAAGATGGCATATAAGCCTTAGCTCATGGTTTAGAGATTATGTATATATTCCTCTTGGCGGAAGCAGAAGGGGAACAAAAAGGACGATAATTAATATCCTTATCGTGTGGTCTCTTACCGGAATGTGGCACGGCGCCGAATGGAACTTTATCGCTTGGGGAGCCTTTTACGGAATTCTTTTAATCGTTGAAAAGTATTTGCTTAAAGATATCATCGAAAAAACGCCGATGTTTATAAGACACGTTGTAACCATGGTTGTTGTTATGATTGGCTGGGTGTTTTTCTCAAGCGCCGATATAGGAGCGGCCTTTAATTACCTCGCGGCGATGTTCTGTTTAAGCGGAAATGCTTTCTTTGATTCCGAGGCGTCTTATCTTATCCTGAATAACGGATTTGCTATTGTTTTAATGTGCCTTTCCGCCTTTGGGTTTTTTGATAAAATGCCTAAAATAAAGAACGAAAAAGTGTTTACCGTTTTAAACCGTTTAATGTACGTGGGTATACTTATTCTTTGCGTCGCTTATCTTATAAGCGAAACCTATAACCCTTTCTTGTATTTCAGATTTTAAAGGAAAACGATATATATGAGTAATATTACTGAGGAAAGCAAAAAAGAATATAACGACCGGTACGAGGATTTACGTAGACGCTATGACGTAAAAAACGCCGACCGATTAAGGAAGTATCATAATTCGGTTAATAGTCAGGATGTTTGTAGCCGTTCGACCAAACCCGAAACTGTTATCGCAAAAAGAAGTCGTTCATATAAAAATCCGGAAAGCGCTTTTTCAAAAATCTTCTCCGAAACCTTTCTTCTTTGTTTTATTGGATTTTTCTTTATAATTACCGTCGGCTTAGGAGCACTTTATTTAACCTCGCCCGACCGAAAATATTCCGAAAGTGAAAACAGAATGCTTGCCACCGCACCGACTTTAACGGCGGAAAACCTTATAAGCGGAAAATTCATGAAGGACTTCGAAATCTATCTTGCCGACCAATTCCCGATAAGAGATAACGCGATAAGCATAAAAACCTTTAGCGATAGGGTGCTTGGAAAGCGTCAGGAAAACAACGTTTATATAGGAAAAAATAATTTTCTTTTCGATTCCCAGGTGGAATATAACGAGTCGGATACAAAAGCAAAAACCGAAGCTATTGATATCTTTTTAAGCGAGCGCCCCGATTTAAAGGCTATGATAGCAATTTCCCCTAATAGTAGTTATATTTATAAGGAAAACTTACCTTATTCGCTTAAACTTTCGGACCAAAAAAAGGATATCCAAAGCGTATACGGGCTTTTTAAAAGCAAAAACCTTGTTAAATTGGATGTAACAACTGCGCTTGAAAACGAAAAAGAAAAAGGCACACAACTTTTTTACAAAACCGACCATCATTGGACAACCGAAGGTGCCTACTGTGCGTTTGAAAATATCATAAAGCAGTGGGGGCTTGACGCCGAAAATGTAAGTTACGAAAAGTTAGCCGTAACAACTGAGTTCGAGGGAACTCTTTCGGGCAAGGCGGGTGTTCACGACGTAAAGGATAGTATAAATATTATTGTGCCTAAAAACAGCGCGGGCACATACGTTGTAAACTACGAATCACAGCAAAGAAAAACAGCCTCTCTTTTTGAAAAAAATAAGCTAAACGAAAAGAACAAGTACGAGGTGTTTTTGGGCGGAAATTACGACAAGGTTGTTATTTCAACAACAAGCCATAACGAAAACACCCTCCTTATTGTAAAGGACTCGTTTGCAAATTGCATGATACCTATGCTAACCCAGTATTTTTCAAAAATAGTTGTCGTTGACCCGCGATATCTTACCGATAACATGAATAATATCGCGAGCGACGAAAATTATACGCATATGCTTTTCCTTTACAATCTTAATACATTCCTTGAAGACACTTCAATAATAGAGGTTTTCTAAAACAAAAAGGCTATGACCGAATTAGGTCATAGCCTTTTTTAAATCTTATTTTATTCCCCGAAAAGGACGTCAACAACCCGTTCGGACGCTGATTTTTCGTCGCTTATAAAATTCTTTTCGCGGAATTTTTTTACCTTTTCGCTTTCAAAATCTTTGTTTTCAAGCGCCGAAATAAGCCCGTCAAATTCGGTAACAATTTTTCCCGGAACAAACGCTTCAAACGGCTCATAAAAATCCCTTGAACTTACGTACTCGTCAAGGTCGAACGTAAAAAACAACATTGATTTATTAAGCAACGCCGCTTCATACACAACCGACGAATAATCGGTAATAACCAAGTCGCAGCGTGGGAGCAAATCGTTTATTTCTCGGCTTTCGGACATATCCTCAAATACGTCTGCTTGATTTTCCGTAATGGGAGGTTTTTCTTTAATAAAGGGGTGCATTTTAAAAATAATCTTCATATTATTTCTTTTGCAAACCTCGTAAAGCCTGTCAAAATCAAGCTTGTCATACGGATAATGTGCGCTTTTTGCGCCGTTGCCTCTAAATGTCGGCGCAAATAATACGGTAAATTTGTCTCGCTTCGTTTCCTCGTTTTTAAGGTTGTCGCAACGGGGAACACCAGTGGCGTAAACTCGTTCCATCGGTACGCCAAACGCCTCCGCGTAATATTTTCTGACCTCATCACCGCTTACAAACGCGTGAGTATAGCACCTATGAGCCTTTCCGTCAAAGCGAGGTGCGCCTTCCTTGCCGAGTCGGCTATAACCGAAGGTTTTAAATGCGCCGCAAGCGTGCCAAAGCTGAGCGATTTTAACGCCCTTTTTGTACTTAAAAAGATAAACAATCGGGTGATAATCGTCTAAAATAACGGTGTCGCTTCTGCCGAGTAACCACGCCGTGCGAATCAAAAATTTTGCGCCGCCCTTGTCGGATAACGAAAACTTTATTTTAAGCCTGTCCCTAAGCTCGTCACGCCTTAAAATCTCGTCAAAAACAAACTTTTCGTTGCCCGAAAGCTCTTTTCTCGACTGACTTGTAAAAAGCACACGTCTTCCGTTTTTGGGCAAAATATCGGCCGTTTTAAATATGGCTTTTAACCCCATTTCGCCGATTTTTTGCTTAACCGAAACCTTTGTAGGCTCATATGTGCTAAAAAGCGTAACGCCAAGCTCGTCGCTGATAAGGCCGATTTTATAAACTCCTCCGTTATCGCTGAAATCCTTTTCCTCGTCGAATAAAAAATCAACCTCGCCGTCAAATATAAGCTCAAACGAGGCGGCGGGGAGAGCCTTTCCGCCTAATCCCGACGCCAAATCAAAGCAAACGGCAAATTTGTCGCCTTCCTGCGTTTTATAAAGCGGCAAAAAAACCGTATCCAACTCGCTTGATTTAAAACCGATGTTACCGATTTTTCCCTCGCCGCACAAAAAAAGAAGGCAGCGTTCAAAATAAGCTCTGTTGATAACAGCTTTTTTCATGAAACCGCAAACCTCCTTTTTGATTTTTATTCTTTTGTGCCTAAAATAAGCCAGTCAATAACTCTGTCGGTTGACTTGCCGTCCTTAAATTCAAAATTCTTATCCCTAAACGGCGCAACCTTTTCGTGGCAAAAGTCATTTTCCTCAATGGCTTTTAACAGCTCGCCGAAATTTTGAACAATTTTTCCCGGAACAAAGGTTTCAAACGGCTCGTAAAAGTCGCGCGACGAAACATATTGTTCAAGGTCAAATGCATAGAAAAGCATAGGAATATTAAGGCTTGATGCTTCGTAAATAACCGACGAATAATCGGTGATAAGAAGGTCGGTTATGAACAAAATATCGTTAATTTCGCGGTTTTCTGTCGCGTCAATCATAACGTCCTTGTACTGCGGCGGAATAAAAAGCGGCGTAGTAACAAAGGGGTGCATTTTGAAAATAATTACGCTGCCCGACTCTTGACAATACTTGCCGATAGCGTGCATATTGATTTTGCCGTAGGGATAATGTGCGCTTTTTGCGCCGTTACCTCTAAATGTCGGCGCAAATAATATAACTCGTTTACCTTTTGCCGACGGAAAAGCCTCGTACATTGATTTGCGTATGCTTTCCTTGTAATCTTCGTCAAAGAAAATATCGGTGCGGGGTACACCCGTCGGATAAACGTTGCTTTCCGGAATACCGAACGCCTCTGCGTAAAACTTCGCAACGTGGTTCGAGCTTGCGATTGCGTGGGTGTATTTTTTATGTATCTTCGACGTTACGGCGGGGCCTCCCGTTTTACCCAAGCGGCTGAAGCCAACCGTTTTAAAGGCGCCGCAGGCGTGCCAAAGCTGAATAATTTTAACTTCGGGGCGGTATTTAACCAGCTCAACCGTCGGGTTATAGTCGTCAACGATAATGATATCCGCTCTGCCCAAAACGAAAGGCATTTTAAATTTATCGCCGATTTTGCGTCTTGTTTTAATGCTTTCGCGGAACATCATTTTTATTTTAAACTGTTTATCAAGTCCGCGTTCATGCATACGGTTGTAAACAAGCTCCATGTTGCCGCCAAGCTCGGCGCGTGAATCGGAGGTGAATAAAATTACCTTTCCTGAATGGGGTAATAAATTAGAAATCGAAAAAACGGCTTTAAACAACCCTGTTTTTATTGCATAAGCCATCGGTTTAAAAAGGTTTATATAGCCTTTAATAAACTTTACAACGGGATTTTTCTTAATTGGTTTTTGATAAAAAACGTTTAGGATAAATCCGCCTTTGTCGTCAAGACAAGTCTTTACGTCGAAAAAATGGGTTGCGCTCTTTGAAAAAGTTTTGTGAAACCGCTCAATTTTAACGTTCTTGTCGTTGCAGTAAACGTATTCGTCCTCAATACCGTCGTCGGAAAAAACCGATTCGGAAACGGTCGGCTGATAAGTTGTGCCGGTAAGCCCGTCGTGGGCAATAATCGACCAATTGCCGTCGTTAAGGTAGCTGCAACCTTCGTTTACCGTGGTAACGTTAATTCTTAAAAGATAATATTCGTCAATTATTTTGACCGAATTAATCGGAACGCTTACGTTTCCGTTGCTAAGCGAGAATGAAATTGACGACGGGTCAACGCCTACGATTTTTCCCGCAACGTTTAAGATAACTCGTTCCCATTTAACGCTGTCAATCGTAACTTTAGGGTTAAAATCCATTTTGCTTTATCCTTTACTTGTTAGTAAATGTATACGGAAAGCTGACAATGCCGCTTCCGATATAATTATCCTGAGAAACGGTAAATTTCCGTTTGTTCGAAAAGCCGACAAAAAAGGTCGACTCGTTATCCCAAAGCTCGCCCGAAAGCATATATGTTCCGCTAAGCAGGTTAAGCCCGTTTACCGTAATTTCAAGAGAATGTTTGCCAACCGTTCCGTCAATAAGGTTGTCCGGACTTTGCTTATCGCTCATAAAGATAAGCCGTTCCTCTGCGTCGCGAAGAGTGAACCCGAAATTAAGCTTATCAATCGGTCGTTTAACCTCATAATCGAACTTAATTTTAATTTCTTCGCCGTGCTTAAACTCGGTTGTTTTTTCGCCGCCGCTGTTAAGCATGGCGAACTTCGAAACCTGTAAAATATCCTTCTTTTCTTGAGGCAGTTGTTCTTCGTTTGGCGTCTGCTCGGTAAGTTTTGCCTTTTCTTTTTTAAGGTAATCCTCGTATTTAAGCACAACGGGTCCCAAATCGCCGTAGTCCATCATCTTACCCTCGTTAATCCAAAGCCCCTTTGTGCAAAAGGCTTTTACCGTGAAAAGGGAATGGCTTACGAAAAGAATTGTTTTACCTTCGCGGCGAAACTGTTTCATTTTTTCAATACATTTAAGCCTGAAAATATCGTCGCCTACCGCCAAAACCTCGTCAACTACCAAAATATCGGGGTCAACGTTTACTGAAACGGCGAAGCCTAAACGGGATTTCATGCCGCTTGAATAGGTACGCACGGGGCGGTTAATGTAATCGCCTATATCGGCGAATTTCTTGATATCGTCAAGACGTTTTGTAATCTCCGCCTTTGAAATACCCATCGAAAGCGCCTTTAAATAAATGTTTTCAATTCCGGTAAGCTCGGGGTCAAATCCGCTTGTAAGCTCAAGCATAGCCGAAATTTTACCTTCGGTAACAACCTCGCCGCTTGTCTGCTTTGCAACGCCCGTAATAATTTTAAGTAACGTCGATTTACCCGAACCGTTTTTGCCGAGAATTCCAACAACCTCGCCTTTCGGAATATCAACCGTGATATCGTCAAGCGCTACAAATTTATTATAGCCTTTTGTGTGAAAAATGCTGTCGAAAACTCTGCGGAGGGGAGAGGAATAAATTTTATATGCCTTTGTAAGGTTTTTTATTCTTATCGCATAATCCATAAAAACAACCCTCCCTTACAGTATGTCGGCAAAATCGGGCTCAATTCTTTTGAACAAATAGCTACCGATAAGGGAAATAACTATAATCTCGGCCCAAAAGCAAATTGTACCGCTTATATCATTGAAGAACCAAGCATAGCCGGTGCTTAAATTGCCTAAAAAAGCGGCGTTATAAACTTCAACTATATACGCAACGGGGTTAAGCCTTACTATATAATAAATAATGGTGTAATTCTTGACCTTTTCGATATCCCAAAGTATCGGAGATAACCAAAAAAGCACTTGGGTAAGCGATTTTATAAGATGTTCAAAATCTCGGCTTATAACAACAAGCGCCGAGCAAATAAGCGAAATAGCCCAAATAAGGACGAAAAGACATATCATGCCGTAAATTATTTGAACAAAA
The DNA here is from genome assembly GCA_017383985.1 of Clostridia bacterium. Lineage (GTDB taxonomy): Bacteria > Bacillota > Clostridia > Oscillospirales > Acutalibacteraceae > UMGS1976. The sequence goes on along the minus strand of JAFNUO010000064.1, from coordinate 10,922 downwards.
TTAACCGTAATATACCCCGATACAGCAAAAATGACGGTTGCCACCGCGACCAAAATTGAGTGAACGAGAAAATGGTGCATTTCCTCAAACACGGGAATGGTCGGTATAGGGAAAACCGTCTTGGTTACAAGGTGCTTGTTGCGTCTAATCGAGGTGCCGCATTTAAGCCATGCTTCCGAAATAAAAAACCACGGCAAAATGCTCGCAATAAGCTTGTAAATATAGGGCACGTTTCCGTCGTTGCCGCCTTTAATGCCAATGGTGATACCGAACCAGTATACAAGCACAAAAAGGACAGGCTTAACAAAGGCCCAAACCATGCCGAAGCTTGAACCGGAGTATGCCTTATTAAGTTCAATCGCCGCCATGCTTACGCTTTGGCGAAAATTTTTTAAGTTTGTGCCGACAATGCTTGCCAGCGCTTTGAAAACGTTCATATTAAATGTTCCACTTGAGTACCGTCTTAAACGGGTTTACAAGGTCCTTTTCAAACGAGGTGTAAATGTCCTCAATGCTGTTAATTTCAACCGTTTCGGAAATAATGCGTTCAACTCGGTTTAACGCCTTTTTGTCGCGCAGAAATTCTACTGCGTTTTCAAAATCAACTCTGCCCGAACGGCTGCATCCGACAAGAGTAAGCCCTCTTTCGAGCACCATTCTTGTTGCAATCGGCACTTCGTCCTCGGTAACGCCCATAAGCATAAGCGTACCCTGAGGATTAATGGTGTCAATAACCTGCTTAATGGCGTAATAGCTGCCGTTTCCGCCGCAACATTCAAACGCGTGGTCAACCCTAAAGCCTTCGGGCAACTTGTCCGCCAAATATGTTTCGTTTACGAACGAGAACATGTTGAGCTTTGTTTCGTCCATGCCGATAACGCAAATTTTCGCCTTCGGAAATTTATGTTTAAGCACAAGCGCCGTAAGGTAACCGAGACCACCGTCGCCCCAAATGCCAATTTTACCTACTCCCGTTTGAACCGCGCGTTCAAAACGGTCGGCGGCATGGAATGGGATAGTAACAAATTCGGTCATGGCGGCAACCTGCGGCTTAATTCCGTCGCAGGAAACAAGTCTCTCCGCCGGCAGGTCAACCAATTCGCGCATAAAACCGTCGGCGCCGCTTGATGAAAAAACGCTGTCGAGGCGGTAATTTTCATATTCGCCGCTAACCTCTTCGCCGGGGGCGTTGGGTATCATAACCACCTTTTCTCCAACCTTAAAGCGGTCGTCGGGGGAATAAACAACCCTGCCCATACATTCGTGTATGAGCGCCATGGGTAATTTTTTGCGTAAAATGGCGGCGTCACGAAGTCCAAAATAATATCTTCCGTCGGCGTGACAAATGGACATATATTCGGGGCGAACAATTACCTTGCCGTTGTTTACGTCAATGTTTTTATATTTAACTGAAATAACCTTCGGTTTGATAAGCTGATAAATATAACTAATCAAATTAAATACAGCCTTTCACGTCTTATTTAATTACAAGCATAGCCTTTGCAAGCTGATAATCGCTGATGGTTGTAATTTTAAAGTTAAGAACCTCGCCGTTGACAAGGTGAACGGGGTGATTTTTAAGTACAAGAATTTTGCAAGCGTCGGTAAGCGTAGCCTTTTCCTCGTCGGTAAGCGCGTCAAAGCTGCTTGTAAGCAATTTGATATTAAAGCTTTGCGGAGTTTGCCCCTGATAAAGGCGGCTGCGTTCGGGGATAATCGAAATAATCTCTCCGTCGTCCGAACGAACTATTGTGTCGGTTGCGGGAACAACCGTGTCGCAAGCGCCGTATTTTAAAGCGGCGTCAATGTTGTCCTCAATAATTCTTTTTGTAACAAAGGGGCGAACGGCGTCGTGAGTAACTATAATATCGTCGTCGCCGATACCGTTTATGCCGTCAATTACGTCGATAACGTTTGTAAGTGTACCGTTTCTGTCGGCGCCGCCGGCGCAAACAATGATTTTATCGTTGTCGCCGATGTGCTTTGAGATAAGGTCTTCGCAATAGGATTTCCAATCGGGATTAATACCTATAATAACCTTTTCAAAACGGTCGCACATAAGCATTTTTTCAATTGTATGAATAATAATCGGCTTTCCGTCAAGCTCCAAAAACTGTTTCGGAACGTCGGTGCTGCCCATTCTGGAGCCTTTTCCGCCCGCAAGTATTGCTGCATATATCATATTATTGTCGACCTTTCTTAATTTATTTTGCTTTGTTAATCTTGGATAAAAGCTCGCTTGAATGCGTTTCAATGCGAGACATAAAATCTTTGCCTGCAATTTTTCCTATTTTAGCCATAAAATTGTCGATTTGAGGCGGACGGAAATCTATTCCGTGGCAATCGGAACCGATATAATTTATCTTCCTTTCCTTTATCCACTTTTTAAGCACGCGTATTGCCTTTTTGTTATCTACAAAATCGGCATTTATCTGTACCGCATGGTTTAAAGCGAAAAGCTTTTCATAGGTTTGCTTTGGAACAAGGTTTACGTAACGGTCAACGTGAGCGAATATTATTTCAATTCCTTCCGCCGAGCATAAATCCTCGATTATACGGAACATCCAACTTTGCCATTCGTAATATGGCATTTCAAGCAATATAATGTTTGTTCCTTCAATGCAAAGCCTGTCCAAGCCGCCGGCTTCAACGAGGTCCATTGTAAGCAAAACCTCGGCGCCGAGATGAATTTTCGGTAAATCGAGTTTTTGCTTATTTATTTCGTCCAAAAGATTTTTGTAAGCGCTATTTCTTTTCTCTAAAAAGTCGTCAATACTTTCGCTTAAGTCCATCATTTTAAAATGCGGGGTAGCGATTACGTCGGTAACCCCTTGTTCCTTAAGCATGGTAAGCATTTTGATCGATTCTTTAACGCTTGTTGCTCCGTCGTCTACGTTGGGTAATATATGCGAATGTGTGTCTAATATCAACTGAATTCACCTAAATTATGATTTAATAAAAAACAAAGCATGAGAGAAGACTCATGCTTTGTAATAGATTTGAGGTATGTTTTTTTGCAAAGCAGAGCCTGATACTGCTGTAATTTTTAAACCGAAATATTTGCCTATTATTCGCCGTAGCTGTAATCGTAGTCGTAATATTTATAGGTTTTTCTGTAGCGGTATTTGTAGTTGTACTTATAAGTTCCGTCTTCTCCGCTTGCATCGTTAAGAATAAATCCGAGTATTTTCGCCTCCGCAAATCTAAGCGCGGAAACAGTTTTCTTAAGGTCGTCGTGGTTAGCGTGTCTTTCACGGATTGTGATAATGGTACCGTCAACCTTATCTACAAGCGCAAGGGCGTCACTTACTACCGCAACAGGGGGAGTATCAATAATAATAAAATCATAGTACTCGGAAAGAGTGTCGAGCAATTCGGTAGAGGCCTCGCTCAAAAGCAACTCTGCGGGATTTGGGGGAATAGGACCTGCTGTCATGCAGTCAAAACCGTGAGTTGTTTTTTTGATAACCTCGTTAAGATTAACAAATCCGCTTAAAACGTTGCTAAGACCGGATACGTTTTTAATACCGAGATACTTGTGCACGGAGGATTTACGCATATCGGCGTCGATAAGTAAAACCTTAGCCTTTGTTTGAGCAAAAACGATAGCAAGATTAACGCTTGTGGTGGTTTTACCTTCACCAACGGTGGAACTCGTAACGATAAAGCGCTTGCTGCCGCCGCGACCCGTAAGAGCGAAGTTGATATTTGCTCTGGCCGCCTTGTAAGCCTCTTTAATCATAAACGGGGACATATCATTGATTAAAATTGGTGCTCTACGGCCCTTATGCTTAATCGTTTTCTCTTGAGCACTGTTTTCAGTTGTATTTGTCGTAGTATTTGTTGTAGTAGGCTTCATTTCGTCTTAGTGCTCCTTTTTTGTACGCTTTGTAATCCTTACCGCCACCTACGTAGAAGTTAGGAATTACGCCGAGGTTAGAAATATTATATCGTTTTTCAACCTCGCCGGCCGACTTAATTCTCGTATCAAGGGATTCAATAATATAAAGTAGGAATAAAACAATAGCAGCGCCCGCAACAAAAGCAAGTCCAGTATAAAGAGTAACCGGGGTAGAGGACGTACCTACATGACGTGTGGCTTCAAACAAAAGAAGTGAACTGTAGCTAAGTCTTGAATGCTTTGGAGCAAGCTTAGCGTAGCTTTTTGCAAGCTTTTCGATAGCCTGTTTATTTGAGTTTGATAAGGTAACGTTGATGATTAAGGTGTCCTCTTCGTTGCTTATATAAATAAGCGAGCGAAGGTATTCGGGAGAAATCTGGTTTTCATAACCGGCGTCTTTAATAACATCTTCCAATAATTTGGTACCTTTAAGGTACTTTTTATGGGTGTTGATTGAGTAAACGGCGTAGTTGGCCGCGCTGTATGCACCGCTCGGAGAAAGGGTTTCGGTATTTTCGTTGTTCCAAAAGGTGTCAACTGTAAAGGAACAACCGTATGTGTAGGTGGTATCTGCGATAGAAGAAGCTGCTAAATATGCTACAACGGCGAAAATTACCGCCGCAGCAAGAGATACAACCAGGTTTTTCTTAATAAAAGTAAGAATTTCAATAACGGAAACTTCTTTCTTATCTTGAATCGCTTCTGTTACGATTTGATTGTCCAATGCAATCCACCTCCAAAATATCCTATAAATTATAACCTAATGTGTCCAAAAATGCAACACTTAAATATAAAATTTATGAAAATAGCAAAGAGAAATAATATTTTGAAAAATTTTTCTTTAACAGAAAAAATATTTAGCAAATTCGGTTTATTTTTTGTCTTATAACGCCGTTATATAATCGAAATGCGTTCTACGCCGTTGCATACGCCTGTTTTATTATCAACGTCAAATATGCACCCGTTCATCAAACAAGGGCCTTCTGCGGTTGAAAAACGTACAGGCAGCTTGTTCTTCATTTTTTTTACGGCAAGCTCGGGTTTTACGCCCAAAACGGAATTTATCGGCCCCGTCATACCAAGGTCGGTAATGAAGCCGGTTTTTTCGGGTAAAATTTGTTCGTCGGCGGTTTGAACGTGAGTATGAGTGCCGAATACCGCCGAAACACGGCCGTCAAGATAATATGCTAACGCTTTTTTCTCGGCGGTTGCTTCCGCGTGAATGTCGACAATAATGATTTTAACGCCGTCTTTTTTAAGTTGATTAATTATTTTATCCGCCGTGTCAAACGGGCTGTCAAGCGGTTCGGTGTATACTACGCCGAGTAGGTTTATAACCCCGACCTTTGTATATCCAAAGTCAATTACCGTGTACCCTTTTCCGTAAGCGCCGTCGGGATAATTTGCGGGACGGATAACAAGGTTGCTTTCGTCAAAATAGGGGTACATTTCAAATCGGCGGAAGGAATGGTTTCCTCCCGTGATAACGTCTGCGCCGCTATTTAAAATATGCTCGGCGGAAACGGGAGTAATGCCGTTTCCGTCGGCGGAATTTTCGCCGTTAACAATTACCATGTCAATGGCTTTAAGTTTTTTAAGAGAGGGAAGCTGTCTTCGCAAAAATTCGCAGCCTACGCTACCTACAACGTCCCCGATACAAAGAATATTCATTACTTTTTAACGAACAAAACGCCAAGGGTACCCGGTCCGCAATGGCATGTAACGGTACAACCGGCGGTTGTTTCGATAATTTCGTCAAAGTATCCGAGGCTTTCGACGTAATCATATACCGCTCTTGCTTTTTCGTCGCCTAATTCCATTGTATGAGTAACGAAGCATCTATGCGGGTCGATAGAATCGAGGTCGCCAAGTCTTGATTTTGCGTATTCAATCAAAACGTCGGACATTTTGCCTCTGAATTTCTTGCCTACGTCCATTTTTCCTTCCTTAACCTCGATACAGGGGCGGAGCTTAAGCATGTTAGCGCCAAGCATTGCTACGGTAGAGCATCTTCCGCCTTTGTGAAGATAGGTAAGGGTGTCGATAACAAAGGAAGCGTCAACCTTAGGAATGGTTTCGTTAATTTTTTCAACAATAGCTTCTGCTTCCATGCCGCTTTCGGCAAGCTCGGCGGCAAGAATAACCATAAGACCGATACCGGTCGAAAGATTACGGCTATCAATAACAAAAACGCCGTCAAGATCTTCGCCGGCCATACGGCAGTTATTATACATTGATGACATTTCCGAGCTTATACAAAAATGTATAACCTTGTTGCCACCCTCTGCAAGAGCGGCTAAATAGTCATAGTATGTTTGAAAGTTGGTTGCGGAGGTTTTTGCAAGATTACCCGTCGTGTTATAATATTCGAAAATATCTTTCGGGGTAATATCTATTCCGTCGGTATATTCTTTGTCGCCTAAAATAACGGGGCCGCGGCAAATTTTTATACTGTATTTTTCAATTAATTCGTTTGAAATGTCGCAGGTGCTGTCTGCGCTAATAATAACTTTACTCAAGACAATACACTCCTAATTTAACGTTGGTTTATAATAATTATAACTCAATCGACCGATTTTTACAATAGTTTATTTAATGTAAATATTGCATAACATATATGTGGTTATTACACAAAATAAAAGATGGTTTTACCGATAATTCGGCTTTATTTTTAAAAAATAAGTCTAAATTAAAATCTATTACATTGATAAAAAACAGTTTATTTTGTACAAAATGCTATAATTATGAACAAAAAAATATCAAAAAGAATAATCTATTGTATAAATTTAATAAAAACAAGCCCAAATTAAGTTGCAATAATAATACTTGAAATATGCGAAAATATGTAATATCATATAGTATAAGGAATTGTTTATAAATTTTCGGTTTACGGAGGTCATAAAATGACAAAGTATACTATTAAACAGACGGAAGAGCTTATTTCAGCAAAACTGTCTCATAATTTTGGCGTTGTACCGTCCCAGGCGTCGGACGACATATTCTATAAGGCTTGCGTCATGGTACTTAAGGATATCATGAAAAAGCAAAGGGAAGCCTTTGACGAGCGCGCAAACGCCCAGGAATCTAAGCAGGTATATTATCTTTGCATGGAATTCCTTATGGGCCGTTCTTTCAAGAATACCCTTTATAACTTAGGACTTGAGGAAACCTTTAAAAAGGCGCTTTCATCAATGGGCGTAAAACTCGAAAAGCTTTACGAACTTGAACCGGACGCAGGTCTTGGTAACGGCGGCCTTGGCCGTCTTGCGGCTTGTATTCTTGACGGACTTGCAAACGGCGAGTACTCCGCTATGGGTTACTCAATCCGTTACGAGTACGGAATTTTCCGCCAAAAGCTTGTCGACGGATGGCAGGCGGAGACCCCCGATTTTTGGCTTCCCGGCGGCTCGGTATGGTTTGAGGAACGTGCCGATGAAGCGGTTGACGTATGCTTTGACGGCCACGTAAACGAGTGGTGGGACGGCGTATATCACCATGTAGAAAATCCCGACGCTACTTATGTTCACGCCGTGCCTTACGATATGATGATTGCGGGTAATGGCGGCGACGGCGTTGCTGTTCTCCGTTTATGGGAGGCTACAAAGCCCGGCTTTGACATGGCATTATTTAACCAGGGTGATTATTTAAGAGCGGTTGAAGAAAACGCAATGGCCGAAGCGATAAGCAAGGTGCTTTATCCCGCCGACAACCATTACGAGGGCAAATCTCTCCGTTTAAGACAACAATATTTCCTTGTTTCCGCGTCTATTCAGGATATTGTCCGCCGTCACCTTGCAAAATACGGTACTCTCGACAACTTTGCCGAAAAGGTAGCCGTTCACATTAACGATACCCATCCGGCCCTTTCTATACCCGAGCTTATGCGTATTATGCTTGACGAATGCGGCTACACATGGGACGAAGCGTGGGCAATAGTAACAAAAACGGTTGGTTATACTAACCATACCGTAATGCGTGAGGCGCTTGAATGTTGGAACGAGGAACTTTTCAGACAGCGTTTGCCCCGTATTCACCAAATTGTTCAGGAAATCAACCGTCGTTTCCACGGCGAAATTGTAAGCAAAACCGGCAACTGGGATTTGGCTAACCGAATTTCCATTATTGATAATAAGGTTGTCCGTATGGCTAACCTTTCTATTGCGGGTTCCCATTCGGTAAACGGCGTTTCCCGTTTGCATAGCGATATTCTTAAGGAAACCGTATTTAACGATTTTTATAACGTAAATCCCGAAAAATTCCATAACGTAACTAATGGTATTGCTCACCGCCGTTGGCTGTGTCAGGCTAACCCAAAGCTTACCGCTATGATTAAAGAGCTTATCGGCGACGGCTTTGTAAAAAATGCGGCCGAGCTTGAAAAGCTTATGAAATTCGCCGACGATAAAAAGGTGCTTGACGACCTTGCCGCCGTTAAACGCCATAATAAAGAGCGTTTTGCCAATTACGTAAAGGCAACCACGGGTAACGAAATTAACGTTGACTCTATCTTCGACGTTCAGGTTAAGCGTTTGCACGAGTACAAGCGTCAGCAGCTTAACGCCCTTCATATTTTAAGCGAGTATCTGTTTATAAAGAATAATCCTAACGCGCCGTTTACTCCGAAAACCTATATTTTCGGCGCAAAGGCCGCCCCCGGTTATTATGTAGCTAAACAGATTATTCAAATGATTTATAAAATTTCCAAGATGATCGACAACGACCCCGACATGAAGGGTAAGCTTAAGGTTGTTTATATCGAGGATTATCGTGTAACTCTTGCCGAGCTTCTTATGCCCGCCGCCGAAATAAGCGAACAAATTTCTCTTGCGGGAACCGAGGCTTCGGGTACCGGTAACATGAAGTTTATGCTTAACGGCGCTATTACTCTCGGTACCGAGGACGGCGCAAACGTTGAAATCCACGAGGCGGTTGGCGACGATAATATTATTATCTTCGGTATGCTTGCCGACGAGGTTGACCGCCTTAGAGCTAACGGCTATAACCCGATGAACTACTATAATAGTAACGAGCAGCTCCGTGAAGTAGTTGACTTGATTGGAAGAAATATCGACGGAATGTCCTTTGACAATATCCGCCATATCCTTCTTTCAAGCGACACGTATATGTCCTTTGCCGACTACTCCGATTACTGCGTCGCGCATAAGAGAGCGTACGACCTTTATGCAAACAAGGACGCATGGAACCGCGCTTCTCTTGTCAATATTGCAAAGTCGGGAATTTTCTCTATTGACCGCCTTGTTGACGATTACGCGAATGATATTTGGAATATTAAAAGGGTTGAAAGATAAATGCATATTTATTGCAGCCGAGACAAAATTTATAAATCAAAGCTCTCTCCGATTACGGTCGGGGAGAGCCTCGCTTTGTCTATAATTTTGCATGATAACTGTAACGCAGTTATGGCCCAACTTGTTATATGGAAAGACGGCGAAAATAAGCAGTTTATCCGTATGCAGCCGACCGAAAGGATTTATGACTGCTTTACCAAATATACGGCCGAGTTTTCAACCGACAGGGCGGGACTTTATTGGTACAATTTCGAGTTTGACGGAAACTACCGCATTAATAAAGTAACAAACGTCGGCTATTCGGTCGGCGACGTATCCGAAACCGGCGCACCTTTCCAGCTAACCGTATATAAACCTGATTTTAAAACGCCTGACCAATTCAAGGGCGGCGTTTTTTATCAAATTTTTCCCGACCGCTTTGCCTTTTCGGGCGAGGTTAAGAAAAACCTCCCATACGGCAGAGAGGTTGTAACCGATTGGACCCGTCAACCCGTATGGAAACAGGACGGCAATTTTCCCGAAATAGGCCAAGATTATTTTGGCGGCGACTTAAAGGGAATCGAGAAAAAATTACCGTATTTAAAAGATTTGGGCGTAACAATTATCTATTTAAACCCAATTTTCGAGGCTCATTCAAATCATAGATACAATACCGCCGATTATTTTAAAATTGACCCGTCTTTAGGTACCGAGGCTGACTTTATTTCGCTTTGTAAAACGGCCAAAAGAAACGGAATTTCGGTTATCCTCGACGGCGTTTTCAGTCATACCGGCGACGACAGTATTTATTTTAACCGATACGGCCGCTATGGCGATTCGGGAGCGTTTCGTGACCAAAATAGCCCCTATTTTAAATGGTACGATTTTATTCAGTGGCCAAATAAATGCCATTCGTGGTGGGGTGTTCCGTCATTACCGGAGCTTAACGAAACCGAGCCGAGCTATATGGACTTTATTTGCGGCGAAAACGGCGTCTTGCGTTACTGGCTTAAAAAGGGAGCTTCAGGTTGGCGCCTTGACGTTGCCGACGAGCTGCCCGATGAGTTTATCGACGCTATTCGAAACGCCGTAAAGGCCGAAAATCCCGACGCGTTGATTATCGGCGAGGTTTGGGAGGACGCGTCGAATAAAATAAGCGGAGTTGGCCGCCGTCGTTTCCTTATCGGCGACCAACTTGACTCGGTTATGAATTATCCTTTCCGCCATGCGATTATCGAATTTGTAAAGGGCGGAGACGGCTTTGATTTTACCGACCGCGTTTTAAATATTATCGAAAATTATCCGAAACCGGCGCTTGATACCCTTATGAATAACGTCGGTACCCACGACACCGAACGAATTATAACCGCTTTAGGCGCAAAAACTATACCTGAACGTCGCCCTGATCAGGCGAATTTTGTCATGACCGACGAGATGTTGGATAGGGGAAAGAAACTGTCTAAGCTTGCCGCCGTGTTGCAGTTTACTTTGCCGGGAATTCCTTGCGTTTATTATGGCGACGAGGCGGGGATGACCGGCGGCCGCGACCCGTTTAACCGCGGCGCCTATCCGTGGGATAACGCCGATACCGAGCTTATTGATTTTTACTCAAAACTCGGCAAGCTTCGCAAAAATCCTGCTTTTTCGGGCGGAGAATATATTCCGTATTTCAGTGGCTTGGGTTATATCGTATTTTCCCGCAAAAACGGCGATAACGAGGTGCTTGTTGCGGT
>JAFNUO010000063.1 GCA_017383985.1 Clostridia bacterium | reverse complement strand
GGCGTCTCTAAAATCAGAGAATAAAAATACCGGTTCTTCACGAACAAAGTCACGCGAAACTTTAACTGCGCCGGCCGTAATTGGGCCGATAAGGGCAAACGGCAATAATACAAGCACCCAATAAAAATAATCGATATAACTATCGGGTAAGCCGTCGGTTACCGATAGTTTTCCTTCAGCTACCGATATTTTTGTGAATATAAAATCATTATGCTTTTTATCAATTACCGACCATGCGTCGGTTTCTTTATCATACTCGACCGTAAATCTGTCATTTTCGATTGTGTTAAGTATATCGGTAAACTGAGCATATATTTTCTTATTTATTTCCGCGTTATACTTTTTCGCTTCGTAGCTTATTGACCCGTCGGTTATTACCTCGGGGTTAACCGAATTTACCGTTTCGATAAGAGCGCCAATTTTAGTGTTAATTTTAACCATTGTAGCGTCGTCAATCTCGCAAACACGAATATATTTATCGGCCATACGCTTATATTCGCTCGCAACGTGAACGGTTTCAAGATATTTTTCGGTAGTTGTCATTTCCGAAAGCGGCGTAATATTATATAAACCGACGCACATCGCAATTATCGGAATAAGGCAAACAACATAAAGCATATTTAAGGTACATATTTTCCAAAACTTTGATACTAAAATTCGAAAAAACTTACCTAATCCCGTCTCGGTTTCGTTTTTAGTTACGCCGGGACCTTCTTTATTATAATTAAAAAACTTACTTAAAAAAGCCAATTTGAATCACCTATTATTGTTTTTGAGCTCTCGGATGGAATTTATTATAGACCGAGGAGAATTTATTTTTCATGATGTGAGCATAAACCTGAGTTGAAGAGATATCCGAATGTCCTAACATCTCCTGAATATCCTTAAGCTGAGCTCCGTTTTCAAGTAAATGAGCCGCGAACGAATGACGCAACGTGTGAGGAGTTATGTCCTTATTTATTCCGGCCTGAGTAGCATATTGCTTAATAATTTTCCAAAAGCCCTGGCGAGTTAAACGCTGACCGTTCATGTTAACAAAAAGCGACTTTTCATTGTTGTCAAATACAGTAATTGCTCTTACGCGGCGAACATAATCATTAACCGCCGTAAGCGCAGAGGCGTAAACAGGAATTATTCTTTCGTTTTTACCGCTACGACAATGAAGTATTCCTACGTCAAAAATAATATCGTTTATATCAAGGTTAATAAGCTCCGAAACTCTAATGCCGGTTGCATAAAGAAGCTCAAGCATAGCCTTGTCTCTGCAGCCCTTGGCGTCTTTTGGGTCGGCCTGAGTAAGTAATAGGTCTATTTCCTTATTTGTTAAAATTTCGGGTAACTTCTTTTCCGTTTTTTCAAACTTTATTCCGTTAGCCGGATTTGTTGAGCTATAACCTTTGATAACAAGGAACTGATAAAAACAACGGATGGTTGCAACAACTCTTACAACAGTTGAACGGCTTTTACCCCTTGATTCAAGGAAGCTTATGTATTCTTTAACATAGCTGTTGTCAGCTTCGGCAATATCGG
>JAFNUO010000010.1 GCA_017383985.1 Clostridia bacterium | reverse complement strand
TCTTTTTTCATTTATAAATCCTCCTTTTGTGTTTTGGCTTGACTGGCAGGTCTCTGCTATTTTAACACAAACGGAGGATTTTTTGTTCATCGGTTAACCTCTTTTGAACCACGCGACTATCGCGTGGTTTTCGTTATACAAATAAAACAGCCGCCCAAAACGGACGGCTGAAAAAAAATAGATTATTTTGTTTCGGGAATTTCTTTATAAAGATTAAATCGGAAAAGTTTTTGCTCGTCTTCGGGATTAGAACAGCGAATAGTAGCCTCGGCAATAAACGCTCCGTTAATAATATTCACAAGGCCCGCAAATTGGCAAAGCTTAGATTTAAGATTAAGAACATCGCCCTCTTTTGTTTCCAAAAAAACGTCGCCGGTACAACTATCGAGTATGCTTATAAATTCAGCTACATCAAGATTGTGCATTGTCATTTTTGAAGTATCCATTAAAATTACCTCCAACAACTTCAAAATAATACACAATTATTATACCGCATTTTAGTCAAACATCAGCAAATTTCTGATTTAAGTTTATCGACAAAGTCGGTCTTTTCCCACGGTAAATCAACATCGGTGCGTCCAACATGACCGTAAGCGGCTACATGACGGTATATCGGGCGGCGTAAATCAAAGCGATTAATGATAGCAGTCGGGCGCAAATCGAATACCTCGCGTACTGCGTTTGAAATTTCTTCGTCCGATTTTATTCCTGTACCGAAGGTATTTACCATTACTGAAACGGGCGTTGCTACGCCGATTGCGTAAGCAACCTGAACCTCGCAGCGCTTTGCAATACCGGCAGCAACAATATTCTTGGCAACGTGACGAGCCGCATAAGACGCTGAACGGTCAACCTTTGTCGGGTCCTTGCCGCTGAAAGCGCCGCCGCCGTGGCAAGCGTAGCCGCCGTATGTATCGACGATAATCTTGCGTCCCGTAAGGCCGGTATCTCCCGCGGGGCCGCCGATTACAAAGCGTCCCGTCGGGTTAACGTAAATTACGGTATTTTCGTCCATAAGCTCAGCGGGGATAATCGGCTTTATAACATTTTCGATTATATCCTCGCGAATTTGCTCGGCAGAAACGTTATCAGCGTGCTGAGACGAAACAACAACAGTATCAACTCTTACCGGCTTATCGTCTTCATATTCGACAGTAACCTGAGTTTTGCCGTCGGCTCTTAAATAGTCTAACATACCGGATTTACGAACATATGTAAGGCGTAAAGCGAGTTTATGGGCAAGGTCGATAGGCATAGGCATAAGATTTTCGGTTTCGTCACAGGCGTAACCGAACATTAAGCCTTGGTCCCCTGCTCCCCTATCCTCGTCCTCAGCCGAAGAAGCCTTTTTCTCAAACGAATTATCAACGCCGAGAGCAATATCGGGCGACTGTTCATGAATACGGACGGACACCTCGCAGGTTTTACCGTCAAAATATTTTTCCTCGCTATCATAGCCGATATCGCAAATTACATCACGGGCAATTTGCTCGTAATCGACCTTTGCAGAAGTTGTAATTTCGCCCATTACGGTAACAAAATCGGTTGTACAAAAAGTTTCGCAAGCAACTCTCGCCTGCTTGTCCTGGGACAAGATTGCGTCAAGCACGGCGTCTGAAATTTGGTCACAAATTTTATCGGGATGTCCCTCGGTGACCGATTCAGAAGTAAACAATTTTTTCATCTTAAATATCTCCCTTTCTTAGCATAAAAAAGCCCACGGACTTTATCAAGACCGTGGGCTTTGAGTAAACCTCATCTTTCGGATAAAATTATCCGCAGGAATTAGCACCTTGCTTAAAAGCAGGTTGCCGGACATCACAGGGCCTGTTCCCTCCGTCGCTCTTGATAAAGTATTGTTATTCAGTTCAAATGACATTCTAACACAAATCGTAAAAATGTCAATAGGCAAATTTATCTATTATTCGTCGTCACTGTAGTTACCCAATTTACCAAGGCTTTCGGCCTTAAGATATGCGTTAATAAAGCTATCAATATCGCCATCCATTACTGCGCCGATGTTACCGTTTTCGCAACCGGTACGATGGTCCTTAACAAGCGTATACGGCATAAAAACATAGGAACGGATTTGGGAACCCCAAGTAATTTCCTTTTGAACGCCCTTAATATCCTCTATTTTATCAAGATGTTCACGTTCCTTAATTTCAAGCAGCTTGGATTTAAGCATAGTCATACATGTATCCTTGTTTTGGAACTGGCTACGCTCAGTTTGGCACGATACGACAATACCCGTAGGAATATGGGTAAGACGAACGGCGGACGAGGTTTTGTTTACCTTTTGGCCGCCTGCGCCCGATGAACGGAAAACGTCCATTTTGACGTCCTCTGGTCGAATATCAATCTTTATATCGTCGTCAATTTCGGGCATAACCTCAAGCGAGGCAAAGGAAGTATGGCGGCGTCCCGAAGAGTCAAACGGAGAGACACGAACAAGGCGGTGAACTCCCGCTTCGCTTTTTAAGAAGCCATATGCGTTCATACCCTCAATTTGTAACACGGCGCTTTTAAGTCCCGCTTCTTCGCCGTCAAGAAAGTCGATAAGATGAGCCTTAAAATCGTGGCGTTCCGCCCAATGGCAGTACATTCTGTAAAGCATTTGTACCCAGTCCTGCGCCTCTGTTCCGCCTGCACCTGCGTGGAAGGTCAAAATAGCGTTTTTAGAGTCGTATTCGCCCGAAAGCAAGGTTGTAAGGCGTAACTGCTCAATGTTTGCGATTACGCGGTCTACGCCTTCTATCGCTTCGTCAAGCAAGGATAAATCCTCTTCCTCGTCGGCAAGCTCGATAAGGGTAAGTGTATCATCAAAATCCGCCTTTAAGGTATCATAAGACGCGATTTTATTCTTTAACTGGGCAATTTTGCGGAGTATCTTTTGGGAGTTTTCTACATCGTCCCAAAAGCCGTTTTCGGCCGACTGAGCTTCAAGTCTTTCCTGTTCCTTACGGAGCATATCAAGACCAAGCGCACCCGCAAGCTCCTTTAATTCAGCCTCGTTGTCCAAAAGGCGTAATCTTTGTTCCTCATATTGTATCATCGGGAAACCTCCGTTTAACTACGTTTTACGGTAAGCGCAACCCAACCGCCGCTTATATTTCGGTCAATTACCTTTAATCCGGCTTTTTCAATTGCGGCAAGTACGTCGTTTTCACGGATATCGACAATACCCGAACAAATAAACACGCCGTCATCAGCCATATAGTCGGTTACGTTATCGCAAAGCTTGATTATTATATCAGCTACTATATTAGCACATATTATATCATATTTTCCACTAATTTTTTCAGTTAAATCGCCGCAAAGGAATTTTATTTTATCTTCTACGTGATTTATTACCGCATTTTCGTCCGCAACACGCACCGCCATTGCGTCGATATCAACGCCGACAGCCTCTTTTACGCCAAGAATTACCGACGAAATTGCGAGTATTCCGCTACCGCAACCGATATCAAGCAAGGTTTCGCCGCCGGCTATAATTCGGTCAAGCTCGCCAAGGCAAAGCTTTGTTGTGTCGTGAGTTCCCGTTCCGAAAGCGGCGCCGGGATCGATAGATAAAACAGTACGGTTGTCCTTGTTATCATAAGTTTCCCACGACGGGCAAACAGCAAGACGAGTTCCAATTTCGATAGGCTTAAAGTACTTTTTCCAATTTTCCGCCCAATCGGCTTCCTTTATAGTTGACGTATCAATTTCGTGGGTAACGTTTTCGGCGGTAAGACGCTCGGAAAGATAGCTTACCGCCTCAAAGGGGTTGTCCTCTTCGCTGATATAAATATGAATTATCGCCTTATCTCTGTCCTTTGCGATAAGTTCCTCGTCGATAAGGTCAATATGCGCAATTTCAAGAGCCATAGGCTCGAGGTCGGAATAATCCTCAATATAAATTCCATAAGGTACGGTCATATTAGCTATTGCCGACGCTTTTTCAACGTCCAAACACGGTACCGATATTTTAATTTCTGTCCAGTTCATTTTAACGCTCCAAATAACAGTTTAGGCAAAACAAAAGACCGCAAAGCAATAGTTTGTGGTCTTTTGAAAATATTTTTAGAAAATTACTTGTTGAACATGCTCATGATGTCGGTGAAATCGCCGTCATCTTCATTTGTGCTTCCGGTATCGAGCATCTTGAACAAATCGTCGTTCTTGCCGTAGCCGGCCTTGATGTTGCCAAAGTTGGTTGCGATAACGGTCATGCGCATTTCATCGTTAAGCTTGCTATCAAGAGAAACACCCCAAATGATGTTTGCATCTTCGTGAGCGGTTTGAGCAACGATAGAAGAAGCGAGTTCAACATCTTCAAGTCCGATATCCTCGGAAGCGGTGATGTTGATAATTACGCCACGAGCGCCCTTCATATCGGTTTCGATAAGCGGGCTGCTGATAGCGGCCTTTGCACAAGCCTCAGCCTTGTCACGGCCGGTAGCGGTACCGACACCCATATGAGCATAGCCGGAATCCTTCATAACAGCGGTAACGTCAGCGAAGTCGAGGTTTATGTAAGCGGGAACGCTAACAAGCTCGGAAACGCTCTGTACACCCTGACGGAGAACGTCGTCGGCGATAATAAATGCGTTCTTAAGAGTAATCTTTTCTTCGGATACGAACTTAAGTCTTTCGTTCGGGATAACAATAAGGCTATCAACATGCTCGGCAAGAGCGGCGATACCTTTTTCAGCCTGCTCCATGCGGAGCTTACCTTCGAAGCCGAAAGGCTTTGTAACGATACCTACGGTAAGGATACCCATTTCCTTTGCGATTTCTGCGACGATAGGAGCAGCGCCGGTACCGGTACCGCCGCCCATGCCGGCAGTAATAAATACCATGTCGGTACCCTTAAGCGCGGCAGTAATTTCGTCACGGGATTCTTCGGCAGCTTTTTGGCCAACTTCGGGCTTTGCTCCTGCGCCGTGACCACGGGTAGATTTTTCTCCAATTTGAATCTTGTGGGTTGCTTTTGAAAGAAGAAGAGCAGCAGCGTCGGTATTAACCGCTATAAACTCTACGCCCTGTACTCCGGCGTCAACCATGCGGTTAACGGCGTTACCGCCGCCTCCGCCGACACCTACGACTTTAATTTGAACAACATCTTCAAGTTCGTTTGCGATTTCAAAAGGCATAATTTTTGTCCTCCCATTTAATATATATCATTGATTTTTTTATCGGTTCAAAAGAACTCTTTTGACGAATCATCGTCAAGTTTAGATATATAATATCATATTTAAATTTATTTTTCAATACATTGCACTATATATTTTTTGGTTTTTTGGGTCTTTTTTCTATTAAATTCGCTTATTTTTACAATTTTTTAATATTTCAAGTTCGCAAGAACTTATTTCAAGTTCTTTGTATCATCTTTTGCGTTCTCTTGAGTTTTTGTTTCAGGCAGTATTCCGTAACGGTCAATCGACTCTAAAGTAAAATAGCTTTCGTTATTGTCGTCAACTAAATATTTAAGATTAACCGTACCCTCGACGAACTCGCCGTGTTTTTGGGTAACGCTTTGAATTACGCTTGTGGCGTTTTTTAATTTTTGGTCAAGATTTTCGGTTGTACCAACGTTAAGCAGAAGGCGATTATCGTATATAAGTTTTATATCAACCGCACTTGTAAAGCTGACGGCGGTTATATTTTTAAGTCCGCTTTTTGTAATTGAGTTGTTTAATAAATCGTAAACCTCTCTTACCTCGTTTTCGAGGGAAACGTTTTTACCCGCAATGGCTTCCTTTAGGGGTATATTATAAAAAGCATATTCGGTATCATACTTATCGGTTATTTCAAGAATTTTATCATTATAAGCAAGAGCGTAATTATTATTTGCCTTATAAATTCGGTTAGGTTTTACGTCCTTTACCGTAATTTCAAAGGTTGACGGGAATTTCTTTTTTACCGTTGCTTTTCCGATATAAGGTAGCTGTTGTTCAATTCTATTCTCCGCTTGAGTAGCGTTAGACGTTATAAGACTATCTCCTATATCAAGGCCAGAGGCCGCAATAATTTGGTCGGCGGTATAAAGAGAGCTTTTATTAGTAACAGTTACAATATTCGCATTAAAAAAAACGGTAAGCGATGAAATTATTGCGATTGCGACGATAATAAAAATCACAAAGGAATAAATAAGTATATTTGAGCCGCCGCGATTTTTTGAGCGTGACTTATTTTTATGCTTTACTGTTTTCTTTTTGACAGTTCGAGAATTTTGGTCTGGCATTATAGCACCTCTTATGTTTCCTGCACCTTTATTTCAGCACCTATGCTTACAAGGTTTTCGGTTATATTTTCGTATCCGCGGGCGATATGGCCCATGTCGATAATTTTTGTTCTATCTTTGGCGCAAAGCCCGCCGATTATCATTGCGGCGCCGCCGCGTAAATCGGTTGCTTCAACATTTGCGCCGTATAAAGTCGGTACACCTTTTACAACCGCTACGCTATCGTGAACCGAAATATCGGCGCCGAGTTTATTAAGTCCGTCGATATAACGATAACGCGAGTTAAATATTTTTTCTTCAAACACCGACGCTCCTTTTGACACCGACGACATTGCGACAAAAAGGGGTTGGGCGTCGGTAGGAAAGCCGGGATATTCTCCGGTTACTATTGTTCCCGTTGAATTAAGCCTATTAGGGGCAGTTAATTTTATCTCGCTCTCCCCTATTTTCATTTTACATCCGACGGCGGTATAGTACGGCAAAACAGGCATTAGATGGCTCGGCTTTACTTCGCACAAGGTAAGTTCCCCTCCCGTTACCGCCGTTGCGCATAAATAGGTTGACGCAACTATTCGGTCGGGTTGAACGGAAAATTCGGCTCCGTGGAGCCTTTCTACGCCGTGGATTGTAATGGTTACGCCGCCAACGCCCTTGATATTAGCTCCGCAGCTATTCAAAAAATCGGCAAGGTCGGAGATTTCGGGTTCCTTTGCGGCGTTTCTTATTACGGTTTTACCCTTTGCCAAAACCGAGGCAAGAATTATATTTTCGGTTGCACCGACCGACGCAATAGGTAAAACAATTTCGCAGCCAATAAGTCCGTTTTTCGCCGAACATTCAAGTTTTCCGTAAAAATCGAATATCTCGGCGCCCATTTTTCTTAACGACGAAAGATGCAAATCAATTGGTCGCGGCCCTAATTCACAGCCGCCAGGTCGCGAAACGGTAGCTTTTCCGTTAGCGGATAAAATTGCGCCGAGAAAAATTATAGACGAACGCATAGCGCACATAAGTTGCTCGTTTATCTCGGTACCAAACGCATTTGTTGAATCAATTACGGCGGTGTTGTCCTCGTATGTACAGTCACAACCGAGCGCCGTTAAAATATTCAGCGACTGTCTTACGTCGCTTAAGTCGGGACAGTTATGTATCACGCATTTGGAGCGCGTAAGCAAGGTCGCCGCAAGTACAGGGAGCGATGCATTCTTTGACCCCTGTAATTTTAGCTTACCTGATAAACGATTTTTGCCGTTTATAATATACTCTGTCATTTTACCGCACCCTTTCACTGGTATACAAAGCCAGTTTATGCGGTAATATAATTTATGCTACTTACTTTGAATTATAAAGGTCGCAAATAACCTTATAAATTCTTTCATTTGTATCAAAGATAGCGCATTTTTTTGCGTTTTCGCTCATTTTTTCGAGTTTAGCCTTATCAGTAATAAGACCGCTTACAACGTCGGTAAGTTTTTCGCCCGACAAATCTTTTTCTTCAATTATTTCGGCGCCGCCCTTTGAAACAAGGGTCATGGCATTATGATATTGGTGATTTTCGGCAACGTTTGGAGACGGAATAAGCACCGAGGGCTTACCTTGAACGGCAAGCTCGCTTATTGTAATTGCTCCCGAACGGCAGATTACAAGGTCCGCGGCGGCAAGCAAAACGTCCATGTTGTCGATATATTCGGTTACATGGATATTTTCGGCTTCCATGTCAACGCCCTTTTCTTTAAGAAGTTCGGGCATAAGCTCGGTACCGTATTTTCCCGTTGCGTGATAGTGAACTATCTCGCCGCTTTTCCAATGCCACGCAATAACGTCGGCAACCGTTTCGTTTATACGACGGGCTCCGAGCGAGCCGCCGAACGACAAAATCATGGGACGATTATCAAGGCCGAGTATTTCTCTTGCCTTTTCCTTGGTCATAGAAATAACCGAGGTACGAACAGGGTTACCGGTTACAATAGGTTTATTTTTTGCGTCAAAATATTTTTCAGCCTCAGGCATGGCAAGCATCACGGCATCAACCTTTGGGGCTAACATCTTATTTGCAACACCGGCAAAGGCGTTTTGTTCGTGGATACAACATTTTATGCCGAGTTTAGCCGCCTGGCGTAAAACGGGGCCGCTTACATATCCGCCCGTACCCATAACAACGTCGGGCTTAAGCTCTAAAAGGAGCTTTCTTGCGTTTTTTGAGGCGGCTCCTAATTTTGCGATAGCGGAAATATTACGTTTTATGTTGGTAAAGTTTATTTTACGTTGAAATCCCTCGACGTCGATAGAGTGAAACTCAATACCCGCGTTGGGAACAAGGCGAGATTCCATGCCTCCCTTTTTGCCGATATAGCAAAGCTCGGCGTCGGGTTGATTTTCCTTTATATAACCTGCAACGGCAATAGCGGGGTTAATATGTCCGGCCGTTCCGCCGCCCGAAAACAATACTTTCATTTTATTTATCTCCTCTTAAATTTACTAAAACGTTAGGCTTTTGTAACCGAACTTGCTCTTGAAATAGATAGCACTATTCCCATTTGGGTAAGCAGCATTACAAGCGCCGTGCCTCCGTAACTGAAAAACGGAAGGCTTATACCTGTATTTGGGATTGTGTTGGTTACTACCATGATGTTAAGCGCCGCTTGAAGTCCTACCTGCAAGGTAAGGCCGATTGCCATTAACGTACCGAATTTATCGGGGGCTCTCATAGCGACGATAAAGCCGCGCCAAATAAGCGCAACGAAAAGTCCGATAATAATCATAGCTCCGATAAAGCCGAGCTCTTCGCAGACGATAGCAAAAATGAAGTCGTTGTGCGGTTCGGGTACCCACAAATATTTTTGGCGCGATTCGCCGAGTCCTCGACCAAAAAATCCGCCGCTACCGATTGAAATAAGCGACTGGATAATCTGCCAGCCGACTCCCTGAGCGTCTGACCACGGATCAAGCCAGCTTGTAATACGGTCTCCGCCGTAGCCGATAAGGCTTATAGCGGCAACCGCTCCACCGCCGCCTATTGCAAGAGCGCCGAAAACGTAACGGAGCTTTATTCCACCGATTACCATTAACGAGGCGCCGATTGAAAATATAAGCAGAGTTGCAGAAAGATGGGTTTCAACAACAACCAAGCCGCAGAAAGCCGCAAGCAGTCCCGCAAGACCGAATATGCCGAATTTAACCTCTTTCATCTTTGTATTATAATATTTGGCGATAAGATGAGAGAAAAGAAGAATTATAGAAAACTTTGCAATTTCCGACGGCTGAAAACTGAACGAGCCGAAATAAAGCCAACGATGGAAATTTAAGTCCTCGCTTATCGGCGGGATTATAAGCACGACGATAAGCATTACAATAGTTACGCCGTAAATCACCCACGCGCAACGGCGGTAAACATGATAATTTATACGAGAAGCGCCGTACATTCCGATAAATCCAAGAACGGTAAATATCGCTTGCTTTTTTATAAAATGATAGGAATCGTCGTAGTTTTGGAGCGCATAGGCATAGC
>JAFNUO010000062.1 GCA_017383985.1 Clostridia bacterium | reverse complement strand
CAAGGCATTTTGCGTAAATCATCGGGAATCGGTCAAGCAAAAATTCCGCCGAGCGATGGGTGATGTCAAGATAAAATTTCTCGCTTCCCGTCTTTCGCGATTCCAAAATAACCGAACGTGACACAACGTCACGCGGAGCAAGCTCAAGCCGCTCGTCATATCGGTGCATAAACCGCTTTTTGTCGCAATTTAAAAGGTATGCACCCTCGCCTCTTACCGCCTCGCTTATAAGAAAGCGTTCTCTGCCCTCGGCGGCGGCAAAAGCGGTTGGGTGAAACTGAACGTAATGCAAATTTTTTATCTTTGCGCCCATGTAATAGGCAGCGGTAATGCCGTCGCCCGTTGCGATGGCCGAGTTGGTGGTATATTTATAAACTCGACCTATTCCGCCCGTCGCAATAATGGCGTATGAGCCGCCAACGGCCTTAATCCCGTCGGGAGTAATAAATTCGGCAACTACGCCCTTTGCCGTTTCGCGCATATTTACCATGTGCAGGTTGGGTATAACGTCCACGTTTTTGCATTTTTCAATCTCTTCAACCAACGCGTCCATTATCGCCCGTCCCGTCGAATCCTTGCGGTGGATAATGCGGTTGCGACAATGTCCTCCCTCAAGCGTCATGTGAAGCTCGCCGTTTTCGTGCCTGTCCCAGGCGATGTCCATGCCGATAAGCCGCCTTAAATCGTCGGGTCCCTCTTTTACAAGCACCTCAACGGCTTCGTAGTTGTTTTCCTGGCCGCCGGCAATCATGGTGTCGTTGATGTGAAGGCCGAATGAGTCGTTTTCGGTGTCCAAAACGCCGGCAACGCCGCCCTGGGCAAGGGAGGAGTTACAAAGGAAAATATCCCTTTTCGACGCAACCAACACCCTAACCGAATTGTCAAAATTAAGCGCGGCGTAAAGCCCTGCGATACCGCCGCCTATAATGATTACATCATACTGTTCTTTCATTTTGGTGGATTTTCGCTTCCTTTCAGCCAAGCCGCAGCATTTGGTCAATGCTTTTCTTTGCTTTAATGCGGCTTTCCTCGTCTAAAACGATTTCCTCGCCGCCGTTACCCTCAACCGCCGCCAAAGACAGTCAAGCGTAGTAAACTTCATGTCGGGACAAATAAGCTTGTCCGCCGCAAGTTGATAAAATCCGCGGTCGGGATACTTTTGTGACAAATAATCACAAACGCCAACCTCGGTGCCGATAATAACCTCTTTGTCGGTTTTGTTAAGGCAAAAATCAATAATTCCGCTTGTTGCGCCAACGTAATCGGCAAGAGCGACAACCTCGGCGGGAGCCTCGGGATGAACGACGAAAAGCGCGTCGGGGTGAGCGGCTTTGGCGGCCTTAACGTCCTCGGCGGTAAGCGCGTTATGTATCGGGCAACAACCGTCCCAAAGTATAAATTCCTTTTCGGGTAATGCGTTTTTAACGAACGAGCCTAAATTTTTGTCGGGAACGAATAAAATTTTGGCGGTGTTAAGCTTTTTACAAATATTAACCGCGCTTGACGAGGTAACGCAAACGTCGGCCTCGGTTTTAAGGGCGGAGGTTGTGTTTATATATGCGCAAACGGTAACGTCGGGATTGGCCGCCTTAAACTCGGCTATTTCCTTTGGGCCAACCTGCTCCGCCATGGCGCATTTAGCCTCGGGCGCCGCCAAAATAACCCTTTTTTCGGGGGAAAGCATTTTTACCGTTTCGGCCATAAACCTAACGCCGCAAACGATAACCGTGTCGCAGTCGAGCTTTTCCGCCGCCTGGGATAACTTAAACGAGTCGCCCGTAATGTCGGCAACGTCAATAATTTCGGGCATTTGGTAGGTGTGAGCAAGGATAACAATACCTCGCTTTTTCTTTTCGGAAATAATTTTTTCCGCCTTGGTTTGACTGGTCATTTTTAACCCTTCTTTATATAAATCTATAATATATCCATTTTATCACATTACATTATACACCACCAAAGTAAATATTACAACGACAATAAACAAAAATTTAACGCCGCCGCAAATTTCCCCTTGACAAGGGTTACATGCCGTGCTATACTGTTCCCAACATATGAGCAACTGTTCATATGTTATTGAAAAAAATAAACCTAAACGGAAAGGGGAGAGCCGCCGTGATTTATGAATATTCGCTTGACGGACTAAGCTGTGCCGCCTGCGCCGAAAAAATTGAGCGTGAGGTTGGCCGCCTCGGTTATGTCCAAGCGGCAAGCCTTAATTTGGCGGTGGCGCGTCTTTCGGTAACCGCCGAAAACCCCGAAAAATCAATGCTTTCGGATATCCAGCGGATTGTTCGGTCAACCGGCCACGGAACGGTTGTAAAGGCGCATAACGCCGCCGCTCGCCGCCTTGTCCTCGGAAAGCCGAACGAAAAAAAGGCGTCCCCGACCGAGCAACCTGTAATCACCACCCGCCATGACGGCGACCACGCCGCCAACGACCATGCAAATGACCAAGCTCATTCCCACGGCGGCGACCGAGCTTGGCTTTTCTGGCTCCGTTTGGGGTTAAGCGTGGCTCTTTTCGCCGTCGGAGCCGTTTTTGGAGAAAAAGACGGCGCCCTTTTGCTTATTTTGGCGGCGCTTGTTGCCGGCTTTGGTACAATAATCGAGGGCATAAAGGGGCTTATCCGTTTTAATATCGACGAATCGCTTTTGATGTCGGTTGCTGCGATAGCCGCCTGCTTTATCGGGGAATACCGCGAGGCGGCGATGGTTCTTATCCTTAACTTTATCGGCGGCCGCATAGAAGGAGCCGCCGCCCGAAAAAGCCGAAAATCAATTGAAAAGCTTACCGAAATTCGCCCCGATACTGCCCGCCTTTTAAACGGGGAGGAAATCCCCGCCGAGGAGGTTGCCGTAGGCGCCGAAATTGTCGTCCGACCCTTTGAAAGAATACCGCTTGACGGCGTTATAACCTTTGGCGCAACAAGCCTTGACGCCGCCGCAATAACGGGCGAAAGCGTGCCTATCCCCGCCGAAATCGGCGCCGAGGTTTTAAGCGGAATGTTAAACGGCGAGGGACTAATCCACATAAAATCAACGGCGCTTGCCGAAAATTCGGCCGCCGCGCGTATAATAAAGCTGGTCGAGGACTCGGCCGCCGTAAAGGGAAAAAGCGAAAGCATGATAACCCGCTTTGCAAAAATTTATACCCCCGCGGTAATGCTGATTTGCGTTCTTATCGCCGTTGTGCCGCCGCTTATTTGGGGCGATTTCAGCGGCTGGCTTTATAAGGCGCTGGCTATTTTGGTGGCCTCCTGTCCTTGCGCTCTGGTCATATCGGTGCCGCTTGCCTTTTTTGCGGGAATCGGCGCCGCGTCAAAAAAAGGCGTGCTTATAAAAGGCGGAAAATTCGTTGAAAAAATTGCGATTGCTAACGCCGCCGCCTTTGACAAAACGGGCACCGTCACCGACGGACGGCTCCAAATTGACCAAGTTTTTGTTACCGAAGCGGCGACCGAAGGTGACCTTTTGTCACATGCGAGAATAGCCGAGTACAATTCGGCTCACCCCATGGCAAAGGCGATTGTTGCCGCCTCCGATTGTGAAATTCCCGACGGCGAGTATAACGAAATTGCCGCCGCGGGGGTAGTTTTTGTCGGCGAAAAAATAATTTTTTGTGGCGGAAAACGCCTTATGGAAATGCACGGAATTGACGTAGCCGCGCTTCCCGAATGTCAGGTTTACGTTGCCGTCGGCGGCGAGCTTATCGGCGGCATAACCTTTAGCGATAGGCCGCGAGAAACGGCGAAAAAAACCTTAACCGAGCTTAAAGATTTAGGTGTAGAAAAAATCGCCTTGCTTACGGGGGATAACGAAAATTCCGCCCGAAAAACCGCGTCGGCGGTTGGCGTAACCGAGGTTCACTCAAAACTTTTGCCGGAGGATAAGGTCGCCCTTGTAAAAGAAATTCAAAAAGAGGCAAAATCGGTAATTTTCGTCGGCGACGGCGTAAACGATGCGCCGGTTTTGGCGGCGGCCGACGTCGGCTTTGCTATGGGACTCGGTTCCGACGCCGCTATTGAGGCGGCCGACGCCGTGTTAACGGGCGATTCGCTTAACGCCCTGCCCGATGCAATAAAAATTTGTAAAAAAACGGTAAAAACCGTTCGGTTTAATATCGCTTTTCCGCTTATAATAAAGGCGGCGGTTATGATTTCGGCGCTTATTTACCCGATAATGTGGCTTGCCGTGGTCGCCGACGTTTGCGTAATGATAATAACGGCGCTTAACGCCGCGCGGCTTATAAAAAAATGAATAAACGCTCCTTTTTTCGGTCAAAATAAAGAAAAAAAGGAGCGTATTTTTTTATGAATCAAACCAACCGCCTGTTAAGCGAAATTTACAAAACCGCCTCGGTAGGTCGCGACACAATTTCGGCCGTAATCAACGCCGCCGACGACGCCGAAATGATACACGAGCTTTCGATGAAACGCGCCGAATACCGCGACATAAAAACGGTTGCGGCGAAAAACCTTGCCCGAAACGGAATTCGACCGCCTCACCATAGCGCCGAGGGCATTTCGGCGATGGCAAAAACGTCCATGAAAATGCATCTTATGAAGCGCGACGACCCGTCGGCTCTTGCAAAAATGGTTATTCAGGGCAACACGATGGCGATGATTGGGCTTATCCGCGACGCAAACCGCTATTCAAAGGCCGATGAAGCCGTTATTGACCAAGCCCGAAACTTCGCAAAATCGGAACAAAAATTTATCAACAAGATGAAACAGTTTTTATGAAAACTCGGCGCAAAAACCGACACGGATTATAAAAAAGCCTCTCGTTCGAGAGGCTTTAATTTATGCTTAATTTATGTTTTTTTCTTACCCTTATTCGGCCAATTTTCGGATTTCGGCGACCGCCTTTTTCATGTCATCGGCGTTACAAATTGCGCTTCCCGCGACAAGGATATTTGCTCCCGCGTGGGCGGCAATCGGCGCCGTTTCAAAATTTATTCCGCCGTCAACCTGAATGTCCATGTCGAAAAGTCCGCGTTTGTTACATTCGGCGCGAAGCTCGGCAATTTTGTCGGTTGCGGAGTGGATATACGATTGGCCGCCAAAGCCCGGCTCAACCGACATGATAAGCACCATGTCGACCAGGTCAAGATAGGGATAAATTTCGCTAACGGGGGTTTTCGGCTTAACCGAAACGGCGGCTTTAACGCCGTTATCGCGAATTTGCTTTAACGTTTCCCTAACGTCGCAGTCGCTTTCGCAATGGATAGTAATTCTTTCGGCGTGTTTTGCGAAACGGTCAATGTAAAGCTGGGGACGTTCAATCATAAGATGAACGTCAAGCGGCAAATCGGTATGCTTTGCAATCGAGTCGATAATCGGGAAGCCGATAGAAATATTGGGAACAAAGGCGCCGTCCATAACGTCGATATGGAGCAGCTCAACTCCCGCCTCCTCAAGCTCTTTAAGTACGCCCTTAAGCTCAAGAAAATCGCAGGTTAAAATAGAGGGAGAAATTTTTACCATTTATCATAAAACCCCTTAAAATATATTACAATTCTATGATAAACGTTTATTCCCCTTTGGTCAAGCGCTTTTTTGATAATTATCCCCCTTGCCGATTAAACGGCGTGGTGATATAATCATTTTCGTGGAGGGATAAGGGCCATGCAAAAGCTTATGAGCCGCATACGTTCGGCGGCGCAAAAATATAATATGATTAACGACGGCGACGTTATCGCCGTTGGCGTTTCGGGAGGCAAGGATTCGGTTGCGCTTTTGTGCGCGCTTAGCGAAATGCGCCGCTTTTATCCAAAAAAGTACGAGGTAAAGGCGATTACGCTTGACCCCTGCTTTGGCGGCGTAGAAACCGATTATTCCGAAATTGAAAAATTATGCGAAAAATTAGGCGTTGAATACGTTTTGCGCCGAACCCAGCTCGGCCAAATTATTTTTGACGAGCGCGGAGAAAGCAACCCCTGCTCCCTTTGCGCCAAAATGCGGCGAGGTATGCTTCATGACGAGGCGAAAAAGGCGGGCTGTAACAAGGTTGCCTTGGGACATCATCTTGACGACGCCGTAATAACCTTTTACATGAACTTGCTCCGTGGCGGAAACATCGGCTGTTTTTCGCCCGTAACCTATCTTTCGCGTAAGGATATTTATACAATCCGCCCGATGGTGCTTGCCTATGAAAAAGAGGTGCGCCACGCCGTTCGGTCAAGGGACTTGCCGGTTGTAAAATCGAAATGTCCCGTCGACGGCGAAACCGAGCGAAGCCGCATAAAGGACCTTATTTGGTCGCTTGAACGGGAAAGCGGCTACGACGCCCTTTATCAAAAAACGATTGGCGCCCTTCAACGGGCAAAAATTGACGGCTGGGCAATAGACCCCGCCGAGCAATCGACGACCACCCCCGACGAATAATCGGAAATTACCGTGTCGGCGATAACGTCGGCGCAACTCACACTTCTGCGACAACGTCGGCGCAAAGCTCGGCAATAATTTGCTCCGAAACCCGCCTATCGCAAAGCTCGCCGTAAATTTCCGCTAACATATTTTCTTTTTCACGGGCCTGTGACAATGTGTCACAGGCTCCTTTTATAAGCTCGGCCGTCGCCTTTTTGTTAAACCTTATGCGTTGCCGTTTTGCGCCAACGGCGGCGGGGTCGCAAAACCGCCTTGCGTGAAACCGTCTTACCTCGGCGTCAAGGGAATGATACTTGTTTTCGGTAAAAAAGGCGACCCCTGCCTCGGGAACAATAATATGCTCGCATTTCCCCTCGTTAAGGGGACAAAAGCCGGTAATAATGTCAAAGCCGAGCTCCATCGCCGTGTATCTAACGGCCGTCATAACCGCCCGCGAGGATGCGCCGTAGTTATCGTTTACGATAATTACCTTTTGGGCGTTTTGTCTTACCGCGTTGTGACAAAACGCCACACCGTCGCCCGTAACGGCGCTTAAAAATCTAATATTTTCCTTGCCTCGGCTCCGCCTGCGCTTGCCTAAAACCTCCGCCGCCGTCATCATGGCGAATTTGGCGGCTTTTTTTGCGTCGGTTCCGTTGGCGGCTATGCGAAAGGTGTCGTGGCTAAGCGACCTTGCCGCCGAAATGTACCTTCCCGCCGTTAAAATAAGGCGGTCACGACCGACGAAAAGCTCGCTAATTTCGTCCTTTCGCTCGGCGGCCGCCTTTAAGTTACACGCCTCGTTAAGCGAAACGGTGGTGTCCCTTACCCCCGACCGCTTTTCGCAAAGGTTGTGGGGATATGCGCCGTTAACAACGGCGACGCCGATTTCGTCGGCAAAAACGCCGTCAATTTTTTCGGGATTAAGCGGATTTTTGGCAACCCAAAGGTCAACGCCGCATTTATGAAGAGCCTCGGCCGCCGCAATAAGCGCCGCCGACTTACCCGTTCCGACGGCGCCCTGAACAATAAAAATCCGCCGATAGCCGCTAACCGCGTCGGGAATAAGCGAATTAACGCCGCTTGGCGTAACGGCGCTTAAAAAATAGGTATCAGGATATGTAAAAGACATAGCAAAACCCTCGTAAAATATAAGTTTTGCTATATTTTATTCATAAAAAACCAAAAAAGTTACAACGAAATTATCCAATCAATAAGTCCCGTGCCGAAATAGCCTACCGCCATAAGCGAAAAGCAAAGCAAGGTAAAAATTAAGCCCCTTAAAAAAAGCAAAAATCCTCGCGACATTTTATCACCCCGAATTATTATGCATAAAAATCGGTTAATTATTCGGGACAAAATTAAACGGAAAAGCCCTCCGCATAGAATATAAATGTAATTTATTACATCCGCATTTTACCGCTTGCCGTTGGGGCAAAAGCGGCATTAAAATTAAGGGTACGGAGGTAATTTTCTATGCACATTTATTTTGAATCGGAGCGTCGGTTTAAAGTAGAGCTTGACGCCGCCGATTTAAGAGAGTTAGATATAACCTATAACCAAATGGATTACCAAGACGAGCATACCCGCGAGGTGTTACAGGGGTTGCTTAAAAAAATCGGCGTTCCGGGCGGCTTTGAGTCAACCACGGGGCGGATAATGATAGAGGTGTTTCCAAAATCGGGCGACGGCTGCGTGGTTCAGTATACGTCGATTGACGATAACGGGCGAAACGTTGTAAAAATGCGCCGAGCAACGCCGCCTCCAACCGTTTACGAGTTTTTAAGCGTTGACGATATGCTTGCGGCGACCGAGCTTATTAAAAACGAGGACGAAACGCCGCTTGAACTTTATTTGGTGGGCGAAAAATACCGCCTTGTGGCCTACATAGAGCGTGACGAAAGGCGAGTACGGCGGATAATGTCGGAATTCGCCGAAACGGTAGGAAAGGGAGCCGTCGCCGCCGCCTTTACCGCCGAACACGGCGAAAAAATAGCCTTTCGATAAATAAAAAAAGCCATCTGTTCGTTTTGGAACAAGATGGCTTTTCGCTTTTTTATATAATTTCGCTTTTTAATCTAACTCAACGGCGCCGGTATAAAGCTCGTAATACCTGCCCTTTTGTTCAACAAGCTGGTCGTGGTTGCCGCGCTCGATAATTTCGCCGTTTTCAAGTACCATAATGGCGTCGGCGTTACGTACCGTCGAAAGTCGGTGAGCGATAACAAAGGTTGTGCGGTTGTCCATAAGCCGACGAAGTCCGCGTTCAATGTGCCTTTCGGTGCGGGTGTCAACCGAGCTTGTCGCCTCGTCAAGCACCAAAATCGGCGCCTTTGAAACGGCGGCACGGGCTATGTTAAGAAGCTGGCGTTGACCTTGGGAAAGGTTGGCGCCGTCGCCCTCGATAACCGTGTTGTACCCGTCGGAAAGTCGCATAATAAACGAGTGTGCCGAGGCGGTTTTTGCGGCGGCGATAACCTCGTCGTCGGTTGCGTCGGGTCGGCCATAGCGGATATTTTCCATAACGGTGCCGGTAAAAAGATGGGTGTCCTGAAGCACCATGGCTATGTTTTCTCTTAACGTGCTCCGCTTAATTTTGCTTATGTCAACGCCGTCAACGGTGATATATCCGCTTTCGATATCGTAAAAGCGGTTAAGGAGGTTGGTAACGGTTGTTTTTCCTGCTCCCGTCGAGCCGACAAAGGCGATTTTTTGACCCGGGTGAGCGTAAAGCGAGACGTTTTTAAGTACCGTTTTGTCGGGGTTGTAGCCGAAGGTGACCTCGTGAAGCTCAACATCGCCGCGAATAACCTCGGGGTCGGCGGCGTTTTCGGCGTCGGGAGCCTCGGGCTCCATGTCCATTATGCCAAAAACTCTTTCGGCTCCTGCAAGCGCCGCAAAAATTGTCGACATTTGCATGGAAAGTTGATTAATGGGCATTGAAAATTGGCGCGAATATTTTGAAAAAACGGTAAGCGCGCCGGGGGTGAACCCGCCAATACACATCATAACGCCGCCAACGCCTATGGTCGCGGCGTAGCTTATCATGCTTATGTTGTGCATAATCGGGCCCATAACGCCGCCAAAAAATTGCGCCTTAAACTGCTTATTGCGAAGCTCGTTGTTAAGCAAGCCGAACTCCTCAACGCAGTCGTCCTCGTGGTTAAAAACCTTAACAACCTTTTGCCCCGTAACGGTTTCCTCAATGTACCCGTTAACGGCGCCGAGGGCCGCCTGCTGCGCCGAATAATGCTTTGAGCTATGCTTTGCGATAACGGCGCCTCCCTTTGCTATAATCGGGATAAAAATTACCGTCACAAGGGTTAAAATCCAGTTGGTCGTTATCATAAAAAATAGCGTGCCTATAATGGTTACAACGCCCGAAATAATACCCGTCAAACTGTTGGAAAGCATGGTATCTATGTTATCAATGTCGTTGGTAAAGCGGGACATTGTTTCGCCCGTCGGTGTTCGGTCAAAATAACTAAGCGGCAAGGTCTCGACCTTTTTAAAAAGGTCGTTTCTTATCGCCTCAATGGAGTTTTGGGAAACGCGAACCATAAGGCGACTTTGGGTATAGGCCGCCGTAATTTCGATAAGGTAAACGGCGAGCAAAATTATAAGCGCCGAAATAACATAAACGGTGATTGCCGCCGCCTTTGAGCCCATAAGCGAGGCGATAATCGGCGTTTCGGTAAAGGCGGTGATAATTCGGTTTGCGGCCTGCTCAATCGCCGACATTTTAACGTCGGCGTCGGGGTTAACGGTAAGGGCGATGTTGTCGATAATGGGCGCAAGAAGATATGAGCCGCAAAGCGCCGCAACCGTGCTTGTTAACATCGAAAAAAGCACAAAAACAAGCCTTAATTTATACTTTCCAACGTATGAAAGAAGTCGGGAAACCGTCTTTTTTGTGTTTTTCGGCTTACCTTTGGGACGGGGACCGCCGGGTCGGCCGCCTCGGGGACCCATTCCGCCTCGGGGACCCATTCCGCCGCCGTTTTTGTCGGGCGCAACGCTGTTATACTGTTTTTTAAGCTTTTCTAAATTTCGTGCCATACCAGCCTTACGCCTCCTTTTTATCGGTTTGGGAATAATAAATTTCTTTGTATTCTTCGTTGTTTTCGATAAGCTCGTCGTGGGTGCCAACGCCGGTAACCTTGCCGTCGTCCATTACAATAATCATGTCGGCGTGCATAACCGACGAAATTCGCTGGGCTATGATAATTTTTGTCGTGTCCTTAAGCTCGTTTTCAAAGGCGTCGCGTATATTTTTTTCGGTCGCGGTGTCAACGGCGCTTGTCGAGTCGTCCAAAATAAGTATTTTCGGCCTTTTAAGCATGGCGCGGGCTATACAAAGGCGCTGCTTTTGGCCGCCCGAAAGGTTGGAGCCGCCTTGACCAATTTCGGTGTCGTAGCCGTCCTTAAAGGCGGTAACAAATTTGTCGGCTTGGGCGCTTTTTGCGGCGGCGCGAATGGTCTCCATTTCGGCGTTTTGGTCTCCCCAACGGAGGTTATCCTCAACCGTGCCCGAAAAAAGAACGTTTTTTTGCAAAACCATGCCAACGCCCTCGCGTAAACGGAAAAGCGAGTAATCCTTTACGTTAACGCCGTCAACCAAAACTTCGCCCTCGTCGGCGTCATAAAGCCGCGGTATCATGGAAACGAGGGTTGTTTTGCCGCAGCCGGTCGAGCCGATAATGCCAACGGTCGATTTTGCGGGGATTTTAATGTTAATCTTGTCAAGTACGCTTTCCTCGCTGTTTTTATAATAACGGAAGGTAAGATTTTTAAATTCAACCTCGCCTTTTGTAACGTCAAGGTCGGGGAAGGCGGCGTCCTCGTCGCTAAGGTCAATTTCCTCGTCCAAAACCTCGCGTATACGCGCGGCGGAGGCAAGGGCGCGGGAGGAAACCATAAGAAGCATTGTAACCATCATAACGGAGGATAAAATTTGGGTAACGTATGTAATAAACGCCGAAAGGTCGCCAATAGGCATGCCGCCGTCAAGCACAATTCGGCCGCCGAAAAAGATAACGGCGATAATGGTAAGGTTCATAAAAAGGGTGGTAACCGGTTGCATAAAAATTACAACGCCTACCGCCGACAGCCCCGCTTTTTTAAGGTCGGAGTTGGCGTCCATGAACTTTTCGGTTTCGGTTTTTTCGCGTACAAAGGATTTTACAACCCGTATGTTGGTAACGCTTTCCTGAACGGTGGAATTAAGACGGTCTATTTTTGTTTGAAGCCGCTTAAACCGCGGAAATCCCATGCCGATAATAAACCCGATTGCGATAAGCATAACGGGAATGGCGACGGCGAAAACAACCGACAACTTCGGTTTCATAAGAATGGCCATAATAAGTCCGCCAATCATCATGCCGGGGGAACGAAGCGCCATGCGAAGAAGCATGTTAACGAAATTTTGAAGCTGGGTAACGTCGTTCGTAAGGCGGGTGACAAGCGAACCCGTAGAAAAGCGGTCGATGTTTTTAAACGAAAATTTTTGTATCTTGGCGTAAACGTCCTGGCGCAAATCGGCGGCGAAGTTAACGGCGGCCTTTGCGCCGAAATAGGCTCCGCCAACGCCTCCCGCCATCATTATAACGGCAAGCCCCGCCATAAGCAGCGCCGTCGTAATTGAGCTTCCGACCGTAAGCGTGCCGTCGTTATAGCCGTTAATTACGTTGGCCATAAGCTTTGGCATAAACGCCTCGCCTACAACCTCAATTATCATACAAAGCGGCCCTAAAATAAAAAACGCCGTGTACGGCTTAACGTATTTTAACCAACGTTTCATGGGTTTCAGTTGCCCTCCTTTAAGTTATTTTTAATTTTTTCAAGGGTTAAAATAAAGTTTTCAATTTCCTCGTCGGAAATGCCCTTTGTCATTTGCTCCTCAAGGGCGTCAATTTCGCACGAAATTTTATAATGAAGGTCTAACGCCTTGTCGGTCGGCGTAATTTTTTTAAGACGGGCGTCGTTTTCAACCGACGTGCGAATGATAAGCCCGTTTTTTTCCATGGTTTTAAGCATTACGGTAACGGTCGACCGCCTTATACCAAATGTTTTCTCAATATCCTTTTGAAAAATATTTTTTTCGCGGTTATCATATAAATAACGGATAACCCAACCGTGAGTACCCGTAACGCTGTCGATATAGCTTTTGGTCGCCGACTCGTTTCGGCGATGGTGCATAATGCGGTCGAGCGATTTTATGTGATGACCGATTCGCCTTTTCTCGTTCATATATTTAAAAATCCTTTCTTAAAACATACGGCTAACGGAATTGTTAGAAATCTAACATTGTTAATTATACTCATAAAACGCCCTGCGGTTGTAAATAAATTGTTAATTATTAATGCTTTATTTTGACAAGATTATGTTATATAATGTAGCAGTATGCGTGAAAATCGGGAAATTTATCGAAAGAGAGCGGTTTAAAGCTTATGATTTTTTTTAAAAAAGCAAAAGACCAGGCTTTTTTATCATTTATTGAGCTTTCGCGGCGCAAATATTCGGTGCTTTTTTATATGCTTACCGTAATTTACTTTGAAATAATTATGCAGCTTAAGGTCTTTGGCGGCCTTAACTGGAAAATTATTTTCACGGTTTTGTTTGCGTTGCCTGCGGGCGTATTTATCGTATTTTTGTGCAACCTTTTTGGCAAGCGGTTAAACCTTGTCATGTCGTGGGTTGTGCTTAGCTTTTTATTTGTTTATTATTGTACCCAGCTTATTTACGAGTTTGTTTTCGGCTCGTTAATGTCAATAACTTCGATAAAAATGGGCGGCGACGCCGTAACTAATTTTTATACCGAGATTTTTTACGGCCTTTGGGTAAACCTACCTATGGAATTGCTTTTTGCGGTTCCGCTTGTTGCCTTCGGCCTGCTTACCAAGTTCGGCATAATTTCGGTAAGGCATACGTCGGCTCGCTTTAAGCTAACGTCGGGAATTGCCTATGCGTTGGTTCATTTTATGACGGTCGGCCTGCTTTTTGTCGGAGGAAGCGGCCCCGCAACGGCGGCCAGCGTATATTTCAGCCACGACGCCGACACCGACATAAGCGCCCGAAATTTGGGAATGATAACAACCTCGCGTTTGGAGCTTAAAAATATGCTTTTCGGCTTTGGCCAAAGCGGCGTTGAGCTTAACGTTGTTGACCCGAACCAATTTGCCGACGTAACGTCAACGGCGCCGGTCGAGCCTACCGTTGATACGTCGCCGAACGTTATTGACGGAATTGACTTTAACGCCCTTAACTCCCTTACCGACGACGAGGATATAATCGAGCTTAATAACTATTTTGCCGCCCAATCGGGCACGAATAAAAACGAATATACCGGCTATTTCAAGGATAAAAACCTTATCATGATGTGCCTTGAGTCATTTTCGCCCTATTTTATAGATAAGGAAAGAACGCCGACGCTTTACAAAATGGTAACGGGCGGCTTTGTGTTTAAAAATTATTATAACTCGTGGCCGAACACGACCACTAACGGCGAATATTCGATGTGCATGGGAATGTTCCCCGACATGAGCCGCCAAAAATCGGACGGCAGCTTTAAATTTTCGTCGGATAACTATTTACCCTTTACCTTGGGAAGACAGTTTGAAAGCATAGGCGTAAAAACCTTCGCTTACCATAACTATTTAGCCTCGTATTACAGCCGCCGTACCTCCCACCCGAACATGGGTTATACAACCTTTAAAACGATGGGTAACGGAATGAGCTTTACAACGGCGTGGCCGGCGAGCGACCTTGAAATGATGGAGCAATCGGTTGACGATTATATAAACGAGGAGCAGTTCCACGCCTATTACATGACCTTCAGCGGCCACTATCGCTATTCTTTCGACTCCAACCCGATGTGCTACCGCAACCGTAAGGAGGTTGCCGAGCTTGATTATTCGGAGCCGGTAAAGGCGTATATTTCTTGTAACCTCGAGCTTGAATATGCACTTAGCTATCTTTTCGAGCGCCTTGAGGAGGCGGGCAAGCTTGACGACACGGTGTTTGTGCTTGCGTCGGACCATTTTCCGTATGGCCTGACCGACGAGGAGTATAACGAGCTTGCGGGAAAGGAAATTGACCCGACCTTTGATAAATATCGCTCAAGCTTTATTTGTTACAACTCGGCAATGGAGCCTATCGAGATAGAAACGCCTTGCTGCAATATCGACAT
>JAFNUO010000061.1 GCA_017383985.1 Clostridia bacterium | reverse complement strand
CCTTAAGGTCGCCCATGGTGATACCCTTGTCAACAACAAGTCCCTCACTTTGGTGGAAAACGGGGGAATGAGTAGCGTCAACGGCGTCGGAGCGGTAAACACGTCCCGGAGAAATTACACGGATAGGGGGCTTTTGCTTTTCCATGACGCGAACCTGAACGGGAGACGTCTGGGTGCGAAGAAGAATGTTTTCGGTAATGTAAAATGTGTCCTGGGTGTCGCGGGCAGGGTGATCCTTGGGAATATTAAGCGCTTCAAAGTTATAATAATCAAGCTCAACCTCGGGACCTTCAACAACGTCAAAGCCCATACCGAGGAATATCTCTTTAATTTCGTCAAGAACGATGTTAAGCGGGTGCTTTTGGCCAAGAGTAACGGCATTGCCGGGCATGGTAACGTCGATAGTCTCGTTTTCAAGCTTTTTAGAAGCCGCAAGGGATTTAAGCTGTGCGCTTATGGTTGCAATTTCGTTTTCGATGTAACTTCTTACTTCGTTTGCAAGTTGTCCGATTACGGGACGCTCCTCTGGCGAAACTCCTCCCATTTGCTTTAAAATAGCGGTGAGTTCGCCTTTCTTGCCAAGAAAGCGAATACGTAATGCCTCAATTTCCTGCTCAGAGGTAGCCGATTTAATGGCTTCTTCGGCGTCAATGCGAATTTGCTTAATCTGGTCTTTCATATTTATCACCTCATGTTGAAAAAATTACAAAAAATAAAAAATCCCTTGTTCCGGTAAGGAAACAAGGGACGAAATAACAAAAAAACGTACTCCGCGGTACCACCCTGATAATCGCCGTAAAAAGGCAATCGCTCAATAAGACAAGATAACGGTGTCAATAATCCGTCACAGCCTACTATATTTTTCAGCCGCGCCGCTCCGAAGCGAACTTCGTCGAATATCGGTATATGTGCGCTTTCAGCCCGTGACGCACAATCTCTTTATATCGAATGTTTTCGACTACTTTTCTTCATCAATGCGTTATGCGACTATTTTAACACCAACCTCTTTATATTTCAAGTCTTTTATCAAAAAACTGCGTGACTTTTTATCGAAATTCGCCTAACTGCGGCGGCGAATTTGTCAATATCTTGGCCGCTTGTAAAAACCGAGGGACAAATTCTTACCGTTCCGCTTTCAATTGTGCCTATTCGCTTATGCGCAAAGGGGGCACAATGTAGCCCTGCTCTTGTTGCAAAGCCTAAACTGTTAAGTTTAGAGGCCGAGTCCACGCTGTTAAGTCCGTTTATGTTAAACGAAAGAACGGGAGCATAATTATCGTCAGGTTCGGGAGTATAAAGTTTTACTCCCGGCGTTGATTTAAGCTGTTTGTAAAGTCTTTTTACAAGCCCCATTTCATGATTATAAATTTTATCAAACCCCTTGGATTTAACAAAGTCAATGCCTGCGCCTAAACCTATTATTCCCGGTACGTTTATCGTTCCGCTTTCAAGCATTTCGGGTAAATCGTTCGGTTGATCAAGCATAATTGAAGCGGTGCCTGTTCCGCCCTCTATTATTGTATCTAACCGGTTATCTTTTGTTATAAGAACTCCGGTTCCCATTGGCGCATATAATCCCTTGTGCGCGGCAATACACAAGTAATCAATGTTACATTCTTTCATGTTAATGTCGCAAACTCCCGCAAGCTGAGCCGCATCTACGCAAAAACTGATTCCAAACTGTTTACACATCATGCCGATTTCTTTTATTGGCATTTTAAGCCCGATAACGTTAGAAGCCGCGGTACAAATAACAAGCTTTGTGTTGGTGTTAATAAGCCGCGAAAATGAACGAACGGTGGCCTCCTTATCGTCGGGATATGCTTCGGCAATATCAATATGAACCCCTTGTTTTTTAAGCTTTTCAAGCGGTCGCATAACGGCGTTGTGTTCAAAGGAGGAGGTGACAATGCGGTCGCCGCTTTTAATTAAGCCCTTTAAGACATAATTTATGGCGTGGGTACAGTTTAAAGTAAAAACAACGTTTTCAACCGCCGGCGCCGAAAACATGTCTTTAAGCTTTTCTCGTACTTCGTATACAGAAATGGCCGTGCTTTGCGAAAGAGTATGCCCGCTTCTGCCCGGATTTGCCGATTTTTTAAGGGCGTCATCAACGGCCTTAATTACCGATTGAGGTTTTGGGTAGGTGGTAGCCGCATTGTCTAAATATATCATATATTTTTCCTCCGAATTAAATTATTGCCTTTGATAGGTGCCGAGAACCTTTATTCCTGCCGCGTTTATAATTTTAAGCGCGGCCTCGGGATTTGACGTGACCGAAATACTGTATCCGCAACCGGCGGAATCAAGTTTTCCGGGCGTTTTTTCTATTGCGGCTTTAAAGCCTTTATTTTTAAGCAGGTCTCGCCCTTTTATTGCGTGGGTAATAGAACTTACCATAATAAGGTTTGCTCCCACATTAATCTGCCTGCCTTTCTTTGGTGGCATAGTTCAGTACATTCAATATTAGACTATGCTAAAAGTTAGGGTTTTGACAAATTTAAATGATTATAGAAAATAAAAAACCGCCCCTATGCCTTTTGCTTAGGAGCGATTATTTTAAAATTTATTAAAATTTTATTTTAAATCCGTATACGCCGTGTTCGGGAATATCGAAGCTTATGGTAAGTACGTCGCCGTCTAATTTCCATTCAGCGGGTTCGACCACAAGCTCGGCTTTGTCAGAAATTGTACGTAACGTGTCACCGTAAACATATTCGGGAGCGCCAAGAGATTTCCAAATGTTCTTTGCGTTTGCGTGGTCATCGTCGGATTTACGAACGGTAACGTCGCTAACATTAGTAACGCCGGAAATCTTAATTTCAACCTTTTCCGCTTTTATTTCGCCGGTGGGAACGTTATGGTTAAATGCGACAAGAGATAATCCGCCCTTAACCTTTGTAGCAACAACCTCAACGGTGTCACCTTCTTTATAGCCCTCAACTTCAAGACGTTCTGTACCGAGGTCGTGTAAAAGCTCAAAGGTGTGATAAACGGGTTTTTTAATACCGTGATATGTTTGTAATCCGAAACCGCCGTGGAATTCTCCGTTAAGCTGGCAGTTTTCTTCGAAAATGTCGGTAAAGGTCCAGTATGAGTAACCCTGAACAAGGCCGTCGTTGTCGGCAATAGCCTTGGTTACAAGCGCGGCGGCATAGTTTTCGTCGTGCTGTTCTTCTCCGATTACTGCCGAAGTGTTCCACTCGGTATAAATAAGCGGATAATCCTTAGCCTCAACTCTTGCTCTTGCGGTCATTTTTTTAAGAATTCCGCGTTCATATTTGCCCATGAGATGGCCGAGCTTTGCCCAAAATTCGTCAAGACTCATGTCTTGATTTTTCCAAAGCGGGTCATCGGAGGGATAATGATGTGTTGTAATAAAATCAAGAGGAACGTTGTTGGTTTCGCAGTATTCGACCATATCGGCAACCCAAGCGTTAACCGAGGTGGCGGGACCGCCGACACGAAGCTGCTCGTTTACGCTTTTAACGGCGAAGGCGGAATGCTTATAAAGCTCGAAATAATCCTCTTTTGTTCCTGCGAAGAAAAAGTCGAGGTTAGGCTCGTTCCAAACTTCGAAATACCAAGTTTTAACCTCGTCAATGCCAAATCGGTCAACGCAATGCTGTGTAAACGCGCGGACAAGGTCGGCCCACTGATTATAATCCTTAGGTAAGGTAACGTTACCCTTGTAATGGAAACAGGTCTGTGTTCCCGACGCAAGAGCCTCGGGCATAAATCCAAATTCAATAAACGGTTTCATGCCGATTGAAAGAAGATATTCGAAAATATTGTCCGAGTTTACAAAGTTGTATGTAATATAATGCGACTTTGTTGCTCCGTCCCAACGTCTTTTACAAATGTTCATGTCGTCGTTGAAAAGACCGTGGAAACGAACATACTTAAAGCCCAACTCGTCGTGAGCTCTTTTAAGTTGGCGTCGGTAATCCTCGCGGAGGGCGGTGTAAGCGTGGCAGCTGCCTACGCACATTTCCCAATAATGTGGGAATTCGGTTGTTTTACCATTATTATTAATATTAAAGACCATAAATTTACTCCTTGACTGTATTTATTCAATTATAATGCAGTTTTATCCGTATTGTCAACATAAAATAGCCGTTGAAAGATTATATATTTAATGTTATAATAACAATATGAGGTGAGACAGGTGAGAAAATTATTTTTAGCGGTCGGAATAGTATCAACTTTTTTATTTCTATGCTCATGTAACGGCAATTATTTGCCGCTTAATAAAAATGATGATTTGTCTTCGGTTACTAATGTTTCAAGCCAAAGCGGAACTGCTGCCATAAGCGAAAAAGGCTTTCGTTTAGT
>JAFNUO010000060.1 GCA_017383985.1 Clostridia bacterium | reverse complement strand
CCACCGATATAGTTAGCAAGAGCCAAAGCAATATCGTTACCCGACGTAATGAGCAAATAATAAAGCATTTGGTCAATAGTTAGAACCTCTCCGGCGGAAACATAACTAAGCGACGAATCGGTACCCAACAAGGAATTAAGTAAGGTTTCGTCGATGGTTACCGTTTCATTGTAGTCCTTAACGTTTTCGCAAACAACAAGCGCCGTAAGCAGCTTTGTTATCGAAGCGGGATAGATTTTTTCATCAATATTTTTCTTGTACAAAATTTCGTTAGTATCGGTGTTAACAAGCATACAATGTTCAGCGTTAACAGTAAACTCAGACGGCGCATAAGCTCCGGCGGGCACGGTTACAACCGATAATATTAAAATTATGACCAAGCATAAAGAAAGTAGCGACTTTTTCATTGAAATATCCTCAATAATGTTGTATATTATATTTATAAGTAGGTATTAGATTACTTAACTATAATTATAACAAAAATATTTAAGAAATAAAGTCTTTTAATTCACTTTTTTTATAGTTATTTTTGGGAGGTAAGAGTTTTGGTATATATTACCGGAGATATGCACGGGGATGAGGACCGCCTTTACGATAAAAATATGCGTAAACTTAAAGAAGGCGATATTCTTATAATTTGCGGAGATTTTGGATTTATATGGTCGGGCGACGAAAAGGAAAAAAAGCTGCTTGATTATTTAGGAAGCCGTAAATATACCGTTTGTTTCCTTGACGGAACTCACGAAAACTACGACCTTTTAAGCAAGTACCGCGAAACCGTTTGGAAAGGCGGTCGTGTCCATCGAATATGCGGCAACCTTTTCCATATGTGCAGAGGTCAAATTTTTAACATTGAGGGTTTACGTTACTTCACTTTCGGCGGAGGAGAAAGTCCCGACAAAGAACTTCGCACCGAACACGAAACTTGGTGGAGAGATGAACTTCCGTCTACCGAAGAAATGGCGGCGGGAGCCGAGGCCATTGACGAAGTTGGCTGCGAAGTAGACGTTATTCTTACTCATGAGCCTCCTACCCTTGTAAAAAGCTCCATTTTGCTTCGATTAGGACAAGCCGACAGAATAAATAAGCTTAACGGCTATCTTGACGAAATCAATCGTTCATGTAAATTCAAGCGTTGGTATTTCGGCAGTGTACACGAGGACAGAGTTATTACCCCCCGTCATATCGCCGTTTTTAACGAATTATGGGCGGTCAGAAAAAACGAATTATAACCTAAAAAGGCGGAAGGTTAAATTTCCGCCTTAAATTTTTGCTTAATATTTTCATATAACTCTACAAGCTTAAATTGAACCTTATAACCGCTGTAATCTGTTATAACCTCTATTTCATCTTTATCAAGTTTATCATCAAGCTTTGTTGCCGATGACAAGCAAATCGACGGAAACATTACACACCACCAATTTTGGCCTTTCCCCTCGCCTATTGCTACGTTAAGCGCCATATAATTCCCCGCCGGTAAAGTGTAACCGTCGTAATGCCTCGTTCCGAAATAGGTATAACCGAGGCTTGCTTTGACGTCATAATCGTACCCCTGATTTTTAATCTCATCTTTCGCCGATTTAATTATTATGGGTAAAGCATTTTCTGTTTTCTCAACCGCCTCTTCATAGGTCATTATTTTATAAAACATGTCGCCCGTATCGTTTAATATCCTGTCTCTGACCTTTAACTTAAGCTCTTGGTCAAAGTCGTTGTCGGAGTTAGCTCGTATGTGCAATCTTAAAACGTCGTCCTTGATTTTATCACAAGATACGTTAAACCTTGACATAGATATAAGGCAAGTAAAAACCACAACGCATGATAATACAACCGAAATATTTTTAAGTACGTATTTTTTAATAAACAAAAAACATCCAACCTTTCTTTAACGAAAGTATTGGATGTTTAAATTATTTTTAATCAACAATTTTAATTCCCGCGGTTTCGGGAGTACAAATATATGTATCGTCATATCTCGCTTTTAAGGTATCATAGCAATTTTTCGCTTTATCCTCGTCAAAGAATATGCCGAAAAAGGTAGGCCCGCTACCGCTTAATGAGACCGCCGAAGCGCCTTCTTTATACAACGTATTGCAAAGTTCTTTTGAAACCTCGTCATCCCAAAGCGCAGTAAAATCGTTAGCTATATGCTCGCAAAAGGCATTACTGTTGTTTTCCAAGTTATAAACTAACGCATTTGCGTCGGCATTAATGTGCTCGTCGCGGCTATCAATCAAAGAGTACATGTGACCGGTTGAGCGTTTTTGCCCCGCTTTAACAAGCACCATCGTATACTTACTCTTTGAATTGACCGCATTAATTTCGTCGCCGAAGCCGAAAACTCTGGCACAACCGCCGACCATACAAAACGGAACATCGGAGCCGATTGTACCGCCGAGTTCGATAAGATCGGTTTCGCTGAGCTTGCCGTATATTCGGTTGCATAAAATCAAAACCGCCGCCGCGTCAGCGCTACCCCCTGCAAGGCCGCCGCTTATGGGAATATGTTTTTTAATATTAATTTTAATATCCGGAACGGCCATTCCGGCTTTTTCAAAGTACTTTAAAGCGGCTTTTTCAGCAATATTGTCTTCAATTTTAGCGCCGTCGCAAATTACCGTTAAGCCTTTAGTTTCGTCGGTTGTTACCGTTACCTTATCGGCAAGCGAAACAGACTGCATAACCATGTCAAGATTATGCAGTCCGTCGTTTCTTTTACCAAGCACTTTTAAAAATAAATTAACCTTTGCAAAAGCAAATGCAGTTATTTTCATAATACTTTATCCTTTTAATTCATTAATAAAAAGCTCAATTCGGCGTAAAGCTTCTTCAATATGCTCAACCGAATAGCAATATGAAGCTCTTATATATCCGTCGCCGCATTCGCCAAAAGCGCTACCCGGTATAACAGCAACGTTATAGCGTTTTAAAAGCTGTTCGCAAAACTCATCCGACGAAAGACCGGTTGATTTTATGCAAGGAAAGGCATAAAAAGCACCCTTCGGCTCAAAACAGGTAAGCCCGATTTTGTTAAATCCGTTTACCATAAGTCTACGTCTTGCGTCATATTGGTTTCTCATTCGGGCTACGTCTTCGTCGCCGTTTTTAATAGCCTCAACCGCCGCGTACTGAGACGTTGTGGGGGCGCTCATAATAGCAAACTGGTGAATTTTTACCATCTGTTTCATTATTTCGACATCGGCGCAGGCATAGCCCATACGCCAACCCGTCATTGAATAAGATTTAGAAAAACCGCCGATTAAAACGGTTCTTTCTTTCATTCCGTCGATTGACGCAATTGAAACGTGGTTTTCGCCGTATGTAAGCTCGCAATAAATTTCGTCGGAAAGAATAAGGATATCCGTATCGCGTAAAACGGCCGCAATAGCTTCCAAATCCTCGGCGGTCATTATTGCTCCCGTAGGATTACACGGGTAAGGCAAAATAAGCAATTTTGTTTTTTCGGTAATTGCTTTTTTAAGCTGGTCTGCGGTAAGTCGGAATTCGTTTTCGGCAACCGTCTCGATAAAAACGGGAACGCCGCCCGCAAGTCGAACAATCGGCTCATAGCAAACAAAACTCGGTTGAGGAATAATTACTTCGTCACCCGGGTTTACAATAGCTCTAACGGCGCAGTCAATGCCCTCGCTACCGCCGACGGTA
Organism: Clostridia bacterium; assembly: GCA_017383985.1. Taxonomy (GTDB): domain Bacteria; phylum Bacillota; class Clostridia; order Oscillospirales; family Acutalibacteraceae; genus UMGS1976. The sequence continues at coordinate 1,033 of JAFNUO010000060.1, read as the reverse complement.
ATCAAAATATCACCGTCAGGATTATAGTCAAGGTCAAAACGCTTTAAGAGATATTTTGAAATCTCATTTCTTAGCTGAGCAATACCTCTGTTAGCCGTATATCTTGTCTTTTTATCTTCAAGCGATTGAATACCGGCTTGTCTGATATGCCATGGTGTGGCAAAATCGGGCTCGCCTACGCCCAAAGAAATGACATTATTCATTTTTTCGGCAATATCAAAGAATTTTCGAATACCGGACGGCTTTGTATCCAAAACCGTCCGGTTCAACAGCTTATTATAGTCCATTAGAAGGAAAAGCTCTCCCTATCATCATGTTCGGTGTCTTGCATTTCAACACCGTTATCTTTATACTTGCGTAAAACGAAATGGGTTGCGGTTGAAACAACGCCCGCAATAGGCGCCAAACGTTTAGCAACAAACATAGCTACGCCCTGGAAGCTTTGACCGGTGACGATTACACAAAGGTCATAGCCACCCGACATAAGATAAACCGATTCAACATGGTCAAATCCCATAATTTTTTCGGCCAAATCCTCAAATCCCGCATCAGGCTGAGGAGTAAGCTTTAATTCGATAATAGCCGTTACATGGGCATTATCAACCTTATCCCAGTTAATAAGGGTACGATAACCTCTTATAACGCCGGAATTTCGAAGCTCGTCGATTTCGCAGGCTACAGTTTTTTCGTCACTTCCAAGCATAAGCGCAAGTTCCTCAAGGGAATATCTTGCGTTTTCTTCAAGTAAAGAAAGAAGTTTAACGTTCATATTAATATCTCCGAATTACGAAGCGCTAAGCCAAAGAATAGCGAGTATAAGCGCGGGTATGTAAAGAACCGGACTAAGAATTTTGCAAACTTTCATCCAAGTTAAGCGAATACCAAAGTCGGCAAGAGACTGGCAAGCCTGGCAATATTTAAGATAAATCATTACATAAAGAAAAATCGAAAAAATACTTGCGCCAGCCGCGTCGATACCGGCAATAGCCGAAAGGAAAAAGGTTGCATAAACAAATAAAATGCAAAGAGCCTG
>JAFNUO010000059.1 GCA_017383985.1 Clostridia bacterium | reverse complement strand
TATTTCATCAAGGCGCTTTAAGATATATTCACGGTTAAGATGGCGCAACTTAATTTCGGCTACGTACTCCGCTTGATCCTCGTCAATGCCGAAGCCAATCATAAGGTTGGGAACAACCTCCGCCTCTTCGTCGGTTTCACGTACAATTTTTATCGCCTTGTCAATATCAAGCAAAATCTTGCCCAAGCCGCGAAGCATATGGAGCTTTTTCCTTGCTTTATCAAGGTCAAAATAAACTCTGCGACGTACACATTCAATACGGAAAGCCGTCCATTCTTCAAGAACTTCTCTTATTCCCATTACACGGGGTGAACCAGCAATAAGAATATTCATATTAACCGAAAAGGTATCTTCAAGCGTTGTGCTTTTAAAAAGCTTTTGCATAAGCTTGTCGGGATCAACGCCGTTTTTAATATCAATCGTAATTTTAAGTCCGTCAAGACCGGTTTCATCACGAACGTCGTTAATCTCGGTAATTTTCTTTATTTTTGCAAGGTCAATTATCTTTTCAATTATCTGCTCCGACGTTGTTGTAGGCGGAATTTGGGTAATATCAATACAACGCGCCGATTTATCATACTCATAAACCGAACGAACTTTAAATCCACCACGGCCTGTTTCATAAATTTTCTCTAACTCTTCCCTATTATAAACCAACTTGCCTCCCCCGGGGAAATCGGGCGCAATAAGAGTATCCGAAATTACGCAATTTTCGTCGCGTAAATAAGCAATTTCGGTTTTGCAAACCTCGGTAAGATTAAAGGGACAAATATTACTTGCCATACCGACGGCAATACCCGTATTTGCGTTTACTAAAACGGTAGGAAAGGTTACGGGAAAAAGCGTAGGCTCTTTCATCGTTGCGTCGTAGTTATCAACAAAATCGACCGTATCCTTATCAATATCACGGAAAAGCTCGCCCGCAATCGGCGCAAGCTTAGCCTCGGTATATCGCGAGGCGGCGCACATCATGTCTCGTGAATACGCTTTACCAAAGTTACCCTTTGAATCAACAAACGGATGAAGCAAAGCCTCGTTGCCCATTGAAAGACGTACCATGGTATCATATATCGCCGAGTCGCCGTGAGGATTAAGTTGCATTGTACGACCAACGATATTTGCGCTTTTTATGCGGTTACCGCTTTGAAGCCCCATTTGGTGCATTGTATAAAGCAATTTACGGTGAGAGGGCTTAAATCCGTCAATCTCGGGTATTGCACGGGAAATAATTACGCTCATCGCATAAGGCATGTAGTTGGTTTCAAGCGTATCTACAATTTTTTGGTCAACAACTGCACCGGCGCCGGCAATGTAAGCATTGTCAGCGGCGGCGTTTTTCTTTTTCGGTTGTTCTTTTTTTCGAGGAGCCATTTGTCTTTTTCTCCTTATAATCAGCTTACGTCTGCGTCGTCGACATAAAGATATCCGACCTCGGCAATATGATCTTTTCTTGCCTGTAAATTATCTCCAAGAAGCATATCGAACACTTCTGCGGTCTTTTCGGCGTCGCAAGGTAAGATTTTGATAAGACGTCTTGTCTCGGGGTTCATTGTTGTAAGGTTCATCATGTCGGGTTGGTTTTCGCCAAGTCCTTTTGAACGCTGTAAAGTGTATTTTTGGCCGTCGATTTTTTCAAGAATTTGCGCCTTTTCTTTATCGTCATATGCAAAATATACTTTATCCTTTGTATTAATTTCGTAAAGCGGCGTTTCCGCAATAAATACCTTACCCTCGGTAATAAGAGTCGGAGTTAAACGGTAAATCATAGTAAGAATAAGGGTTCGAATTTGGAATCCGTCAACGTCGGCGTCGGTACAAATAATAATCTTGTTCCAACGCAAATTATTAATATCAAAATTGGACAAATTCTTGTTCGATTTAGTTTTAACCTCAACGCCGCAACCCAAAACTTTTAAAAGGTCGGTAATAATTTCGCTTTTGAAAATCTTGTCATATTCGGCTTTTAAACAGTTAAGAATTTTACCTCTTACCGGCATAATCGCCTGAAAATAAGGGTCACGAGCTTGCTTACAAGCGCCTAAAGCCGAGTCACCCTCTACAATGAACAGCTCGCGTTCTTCAACCGATTTGGTACGACAATCGACGAATTTTTGAACTCGGTTGGCCATATCCATTTTGGTTTGAAGAGTGTTTTTTATATTAAGTCTTTCTTTTTCGGATTTTTCACGGCTTCGTTTATTGATAAGCACCTGCTCGGCAATCTTATCGGCGTCGGCCTTGTTCTCGATAAAATAAACCTCAAGCTGATGACGCAAAAATTCGGTCATAGCCTCTTGAATAAACTTATTAGTTATGGATTTTTTGGTTTGGTTTTCGTATGAGGTTTGGGTGGAAAAGGACGAAATTACGATAATAAGACATTCTTCAATGTCGTTAAATGTAATCTTGCTTTCGTTTTTCGTGTACTTCCCGACTTGCTTAATATAAGCGTCAATTTGGGAAACAAAGGCGCTTCTGACCGCTTTTTCGGGAGCGCCGCCGTGTTCAAGAAAACTTGAGTTGTGATAATATTCCTTTTTTGTAATTGTTTTTGAAAAACAAAGCGACGCATTAATTTTAACCTTATATTCGGGCTTGTCCTCACGGTCACGTCCCATGCGTTCAGTAGACCATGTTTGAATAGAGGTCATAGCGTTATCGGCCGCAACCTCTTCAACATAGTCGGAAATACCGTTATCATATTTAAATTCGGTCGACTTAAAACCGGCGGCACTGTATTGGTCACGTAAAATGAAAAGTATGCCGGGGTTAACTACCGACTGTCTTTTTAGAACCTCCGCGTAATAATCGAAAGAAACGTCAATATCGGTGAAAACTTTTATATCAGGTTTCCAACGGATTTTCGAGCCGGTTTGTCTTCCCTCGTATTTCTCTTTTTTAAGACCGCCTACGTTTTCGCCGTGTTCAAAATGAAGGGTATATAAATATCCGTCGCGGCGAATTTCAACGTCCATATACTCGGAAGCATATTGGGTTGAGCAAAGGCCAAGTCCGTTTAAGCCAAGGGAATATTCGTAACTTCCGCCGTTGTTGGTATCGTACTTTCCGCCGGCGTACATTTCGCAAAATACAAGTTCCCAGTTTTCTTTATCTTCGTTTTTATTGTAATCAACGGGAATACCGCGGCCAAAATCCTCAACCTCAACCGAGTTATCAAGATAACGGGTTACGATAATTTTTTTACCGTGACCCTCTCTTGCTTCGTCTATTGAGTTAGAAATAATTTCGAAAATAGAATGCTGACAGCCGTCAATACCGTCGGAGCCGAAAATAACCGCAGGGCGTTTTCTTACCCTGTCGGCACCTTTAAGCGATGTGATACTTTCATTTCCGTATTCTTGTTTTCTTGCCAAGTTT
>JAFNUO010000058.1 GCA_017383985.1 Clostridia bacterium | reverse complement strand
TTTGATAAATCAAAAGTGATATTAAAACCTAACAGTTTTAGTGATATTTTATTCGCCTCTAAAACTCGCGAAGCGAATACCACTTGGGCGAAGCCCAAACATCACTGCTTTAGCAATATAACTCGCCGCAAGGCGAATAAAACTGGCGTTGTATCCTTACGGGTACAACGCCTACGAACCGTCCTCTTTTTTATATTTATTATAATTTTGTCGACTTTGGCCGCCCTATTCGGCTTGGCTTGAGGCGGGCGGAGTAGGAGTTGCGGTGGTTGTGCTGCCGCTACTTGTGCCGCCACTGCTACTTGTACCGCCGCTTTCGTTGCCGCTCTCGGTGCCGCTCGAATCGCCGCTTGAGCTATCGCCGGAGCCTGTTGATGACTCGCCGGAACCGGTACCTGAGCTTGTACCTGAGCTTTCCTCTTCGTCACCCGCTATTGCAATATGCTTACCGGTACAAACGGGAGCATAACTCTTTTTGTAATAACCGATTCGTGTAGAATCGCTACATCTTGAGCTCGAAATAAGTCCCGAATGGATGCAGTAACGAGCGGTTTTAACCTCGCTGCTTTGAACGAACGAAATTTTGTCAAGGTCTTTGTGAATATGCTGGAATATCGGTTTCCACAGTCTAAGCGCGGGGTTAACGCCCGAAGAAAGGCTGTTCATGGATTTCGGCGGGTCGCAACCGAACCAAACGGCCGAAATGTAATACGGAGTACCGCCTACGAAATAACGGTCGCGGTTGTTACTCGTGGTACCTGTTTTGGCAATAACCTGCCAACCGCCCATACTGGCGTAGCTTGCTGTAGCTCTTGAACCGGTAACAACGGTGCGCAACAACTGGTTCATGATATATGCGGTGTCCTCGCCGATAGCCTGCTCGTAATCGCCGCTATATTTAAGAACGGGGTTCTTGTAGTTGTCAAGAGTTTCTCTTGAATTAAGAACCAATTCGTACAAGGTTGGCTTATAGTATTTACCGCCGTTGCCGAATGTAGCGTATGCGGCGGTCATCTCAAGGGTAGTAACGCCGTAGGTGCTACCGCCAAGAGCCATACCGGAAACGTTTTTATCGGTTTCGACAAGTGTACTTAAATGGAAACGCTGGGTTGCGAAGTTGTACGCTTCTTCTTCGCCGTAGTCGATAAGGATACGCGCGGGAACAAGGTTAAGCGAACGCTCAAGCGCGTTTTGTACGGTAACCGGCGCGCTGGTAGACCAGTCGTAGTTTTTAAGGGTTGTTCCGCCGTACTTAAAGGTGGTATTTTTAACAAGGGTTGACCATGTAATGAGGTTATCCTCGATACCTGCGGCGTAAATACCAACGGGTTTCATGGAGGAGCCGGGCTGATGTGTGGCGGTTGCGTGGTTAAGCGAACGGCTAACCGTTTTTTCGCCTCTGCCGCCGCAAATAGCAACAACGTGGCCTTCATAGTCCATTATGGTCATACCGCCGGTCGGAGTATCGTCAATGTTATATACTCTTGACCAGTAGGTGTCGGTTGTAAATACCTCGTCAACCTTGTCCTGAATATTGGTATCAAGGGTGGTATAAATTTTGTATCCGCCGGTGTAGATAAGGTCCTCTGCGCGTTCGGCAGTATAGCCTTTTTGCTCAACAAGGTCGTTTACAAGTTGGTCGATAAGAGTATCGGTGAAGTAGGAGAAAACCTCGGCCTTTTCTTCGGTTTCTTCCTCTTCGGCTGCCTCCGCCTCTTCGGTTGCGGCAACCTCCTCCTCGGTCATGTCCTGACCGCTCGACTGAATTTTGTCGTAGCGCTTGCCTGCAATTCCGACGAGTTCAACTTCGGAAGCGACAGCGGCGTCTTTTTCAGCCTCGGAGATATATCCCTGCTTCCACATTTCGGTAATAACCCAGTTACGACGGTTTACGTGAGTTTCCATCTCGGTAACGGGGTCGTAAAAGGCGGGTTCTTTGGTGATAGCGGCGAGCGACGCACATTCTTGAATGTTAAGATCGCTTGCCGGCTTGTCAAAGTAATATTCGGCCGCCGCCTCAACGCCGTAGCAGTTGTTGAAGAGGTAAATGTAGTTAAGGTAGCACTCGATGATAACGTCCTTTGAATAGGTGGCGTCAATTTTTCTTGCGCGCATGATTTCGCGGATTTTTCTCATCGGGCTTACGTCGTTATCGTTGGTAAGGTTTTTAATAAGCTGCTGGTCTATAGTAGAACCGCCCTGCTGTGAGCCGAGGAAGGGGATAATCATGTTAGCGAAGGAAGCGGTGGTTCGTTTCCAGTCAACGCCGCTATGAGTATAAAAGCGCTGGTCCTCGGCGGCAACAAATGCTTTTGGAAGGTGCTTTGACATTTTTTCTATGTCAACCCATTCGCGGTTTTCCTTAAACAGCTCTTGATAAATAACCCATTCCTCAGGGTTTTCTTTATCGCGGACGTAGATAATCGACTTTTGGTTAACGGTAAGGTCGTTAAGGTTAAAGTCAATGGAATCGTCAACAAAGCCGAACATGTAGATGCCGAAAGCGCCTACAACAAGGAAAGCCGCAATAAATCCGATAAGGAATACCGAAAGACAAATTTTGCCGACGGTACCTAAAATGCGTCTTGCCCTGGTTTGGGGTTTCTTGGTTTTTTTGTTGCTTGATTTCGACCTTTTGGCGGCAGCGGATTTGGCGCTGTCGGTTTTGTTGGTGTAACCTGAAGAAACAGTGCGTTGACGGGGCATTGGCGTCTGCGCGCCGGATGCGTTTCGTTGGCTCGAATAATTGCGAGAGGCCGGAGCCTGGCGGCCGATGCCTGACGTTCTTTTAGACGAGCCGGTGCTGCCCGATGAAGTCGTGCTGAATCCGCCCGAATGACGGGTGCCCGATGTGCGGTCAACGCTGTTTTGTCGTTCGAAATCGTTGGCCATATAAATCGCCTCCTGGAAACCGATTTGATAAAATGCTTTAACATGTTATTGAATAATAATTATAGCACATTTTTTGAAAAATGAAGTTACAGTATTTTAACCTTTTAAAAATAATTGTCATTTTTTAGGTTGACTAATCGCCTAAAAAGTATTATCTTTTAAAAAAAGGGATAAAATATTGCAAAAATTCACATTATCAACCTTTATAATACCACATGTTTATTAAAATTTCCAGTCCTAATACTGAATTTATGTGGTTATATTTCTGTAATTATTAATTTTGTCTTATTTGTTTACCCTTCATTCATATTTTTGATAACGGGGAGTAACATATTATTACTATTATGATACTCGACAACGGATAAACGTAAAAATATCCTTATTAATAGAAAGGAACTTAGCATATGAACGAATTTGACCGTTTTAATGAACAAAATTCAACCGAATTGCCGAAAAATGATGCTCCCGTAGAGCCGTCGTATAATTACACGAGCAACCAAATTATTCAGGATTCGGTTTATTCCGATAATACTTCTACTACTAACGCTCCGCAAAACAATACCTATCAGTATTCACAGCAGTACACTTACCAGTCTCAGCGCCCCGACTATACCCGCCCGAATTATAACTACAACGGCGGCCATACTACGCCGCAGCAGACGGTATATACCGCTCAGCCTGTTGCGCCGGTAAAGAAAAAAGAGCGCAAACCGGTTTCGATTGCAACCGTTATAATTTGTATGTTACTTGCCGCCGTAATTAGCAGTATTGCATCAATTTCGGCCGTAACCGCAATTGTCGCCAACAAAAACGGTAACAACAATGGGGGCTCGACAACCACAACCGAAACCAATATTATCACCCAAAACCTTGAAATGACTACCGTTGAGGCGGTTGCAAAAGCCGTAACGCCAAGCGTTGTGTGCATTGAAGTTGAAATGCAGGTTAAAAGCGTTTTCGGCTCGTTTTTTGGCTACGGCGGAAATTCTCAGGTGACCGACTCGGTTAGCTACGGTTCGGGCGTTGTATACTCAACCGACGGATATATTATTACGAATTACCACGTTGTTTCGCCAATTTACGAATCAAACGTTTTAAGCTCGAAAATTAAGGTTTACCTTGCCAACGATAACGAAAACGCTATCGAAGCTAAGATAATCGGCTATAACTCCGCCGCCGACCTTGCCGTTCTTAAAATTGAAAAAAGCGGCCTTACCGCCGCAAAAATAGGCGACTCGTCGAAGCTTGTTTTGGGCCAAACGGTTGTCGCAATCGGTAACCCCGGCGGAATTGAATTTGCCGGCTCGGTTACAAGCGGAATTATCAGCGGACTTGACCGCAAGCTGTCGGTTGACTCGGTTACAATGACCCTTATCCAAACCGACGCCGCTATCAACCCCGGTAACTCGGGCGGAGCCCTTGTCGATGCGTCGGGTTGTCTTGTCGGCGTCCCGAACGTAAAAATTTCCGCCGACGGATACGAGGGAATGGGCTTCTGTATCCCCGTTAACACCGCCGTTGAAATTTGCAACGATATTATTAAAAACGGCATGAACAGCGAGTCTAACAAAACACCTTACCTCGGCGTTGAAATTAACAATAGCTTTACCGGCGGCGCTTATGTCGCCCGCGTAACCGAGGGCGGACCCGCCGAAGACGCAGGCATTAAGAGCGGAGACATTATTATCTCCTTCGGAAACGACCAAATTACCGGATACAACGACCTTATAAAGGCCATAAATAGCCGAAAGCCCGGCGACACCGTAGCCGTTGGAATTTACCGTAACGGCTCAAAGGGAAGCGTTACCGTAACCCTCGGCGCAAACGGAAACTAAAAATTAAAAAAAGCAAATAACAAAAATCAGCGTAGCCATAACGGCTATGCTGATTTTTTTATAGCGAGTTATATATAAAAATCCCGCCAATTTCTTGGCGGGATTTAAGTTTTATTCGCAAACTTTTGCGGTTGTAACCTGCTCAATGAAGCTGTCGGCGGCTTTTGATGCGGTTTCCTCGTCGATATCGTATTCGGCGATAAGCGCCTTAACCATCTCGTCCTTTTCGGTGCCGTTTTCGAGCAATTTCCATAAGAAAGCGCCGGTATCGTTGAGCATGATAACGCCCTTAAAAGCGTCGGGGTCGTTACCTACGCTTACGACCATGTTTTCGCCGGCAACCGAGCGAAGCTTGTAGCATGCTTTAATTTTCATATAAAGAAACTCCTAACTGACTTTATTTTATTAACTTGAATTTTACAGTTTTTTTATACTTTTGTCAAGCAAATTAACAAAAATCCCCCTTTGGACATATAGTGTACTGAAGTTTGTCTTATATTAAGGACGACTTTAGTATGCTTTGAAAAGAGGCATTTGTGCTTTGAATAAAAATTATAATATGGACGGAGCTTTATGCGGAATGCTCCCTCCCAACGAGGGAGCCGAACCGATTAAAAATGCGGTTTTGGCTATGGCATATGTTCCTCTCCAATCCTTAAACGTTGTTTATACCGAAGAAGATGCGTTGTGTCAGGGAACCCTTTTTCCTGACCTTGATAAGCCCTTTGTTGTCAAAGGCTTTGGAGGGGTAAAATGTTAAGCGAAAAAGAAATGCTTTTGCGAAGACTTTCAAGTGCCCAGTTTGCCGCATGGGAAATGCATATATATCTTGACACCCATCCGAACGACCGTTCTGCGCTTATGTCAATGCAAAAATATGAAGATAAGGCTCGCGCTTTAAGAAAAGAGTACGAGAGACGCTTTGGCCCGATTAGACCCTTTGATATGTACGGCGATACCCGCTTTGAGTGGGTAAAAGATCCGTGGCCATGGGATGTCGAGTGCCCGATGTCATTAGGGGAGGTAAAGGACTGATGTGGATTTACGAAAAGAAATTACAGTATCCTGTTAAAATCGCTCGACCGAACGCAACCTTAGCTAAGCTGATTACAACCCAGTACGGCGGCCCGGACGGCGAGCTTGGTGCGTCGCTAAGATATCTTAGCCAGCGCTTTGCTATGCCTATGCCGGAGCTTAAGGCTATTTTAACCGATATCGGCACCGAGGAGCTGGCTCACCTTGAAATGATTGGAGCTATAGTTCATCAGTTAACGCGCGACTTGACCGAAGAGGAAGTAAAGAAGGGCGGATTTGACGCCTATTTCGTTGACCATACAACGGGTGTTTATCCCGCTTCAGCGGCAGGCGTGCCGTATACTGCGGCATATATGCAGTCAAAAGGCGACCCGATAACCGACCTTCATGAGGACTTGGCCGCCGAGCAGAAAGCTCGCACGACTTATGATAACATTCTTCGTTTTGCCGACGACCCCGACGTAAGAGACCCGATTAAGTTCCTTCGCCAGCGTGAGGTAGTACACTACCAGCGCTTCGGTGAGGCGTTACGCCGACTTCAGGATAAGCTCAACGACCGCAACTTCTACGCCTTTAACCCGTCATTTGATAAACCCCAAAAACCCTTAAAATAATCCCGATAAAAAAATCCGCATAGCCGTCAAGACTATGCGGATTTGCTGTTATTTAACTTATTCGTCGTCTATGCTTGATTCCTCAATAATCTTTTGAGTAATGTTTGACGGCGCTTCGTCGTAACG
>JAFNUO010000057.1 GCA_017383985.1 Clostridia bacterium | reverse complement strand
TGGAATATATTGATTTTGTGGAAAAAGCAAATAACGGACAGTCTATTATAGTACATATGAATGGCGGGACAAAATTTTTATTTGATATAGAGGACGCTCAAAATTTAATGTATTGGATCAATGAATTGATTTTAAAAGGCTGTAGGGGGTAAAAATGGATAGTATAACAGTATATAAAGACGGCGCTAAAATATTGGTGTTTTATGATGATCCCGCGCTTATGGGCGGGAGTAGTGAAAACGCATTAAACACAAAAGATTTTTACAAGTTTGCCCCTGTTATCGTGGTAAACTGTTTTAAATGCTGGAAACAATACAGCACCCAGGGCGGAACTAACCCAACAATGACAATAAATTTTGACGAAATAGAATATATTTTTGTTAATCATTATTGGGACTAAAGGGGGCATTAATGAAATTAGACGTTTATCAATGCCCTGTATGTTACTACAACGAAACCGAACCGGCCGGCCAGGTCCGCGTATTTTTGCAAACGTGCCCCAGGTGCGGGGCCGGGAGTATGGAACGCGCCGAAACGTCGGTAAGCTCCCAGGAATACAGCGAGAGGACTAAAAAGAAAATGAAAGATCTAAAAAAACAGATTTGGAAATTTTAGCCAAAAAATATATATTACGGTCATGATACAAAAGACTTGGCCGTTAGATAACGTTAACCAAACGGGCGCTAAAATGTCCCGTTTGGTTTGTTTGTATTGGACGGACTTGGGGCCGTGGTTGAACCGTCCTTTTATCGACTTTTACCGGTATGTTTGTTCGCTCCCGTACATACCGGACCCGCCCGGCGTCGAAACCGTGAGCCGGCCGGCCTATACTCTAAACGGCGCTTACGGTCCGCGAGATTGCGACGATAAAGCTGTATTGTGCGCCGCCTGGTGGCATGGGCACGGGAGGCCCGTCCGTTTTGTGGCAAGCTCGACTAAACCGGATAAAAAATTACACCATGTATTTTTACAGCTGGATAACGGGGTTTTTATAGACGCGACTTATAAGAAAAACGCCCGATATTTGGGCAAATATCCCTATTTTTCGAACCTTACTAAAATAATACCGTTGACAACGTGGTTTTAAAAGTATAGATTAATACCCAGGAGAACGAAAAATGGCGTATTTGACAACATTTGAGGGCGAGGACACGGCAACGGCCGCGCCGTTGACTATCCAGGACCTTTTTAACGTAAACGACTATTACGGAGTAAAACTTTTTGGCGACGCCTGGAACGACGTCAAGCGCGCCGCCGCTATTATCGCCCAGCGAGCAGTCAATGCTCCAATTTTGTTTTATATCCGTTCCCAGGGAAAAGCAAACGCCGCGCCCGGTCGATCCAGCGAAATGGGCCGCAAGTTGTGGGGCTATAACGACGCCGCCGGCGTCGAGCTTTTGGGCGCTCCGACGTGGGGGGCCGTAAAAAATGAATTTGACGAGCTTTTAGGCTGGAACCCGTTTAGCACTATCAAAAAGGTGGGTGACGTTTTGATGACGCCCGTTAATTGGGCGGCCAATAAATTGGCGTCAACAAATATCCCGGTTGTAAAACAGGTGGGTCAAAGCATTAAATTTGTAACGTCCATGGGCAAAGAATTTACACCCGTAACGACGGCTGAGAGGCTTACGAATTTGGCCCAGCAAAAGGGATATGTAACCCAGGACGAAATCGACGAGGCTTATAAAATCGAACAGGCCAAAGTGCGCGAGCAAATGTTAAAGGATCAAAGCGCGAGGGCCAGCGCCGCGGCCAGCGAGGCCGCAAAAGCAAAGTCGGAATATGAGGCCAAATTAGAGGCTTTGGAACAGGCCGCACAGGCGACTGGCGTCGATCAAGCGGCCGCGGAGGCCGTCAAGGCGTCCGACACTACAAATAAAATTCTTTTGGTTGGTGGCGCTTGCCTGTTGACCTATATTATTGCTACCCGTAACAAATAGGTTTTAAAATGGCAAATGATCTTGATATTTGGGTAGGCGATTGGCAGAGCAAGCTAAAGACACAAAATAAACAGCTTGCAAACATGACGGCCGCCGAGAAAAAGGCATGGGACGCCCAAAGGGCTATAGGCGAGCAGCTTTATAAAAAGTATCATGCCGGCCCCTATATTGCTTTTGAATTGTCAAACGCGAATGTATTTTGGGCAAATACCTATATCTTAAAACAGCGCGCCGAGGCACGTTCTAAAGCTCTAAAGGCAAGCGCCCAGGCGGCCAGCGAAAAGGCGTCAAAAGCCGAGGCGGAAAAGGCGGAGGCGGCACAGCGCGCCAAAATGATCGAGGA
>JAFNUO010000056.1 GCA_017383985.1 Clostridia bacterium | reverse complement strand
CCACTTGTTTTCCAAATGGTATTCTATCTTCTTCTGAAACACGACTCCTGTGATATGAATGAAGAGATGATATGTTTCCTCGCATATTTGAAATTCCAAGAACAATACATACAACACCTACAAGAAAAGTAACAATATTGCTTGCCATAGTATAGCCTCCTTCAAATTGGAATTTGATTATTTGGTTAATTCGCATTTGTAGCGAACAACAGTTTCTGCACCATAGGTTTCGGAGAACTCTATAATATTGAAACCATTCTTCTGATAAAACCCAACGGCATCATTATCTGTTTCAGCATATATAGATAACAAGCCATAATTATTTATAACTTGATTTATCATATACGAACCGATACCTTTCCCACGAGCATATACATCTACTGAAATGCCTATAATTTCGATTTTATTCTGCTCTATAAAAGAAACTGCTATAACACCCGAAATCTTATCTTGTTCAAAACAAGCAAAGATTTTTACAGAATTATCATTTAAGAATAGGTCTACTTTATTATTAAATTTTTCTTCGGTCGGCATAAACATACAGTGCTTGTAAATCTCGTATGTTTGTAAAATCTCATTTTTAAGAGTTAATTCTCTTAATTTCAAATACATTACACACACCTACAAATTCTTATTTATCGGTTAGTTGTATTATAGCACAACTTGACTAAGAAAGAAAGAAAGAGAATATTATAAACACCCTTAGTTTTAAAAAAACTAAGGGTGTTTTCGTGTCTTGTTGTACTGTCCTTTAGAGTACAACCCATAAGATAGGTCTTTTTTTTACGTTTAAACTAATTATTCGGTCTGCTCCCAGGAATGCCATACGTTTTGAACGTCGTCGTCCTCTTCCATCATGTCGAGCATACGGTTCATCTTAAATAGCGATTCCTCGTCGTCAAGAACGGTTGTCGTAGCGGGAACATAAGCCGCTTCTGCCGATTCAAGAGTATATCCCTTTTCTTGTAACGCCGCGGCAACCTTCATAACCTGGTTGGGGTCGGCGGTGATTTCAAAAATGTCGCCGTCGGGGTTAAAGTCCTCCGCTCCAACGTCAAGCGCGTCCATCATAACCGTTTCTTCGTCAAGCCCCTCAGCGTTCATGATGATAACGCCCTTGCGCTCAAACATGAACATAACCGAGCCGTTTTGACCGAGGTTACCGCCGTTTTTGTCGAAATAATGGCGAATGTTACCGGCGGTGCGGTTGCGGTTATCGGTAAGGGTTTCAACTATAACGGCAACGCCGTTGGGGCCGTAGCCTTCGTAAATAATATCTTCGTATTCCTTATCGGTTTCGCCCGCGGCTTTTTTAAGCATGCGGTCGATGTTATCGTTGGGTACGTTGTTGGCCTTTGCTTTGGTAATAACGTCGCGAAGCTTTGAGTTGCTTGCGGGGTCGGGTCCGCCCTCTTTAACGGCAACGGCAAGCTCGCGGCCGATACGCGTAAATACCGAAGCTTTGGCGGCGTCGGTTTTTTCCTTTTTACGTTTAATGTTGTTCCATTTAGAATGTCCTGACATTACGTTTTCACACCTTTTGTAAAAATTACTCGAAATATTTTACCATAAATTGTTTAACTGTTCAATAGGTTGTAACTTTGTATTTTAAATTTTATCAAATTTTAATGCAAAATACAATGCTGTTTTTGAATAATAAAAATGCTTTGGGACAAAATATTAATAATTCAACATGAAAGTGTGGTGAATTTAAAATGGAAAACAAGCAGAATAACAACCAGAACAAGAACCAGAACAACAATCAGAATAACAACCAGAACAATCAGCAGAACAAGAAAGAAAACAAGCAGAATAACAATTTTAACAACTAATTTAAGTAATTGACCTAAAATTTAGCCGTCGAGATTTTTTCTCGACGGCTTATGATTATCCATTTAATAGCTTTTCAATCGGCGATTTTTTAACGGCGAACACAACCGCTAAACAAACCCCGATTTTTATAATATCGAAAACAATAAACGGCAAAACGCAAACCAAAACGGCCGCCGTAAAATTAACTTCGGTAACGACGGCGTACCAACCCGCGCCGAAAAGATAGCTTATTGCCAACGATATAACCATCGAAACGGGCAAAGCGACGTAATATTTCTTAAAAAGTGAATTTGCCGCCGAAACAATCGCCGCCGCGATAGGGTAAGCGAAAATAAATCCGCCAGTTGGCCCAATTAAATATCCTATTCCCGAGCCAAACCCCGAAAAAACGGGCAACCCAACGACACCGATAATTATGTAAACCGAAACCGATACAATCGCGCATTTTGGCTTTTGTAAAGCGGCCGCCGTAAACACGCCGAATAAAGAAAGCGTAATCGGTACGGCGCCGATAGGAATTGTAATAATCGCTGTAATACATATAATTGCCGAAAATAAAGCCGCGCCAACTATTTCCTTGATTTTCATAAACGTATACTAATTTCTCCCGATGTTTTTTTAATAACCTCTCCGTTGCTTAATTCAAGTATAATTGCGGCGTCGTCATCTATATCAATTACCGTCGCCGAAACTGTGTTGCTGCCTTTAATTATGTCAACCTTTTTGCCTATAACTACTGACCGATTTCTGTATTCGTTTAAAACTTCTTTGCTATGCGGCTCGGCCAAAAGGTCGCTAAGCTGATTAAGAATTTCCGCCGCAAGCCTTGTAATGTTGCCATTATCGTTGTTTTTTCCAAAAACGGCGCCGGCAATGTCTTTAATTTCGGCGTCAAAACCGCTTTCCGGCTCATAAACGTTAACGCCGATACCTATAACAGCGTAATCAAGCAACCCTGTTTTTGGATTTGTAGTGCTTTCTACCAAAATTCCGCAAACCTTTTTGCCGTCGATAAAAAGGTCGTTTACCCATTTAATGCCCGTTTTTTTATCCGAAACTGCTTCTATTGCTCTTGCAACGGCAACGGCGGTAGTCGTGGTGATAAAAAGCGATTTTTCCGCGCAAAGGCTCGGTTTTATAAGCAAACTCATGTAAAGTCCGCCTTTTTCGGATATAAAGCTTCGGCCAAGTCTGCCTCTGCCTGCCGTTTGCTTTTTTGCGATAATAACGGCGCCGTCTTTTAAATTTTCGGCGTTATCCTTTAAATATGAGTTGGTCGAATTAATTTCGTCAACTACTGTAACACTATAATTTTTTGCGCCGTTTTTAAGCAATTCATAAATCGCATTCATTTTATCACCGCCTTATTTTATAAGTATAATTCATACTCGCGTCGGTTGTCAATTATCATAAAAAAAGGGGGTGCCGAAAACACCCCCTAAAAACTTATTTAATTCTAAGCCTTTGTCCGGGATAAATAAGCGACGGGTCGCTTATTTCGTTAATACGAACAAGCTCATCAACCGTTGTACCGAAACGGTTGGCGAGGATAAAAAGCGTGTCGCCCGACCTTACCGTATAATAGTTTGGAGTGGGTCCGACGGGGATTAAAATCTCCTGACCTACGGTAATTCTGTTTGGGTCGGGGATACGGTTAAAACGGGCAAGAGCTTCGGGAGTCAATCCGTATCGTGCGCCGATAGCATAAAGCGTGTCGCCCGGTTTTGCTGTGTAAATAACAACCATAAGCCTAAAACCTCCTTTGCTTAATGGTACACGCCATTATATGCAAAGAGGTACATGCTTGACATACCGAAAGTCTATATTACTTGTCGGCTTCGTTAAGCATAAGCTTTTCGGGTAATTGAGGAATCGGGTCGGCGAACGCCTTATCAAGCTCAATCCAAAAACAAACGCCGTCGCTTATGTTATATACGCCGAAGTTGTTGGAATGGGCTACCATAATGGCTTTAACAATCGAAAGCCCTAACCCAAAACGTCCTTCGCTTCGATTATGGGATTTGTCGGCGCGCCAAAAGCTTACCCAAATTTTTTCCATGTTTTCGGGGTCAACCATGGAGCCGGAATTAAAGACGGAAACGCGAATTTTTTCGTTATCTGCGGGCGATTTTGCCACCTTAATATTTATTTTGCCCTTTTCGTTAACGTGGCTTATTGCGTTTGAAACAAGGTTTTGCAGCGCGTTGCCTATAAGAATTTCGTCGGCGCTTACCATGGCGCTGCTCGGCGCCTCAACCGAAATTTCCGCCTGCTTTTTGTCGGCCGAATCGGTAAAAATGTCGGCGATATGCTGGGCCGCCGCCGAAATATCGTAAACCTTGTAATCGGGGAGCAAACCGCCTTCAAGCCGCGATAGTTCAAGAAGTTCAACTACCATGTGATTCATTCGGTCGGTTTCGTCGCGAATAATTCCGCAATATTTTTTGCGTTTTTCGGGGTTTTCGGCCAACTTGCCGTCAAGCGCCTCGGCGTATCCCTTAATAATCGAAATTGGCGTCTTTAATTCGTGAGACACGTTGGCAACAAAGCCTTTTCTCATGGAATCTATGCGACGTTCTAATTCAATTTCGTTTTGGAGCCGCTCGTTTTTCTCGTTAAGCTCGGTTAACGCTTTGTCAAGCGAGACCGAAAGCTCGTTTATCGAGCCCGCAAGCTGACCTATTTCGTCGTCAAACTCAACATCAAGCTTTTTGCTAAAATCGAGGTTGGCCATTTTAATGGCTTTTTTATTCATGTCGGAAATCGGCTTTACAAATTTTTGAGAAAATACAACCGACCAAATAAGCGCGATAAAAAGACCTATCGCTGATATGAACATAACGAATTCGCCGGCGATTTTGGACGATTGCTCAATTAACGTTCTTTCAATAAGTACCTGAACCGTATATCCGTCGCTGTACTCAAGCGAGTAAACCATGTAACCCATGTTATAGTCGGGACGATAGAGGTTGTAAATATATCCGTTTCGGTACTCCTCAAGGTCGCTTGTGTAACCGCCGTGGCCAAATTCGCCGAAAAGCATATCAAAGCCGGTCATACCAGATTGATAGCCAAAATTTGCTCTTCTTACCGTTGAGTAAATTACGCTGTCATATCGGAAAATGACTAAGGTTACGTTGTGGTTGTTTTCAATCTGCTGAAAGGCCGAAGCCGCCGCTTTTTTGTCCTCAAGCGGTGTTTCGGTTACCGTTTTAGCGCAACCGTAAAGTATCTTTTTTTCGCGCCATTCGAAGTAATTGTCAAGCAAGGCGCCGTTAGCCAAAATTATAAGCGCGGTGATAAGAGTGAATACGAACGCAATGTTCGCAAACAATCTTCGCCAAAGCTTGTGGCTTTTGTTTTTTTCTTTAGTTTTCAAGCTTGTATCCAACTCCGTAAATAGTTTTAAGATGGGCGTTGCCGTATTCGCCGAGCTTAACCCTTAGCCTTGCAATATGCGAGTCTACGGTGCGGATATCGCCGTCATAATCAAAGCCCCAAATGGCGTCCAAAAGCTGGTCTCGGGTAAAAACTCTGCCCTTATTATCGTTTAACATGCGTAATAATTCAAATTCCTTTACCGTAAGGTCAAGTGAAACCCCGTCAATAGAGGCGGTGTACGCCTCGGCGTTAATTTTAAGCCCCGATTCGGTTACGGTGGCGCCGCTTGCCCTGCGTATAAGTGCGTCAATGCGCTTTACAAGAACGGCGGGGGAGAAGGGCTTTGTAACGTAATCGTCTGCGCCCGATTCAAAGCCCATTAACTGGTCAAACTCCTGGCTTCTTGCCGTAAGCATAAGTACGGGTACGGTTGAAAAGGTGCGTATTTTTCGGCAAGCGGCCCACCCGTCAAGCTCGGGCATCATAACGTCCATTATAACGGCGTCGGTGTCGGGGTTTTCCTCCATAAGTGAAACGGCAACGTCGCCGTCGTCGGCCTGCAAAACGGTGTAACCCTCGGCCTCGAAATAATCGGCAACAAGCTCTCTTAACGCCTGCTCGTCGTCGGCGACTATAATTTTTCTATCCATATTTAATAATCCTCCGAAAATTAAAGTATTATACTTTATTTTACCCTTGTTTTGTTACAGCATTTCGGTTAAAATAATGAATAATCGGTTAACCAAAACGCGTAAATGTGTTTTTCTTATTATATTATACATTATTATGCGAAATCTTCAATAATTTTTGCTTGACTTTTTGCATGCCTTGTGTTAGACTGTTAAAGCCGCATATTACGGGCTAATAAAAGTGAGGGAAACCTCCGCCCCTAAGTAGCGAGTCTATAATTAAGGCAGGTGCCAAAGAAATGTACGCAATTATCGTAACCGGAGGCAAACAGTACAAGGTAGAAAACGGAGACGTTATCTACATCGAAAAGCTGGATGTCGCTGAAGAAGAAACCGTTACCTTTGATAAGGTTGTCGCAGTAGGCGGCGAAGACGGTCTCAAGGCTGGTGCTCCCTACGTTGAGGGTTGCACAGTAACCGGCAAGGTACTCAAAAACGGTAAGGGTAAGAAGATTACTGTCTTCACCTACAAGCCGAAGAAGGGTTGCTCACGTAAGCTCGGTCACAGACAGCCGTACACCAAAGTACAAATCGAAACTATCAACGCATAAGCTAAGTTTCAACCTATGACCAAGGCTATATTTTACCATAACGGCGAGCATTTGCTCGGTTTTTCGCTAATCGGCCATACGACCGATTACGATAGCGAAGAAGGTCGCTTGGTTTGTTCCGCTGTTTCAAGCGCCGCATACCTTACGGCGAACACGATTACCGACTTTATCGGTAACGACGCCGAGGTTTCGGTCGACGACGGAAACATGCGACTTAAGTTATCTAAGCCCTACGAGTCATCACAAGCGGTATTGCAAGGCTTCAAAGCCCATTTAGAAGGACTTTCCGAGCAATACGACGATTATATTGCAGTTAACATGGAGGTGCAACACAATGCTTAATATCAACATTCAGTTATTCGCTCATAAAAAAGGTATGGGTTCTACAAAGAACGGCCGTGATTCTGAGTCCAAGCGTCTCGGCGTAAAGCGTGCCGACGGTCAGTCGGTTCTTGCCGGCAACATTCTTGTTCGTCAGCGCGGAACTCATTTCCATCCGGGTAACAACGTTGGACGCGGTTCTGACGATACCCTCTTTGCCAAGATTGACGGTAAAGTCAAGTTCGAAACATACAGCGGCGGACGCAAGAGAGTCAGCGTATACGCTGTTGAGCAGTAATTAATTATTGGCTTTAAAAAATCTCGGGCATACTATGTCCGAGATTTTTCTTTTGGAGGATTATTATGTTTGCAGATATTGCAACTATTTTTGTAAAAGCGGGAAACGGCGGCGACGGCGCCGTAACCTTTCACCGTGAAAAATACGTAGCTTCGGGCGGCCCCGACGGCGGCGACGGCGGAAAAGGCGGCGACGTAATTTTGGAGGTAGACGATAATTTATCTACCCTTTCCGATTTCCGTTACAAGCGTAAATACTTTGCCGAAAACGGCCAAAAGGGAAGCGGAGGCCGTTGCTACGGCAAATGGGCGCCGAATCTTACGATAAAGGTTCCCCGCGGTACGGTTGTTTACGATAACGCAACCAACCGCCTTATTGTTGATATGTCGGACAAGGATAGCTTTGTTCTTGCCAAGGGCGGCAAGGGCGGTTTTGGTAATATCCATTTTGCCACCTCAACCCGTCAAACTCCCCGTTTCGCAAAAGCGGGAGCCCCCGGCGAAGAGCTTGAAGTTCGCCTTGAGCTTAAGCTTCTTGCCGACGTTGGACTTATCGGCTTTCCTAACGTAGGAAAATCGACTTTGATTTCGGTTGTATCCCAAGCGAAGCCAAAAATTGCGAATTACCATTTTACAACCTTAACGCCTGTCCTCGGCGTAGTGCGTATGGGCGAGGAAAGCTCGTTCGTAATGGCCGATATACCCGGCCTTATCGAGGGCGCAGGCGAGGGGATAGGCCTGGGCCATGAATTTTTGCGTCACGTTGACCGTTGCCGATTACTTGTTCACGTAATCGACGCGTCGGGCAGCGAAGGAAGAGACCCGATTGAAGATTTTGAAAAAATTAATCAGGAGCTTGCCGTTTTTGACGAAGAATTGGCAAAACGCCCCCAAATTGTCGCCGCTAATAAATGCGACCTTACCGACGACGAGCATGTTGCCGAGCTTAAAGCCTATTTTGACGAAAAGGGAATACCGTTTTTTGCTATAATGGCTCCTATTTCCGAGGGTACCGGCGAGCTTATCAACTTTGTCGCCGAACAGCTAGCAAAATTGCCGCCTATCAAGGTTTACGAATCCGAGCCCGAACCCGAGGTTGATTATTCAAAGAAAACCGACCGCGACTTTAGCGTTCGCGTTGAAGAGGGCGTTTATATTGTCGAGGCTCCGTGGCTCATCAAGGTCATGGAAACCATTAATCCCGAAGAATACGACTCGTTACAGTATTTCGAGCGAGTTCTTCGCATGAGCGGAATTTTGGCCGCGCTTCAAAAAGCGGGAATTCAGGAAGGCGACACAGTCAGCATTTATGATGTTGAGTTTGATTACGTGCCGTAAGGTGATATAATGGAAAATCCGAATCAGTTAAGCCCTTTAACTTTAGCTTTTCTTGGCGACGCCGTTTTTGAGCTTTTGGTAAGGGAACGCCTTGTTAAAAAGGCTAACCGCCAATCGAAAAAGCTGCACGCCGAGTCAATAAAGCTTGTAAACGCCGTGTCTCAGTCGGCGGCGGTGGAAAAAATCCTGCCGTTGCTTACCGAAGACGAAGCGGCGGCTTACCGCCGAGGAAAAAACGCCAAGGTTGAGCATATTCCGAAAGGCGCCACCGTTATGCAGTATAATATGGCGACGGGACTTGAGGCCCTGTTCGGCTGGCTTTACTTAAAGGGCGAAACCTCCCGTATAAACGAGCTTTTCGAAGCGATTGTTTCCGAATAAACTAAAAAGTCCGCTTTTTTTATTACGATATTTTAACGGATAAAATAAAAAACAAACAACCGACAAGCCGATATGGTCTGCCGGTTGTTTTTTTATTTAATTAGTGACGTGTTTTATTGATAACAATTATACAACCGATATCTTAATATTTCCCGTGTCGGTAATAATTTCACATCTGCCTCCGCTTGTTGTTTTCGGAACGTCGACGCGGCCCGTATCGGTTTGTGCAATAAACACCTTATCGGTAAGAAATGTGCCTGTAACGTTTCCTGTGTCGGTTTCTACAAAAATCTCTGCGGCGTCTGAGCCGTTAAATCGTATGTCTCCTGTACTTCTTTTAATCGAGAACTTTTCTTCGGCAATAACGTTATCTAAATAAATGTCGCCCGTATTTCCGTCTGATATAATGCTTTTGCACTTAAAATCGGTCAAATATGCTTTACCGGTTGATACGTTAACCGAAACCTCACCCGTACAACTTACGTCCAAAGCGGTCACCGTTCCTGTACCGACCGAAAGGTCAAGCTCGCCGGCAGATATGCTATCTATGCCGATATCACCCGTGGTTGTTTTTATTTTAATTTTCTCGGAGGCCGACGCACAAAAATTAACGTCACCCGTGCTTAAAGAAAGTTCAACATCTTTAAACGTGAAATCCTTAGGTATTCTAACGTCTCCGGTGCTTTCGCTAATAAAAAGCGAAGCGTATTCCGTTTTTGGAAGATAAACTGTAATTTTTGGAGAGCCGCCGAAATTGATTCCAATATAGTCATACCAACGCTTGTTGTTTTTTAATTCAATAAAAAGAGTTCCGTTTTTTGCGGCGACGCTATGCTTTGCTTTTTGTTCATCATAACATTCAACTTTGCATTTTCCGTCGTCGGACGACTCAAATATGATATCGGCGGTATCCGTTTTAATATGAATATTGTCAAACTCTTGCCCGATTTCATAATTATTTGTTTCAAGCTTAAACGTTGACAACCTTGTAAAATCCCATTTAAGCGTTGTCATTACTCCCGTAAAAATAATAAAACCAATTATCACAAGGGAGGCGGCTATAATAAGCCATACTTTTGTTGTCTTTATCATTACGCTTCCTCCTTTTTGATAAAGCAATTCTTAATCCATATTACTATTTTCTTTATAAGTATTAAATTGCCTTTTGTTGCCGCTTTGCACCCATAAAACATAAAGATTGAAAGCCCTGCACAAATAATTCCTGCCGAAACCATGGCAACGCCCGAAGCCCCGTTACCTCCTGCGACCAAAACGGCGCATCCAAGTACACCGCCAAAAGCACAGCCGACAAGCGAGCCAAAAACCGCCCATAAGGAAATAATTATAGCCCACAAGGAAATGTAAAGCGAGAGAATTACGGCAAATGCGGCGATACCTAAGGAAAGCCATATAGGAGAGCCGAGAACAAGGAGTACAATTTCTCCCGCACTCAGCCGCCTTTTAATTTTTATCCTTTCTTTCGCAATTTTGGTAAGAGGAATATCTGCCGCTATTTGCGAGACAATTTCATTAACTTCGCCTACCGCCGAAACCGCGTCCTCCTCCGAAAGTCCGTCTTCAATCCGATCTTCAATCATTTCTTTATAAAAGGTCAAGCGTTCCTCAATATCATCCTTTGGCAATCCGGACAATCCCTTACGCAACTGTTCAAAAAATTCCTGTTTATTCATTGCCGTCCTCCTTAGTTACAAATTCATATATAGATAAAATCTCTTTCCATTCGTCCTTAAAATCCTCAATACGTTTTAAACCGTCGTCGGTAATGTGATAATATTTTCTAAGCCTGCCGCCATGCTCTGCGGTATGAACGGTAAGCATATTTGCCGTTTCCAAGCGCTTTAAAATGGTATAAAGCGTCGATTCGGAAAGCCCAATATACGGCTTCATATCTTTTATAATCTTATAACCGTATGAATCTTCGTTTTTAATTGCCGCTAAAACGCATACGTCCAAAAGCCCTCGCTTTAACTGAATATCCATACAATACCTCCTTTTATGCAATACATCGTAACACGAAGTGTTATTATTTGTCAATAGTTTTCAAAACTTAATATAAAAAAAGGGAGACGCCTTTTTATGGGTCGTACTCTAAATGACAGTACAACAAGACATGAAAACACCCTTAGTTTTTTTTAAAACTAAGGACGTTTATAATATTCTCTTTCTTTCTTAGTCAAGTTGTGCTATAATACAACTAACCGATAAATAAGAATTTGACAAGGAGGAATCGCAATGAAAATCGATG